>DASUTP010000317.1:0-4218 GCA_036374515.1 Chryseolinea sp. | reverse complement strand
CAAGGGCGTTGCGGAACGTAGCACGTTTGCCCGACGTTCCGTCGGAAATAGTCGTATGGTATACCGGACCCAACGTGCGCGCTTGTCGCTCGCCTTGCCCGCCTTTGTTGGTGTTCTTCACCAACAAACCTGCAATATCGGCTTGTCGGTATAGGTGTGTAATTAAAACCAAAAGCTGTTGTTTTATGCAGGACTTAACGTGCGTGCGCTTGTTGGTGAAGAACACCAACAAGGGCGTTGCGGAACGTAGCACGTTTGCCCGACGTTCCGTCGGAAATAGTCGTATGGTATACCGGACCCAACGTGCGCGCTTGATGCTTGCCTTTGCTCGCCTTTGTTGGTGTTCTTCATCAACAAACCAATCAGTCGCGCTTTTCATTTGTGGGAGATAAATCAAAATGAATTGAGTGCCTTAAAAGCTTGAGATAGGTAATAGTGGCTAGTCATTGGAGTGCTTGTTGGTGAAATCATGGGCGAGCATTACCAGCAATGAAAAAATTAATCGCTGACTTCCGAATCTACAGATCCATTGCCAATTTTTTTCGGTTTGTTATATTTATGCTGTGGAAAAACAGCGATCAGTTAGTTTATTGGGCGAAACACTCACCGGGACGTGTGCATATTTGCAGTATTTTGATTCTGGTGAAGCGCAAACGCTTATGCGTCGTCCTAAGCGGTACTGACAAGTAAAAATTAAAAGAACTCCAGAAAGCAGTTCATCGTTATGACAGACTACTCGACGCTCATGCACAGTCCCGGAAGTGAATCTCGGCACCAATGTCTGATTTATAATGGCGCACCATCTCAAAAACTTTCATTGTTAGCGAGAGCCCTGCAGACTAAATTGGTTGAAGGGTATCGCTGCCTGTATCTCAACAGTCCCCCTATGGTCGCGGGTATGCGCTCCACCCTCGCTTCCATGGACAGTGACATAGCAGAGCTCGTGAAAGACAGCCTGATCTTATCCTCCGATACGGTATCATCTGGTAAAAATTTCGATTCAGGGGTGATGCTGGGTAAATTGGAAGATCTCCTTGATAAGGCGATTAAGGATGGTTATAAAGGATTGTGGGCGTCCGGCGACATGACTTGGGAATTCGGACCATCAAAAGATTTTTCCAAATTAATGGAGTATGAACTCGGGCTTGAGGAAATATTTCACAGGAGAAAGGAGTTGTGTGGGATCTGTCAATATCACCACGACACGTTACCTCGTGATGCCATGCGCCAAAGTCTGTTGATACATCCCACTGTCGTTATCAACGAAACGTTAAAAATCATAAATCCGCATTACCTGAAATTCAAGTGGCCTACCGATATAAATACCAATCAGAAACTTGATAAAATGCTCGCTGAACTCTGCAAGCAATAGGATATCGAGTCGCTAAAAATTCCCGTGAGCCGTTCACGGGCTTGCACTCGTTTCCTCACCTTTGTCGGTGGCTTCACCAACAAATCTTCCGTATTGGCGTGTTGGTTTACAGGTGGCAAAACCCCATAGCGTACAGTAAGTCATACGTTGTAGGGGCCTTCAGTCGAAATTGTCCAAGGGTATGCATGACATGATTGGCCTCCATCTATGCCATGTTCGGCGTATACAGTATTTTTCTAAACCAGAATGCAAGATTTACTAATAATATCAACGCTGGTACTTCAATCAAAGGTCCTACTACACCCGCGAAAGCCTGGCCTGAGTTTATCCCGAAAACTCCAATAGCCACCGCGATTGCTAATTCAAAATTGTTACCGGTTGCTGTAAAGGACACTGAGGTGTTTTCTTCATAGTTTGCGCCAAGCTTCTTAGATAGAATGAAACTCATGATAAAGATGATCACAAAATAAATCACAAGCGGAATAGCAATCCTGACAACATCAAAAGGGATATCAAGAATCATTTTCCCTTTGTAACTGAACATAATTACAATGGTGAACAAAAGCGCTAGTAAAGTAATAGGACTGATTTTCGGAATCACGTTTTTAAGATACCATTCTTCACCTTTTGCGTTTTTAAAGAAATAGCGGAATAAGAAACCAGCGATAAACGGGACGCCCAGGTACAGGAAGACAGTTTTCGCAACATCGCCCATGCTTACGTTTACAACGGAGCCTTGAATGCCGAAATAAGGTGGTAGCACAGTAATGAAGAGCCACGCAAACAGGCTATAAAATAGCACTTGAAAAATGCTGTTCAGGGCAACTAATCCTGCTGCATATTCTTTGTCTCCCTTTGCAAGGTCGTTCCAGACCAACACCATGGCTATGCATCGGGCAATTCCTATCAGAATCAATCCAACCATGTATTCAGGTTTGTCGTGTAAAAAGATCAAAGCCAGAGCAAACATGAGAATCGGGCCAATAACCCAATTCAGCATTAGCGATAAAGTGATCACCCTTACATTTTTAAAGACCTTTCCCAAATGTTCATACCTAACCTTTGCAAGCGGGGGAAACATCATGATGATTAAGCCGATAGCGATGGGAATGTTGGTCGTTCCAACGTTAAAAGTGTTTAGGAAACCTTCTATTCCTGGCATAACATTGCCTAAGGTCAAACCCAGGATCATTCCCAAGAATATCCACAGTGTCAGGTAGCGATCTAAAAAGCTTAGTCTTTTCTGTTCGGCCATCGTTTATGGTTTGACTTGTGAGAATGCGTAGAATATTTCCGTTCCAATTTCCTTTACACGCTCGGAGTACTTGTCGGCTTCTTGCGGTGTGCCATCAAAATCCTTGGGATCATTGTAGGGGAGGGATATTCTTTTTTCCATGCCAAAAACGACTGGGCAATTTTCGTCAGCATGTGAACAAGTCATTATGGCTGCGAATCCCTTTTGAGGATTTGACGCTGAGTCGTATTTTTTCGAGAATGTAATGACCGGGTCAGCGTTCTCCGCGAACGAAACCTCGTAAATAGGATTAGTCCCTTCCGATGTTGCATTGATCTTGAAGCCGGCTTCCTGCATTGCTTTTACTGCACGTGGATTAAACGCGGTTGCCTCAGTACCACCAGAATAACTAGCCACATTTTCAATACCATAGTAGGCTGCGGCGGCTTGTGCCCATATCTGAGAGATGTGGCTTCTTCTTGAGTTGTGTGTGCAGATAAAAATCAATTCTATTTTTTCATGCTTCTTTGCTTTTTCTCGGACGAAATCGGTTACCTGTTTTAAGATCTCCTTTCTTTCAGGCGATATCGTACTGAAATTGTTTGCAAGTGATCGAACCGTTTTATCAAGATTGTTGTGCAAGGCTACTTGTGTTTTTGAGTTTGACATAGCTTCAGTTAGGTTGTCCATAAAATTGATGTGTAGCGATTTGTTGCAATAAGAATTGCTCTGCTTCGATGGTCATCCACCCTGTTGTTACCTTTCCCATAGAATATCTATCGTATTATCGCAATATTACGTTTACGTCGGTTAAAAAAATCAACAGCAATTTTTGGGGTTAAACTTCGAGAACATGTTGATGAAAATGTCCCGTGCCTCTTCCCAGACCTGCTCGTCGATGCAATAATTCAGTTTCGGGCCCTCTATTTCCCCTTTGATAAGGCCAATTTGCTTCAGCTCTTTCAAGTGTTGTGAAATGGTTGACTGAGATAACGGAAGTTCATGGACCAGGTCGTTGGTAATGCAAGACTTGTTCGAAAGTATGTATTCCAATATTGCAACCCTCGCTGGATGACCAAATGCCTTCGCCAGAGTCGCTATCCGGTTTTGCTTTTTCTTAAAAAGTTCTGACTTCGTTATTCCCATTTCATCGAGATAACGCAATATTACGATAAAAGGTCCGAATGTCCAATTGCCAGTGCAGTATAGGGAGTCATTTTAAATTTTCTTTGGCTGGGTGCCAATGTCCCAATATAACATATCAATTCATTACGTTGCCGCGCAAACCAACGAAAGTTAGACGGGGGTGCAGCCGAGAACGCACCTAGCCCATACGAGGTATATTTAACGCGGGTCTTCTCTCAGAATTTTTAACTTTGCAGCGCCTATATTTACGGGCCAAAAGCAGGTTATGAAAAAAATAGGTTTTTTGTCATTCGGCCATTGGGCGAATCGCCAGGGGTATCAAACGCGTACGGCAAGTGATACTTTGCTTCAGTCGATTGACCTGGCAGTAGCCGCCGAAGAAATTGGTTTGGATGGTGCGTATTTCCGTGTACATCATTTTGCGGCCCAGCTTGGATCACCATTCCCGTTGTTGTCAGCGATTGGT
>DASUTP010000316.1:0-9467 GCA_036374515.1 Chryseolinea sp. | reverse complement strand
CTTCGGGGCATCGCCTGTGTTCCTAACGCTCAGGCCAGACGAGGTCAGGAGCACTTCGATTGACCCATTAATACGATTATGTCGTATCGCATTGCTAAGCAGGTTTGTCAGTAATACGTCGGCGAGTACCGGATTTAGGCTTAAAAAAATATCAGGCTCAATCTGCGTTCTGAGCTCAAGCGATTTCATGTCGATCAATTCCCGAAACGACTCGATTGCCCGCTTTAAAAAATGACTGAAATCCATTTTTTCCTTTACGGGATACTCCTGGTTTTCCAATTTCGTGAGCAATATCAAAGACTGGTTAACGGAAGATAGCTTTTGTACCGCATTTTGAATACCCTCAATTAAGGAAGCTTGTTTTTCATCGATCCGGGTCTCGAGTAACAATTCTAATTTTCCCCGGATTATAGCAAGGGGTGTTTGCAGCTCATGCGAAGCGTTCTCTGAAAACTCTTTCAACGACTGGTAGTCATCCAGCGCTTTATTGGTCATCTTCTCCAAAAATTGATTCAACTCTTTGAATTCATAGGTACGCGTTCGCCCGAGCCTGATCCGCCTTTTTTGCTTTAGGTCAAAGCCCTGAACGGTCTTCAACGTCTGGTTAAAATTGGACAGAATTTGTTTTGACATCTGCCGGCTGGTAACTGCCACAAAAAGCAAAAGGATCAGCAACGTCACCACCAGAGACGCGATGATCCCCTCCAGGATCTCATCGGGTTCGGCTATGAAATTATAAGCTGAGATGAAGTAATGCTTACCCTTTATTTTATAGGAAGATGCAACAGTGAATTTTCGATCGACGGCACTGCGATACAAGGAGTATACGGCCATTGAATCCGTGACCTGCAACGGTATGACCGGGGTATCGAGGCTAATTTCATCTATTTGTATTTGGCCGCCTTCAACGTCGTTGATGGAGCGCCCCTCTGCCAGGAGTGCTGCAGCGTGGTCTATATCCCGTTTCAAACGCGTTCGGACTTCATTTTCAATTTCCGCTTGCACGCGATAAAAAACAATAAAACCAGATGCGAGTAGCACGAACGTGGTAATGGCAAGGTACCATAAGGTGAGTCTATTGATCAGCTTCATACCGTGGTATCAAACTTATAGCCGATTCCATATACCGTACCGATGTAATCTTTGCCCTGCGCGCTGGCGATCTTTTTTCGCAAATTTTTTACATGCTGATATACAAAATCAAAATTTGCAAGGTTGTCGGTATAGTCTCCCCAGAGATGTTCTGCCAAAGATTGGCGGGTAAGGACCCTGTTTTTGTTGATGACGAAGTAAAGTAAAAGGTCAAATTCCTTTTTTGTAAGCTCCAATGGTTTGTCATTTACGCGTGCCTCGAGCGAAGCGGTATTTAATACTATTTCATTAAAGCTTACCGTCGTATTTCCCTCCAGCGCATTGCGCCGGTAGATCGCTTTCAAACGTGCATTTAATTCGGACAGGTGAAATGGCTTAGTGAGATAGTCGTCTGCACCTTTGTCGAGGCCATAAATTTTGTCATCCAGAGAATTTTTGGCCGAGATGATGAGCACGTTGGATTTTATTTTTTGCTCTTTGATGTTCTCCAAAAGGGTGAGGCCACTTCCGTCCGGTAGCATAATATCAAGTACTACACAGTCGTAATGGAAGGAGCTCAACTTTTCCTCGGCTTCTTTGCACGTAGTACTCAGCTCCGAAACATAACCCTCGTGTTGCAGAAAGTCCTGGATATTCCGGGCAAGGTCAACGTTATCTTCGACGATTAATACTTTCATGATTAGGGTGATTAGCCGTAAAGAGCTCTCAGTAAAAGAACGTCATACGCCACCCAAAATAAGGATGATTTTTTGAAGTAATCTTGAAGGCGCCGAAAAGTGCGGGTGTACCGCGGTTGCCACACCTGTCGATGGAAATAGTGTCAATGGGACTTACTCCAAGGGAGCAGCCGAACAGTTAGTTTGACTTCTTTACAGACCCACCGCTGCTGGAATCGGTTATTGATTTTTCTGGATTTCCGTGATAGCGGATATTTCCCCCGCTGCTGGCATGCGCCGCCAGGTCATTGGTAACATTGATCTTCAGTGAACCTGCACTGGCCGCTTCGGCGATAACTTTTTGTGCCTCGAGGTCATAGGCGTCAATCTGGCCTGCGCTGCTCACATCCACATTCAGCGATTTCGTTTTTCCCTGCAGCTCCATTTCGCCGGCGCTCGAGGCGCTAGCGTGCACCTCAGTGGCTTGGACCGTTATTTCTATTGAGCCGGCGCTCGCAACGCTAACGTCCAGCTTGTTTGCTTCAATAGCTCCTTCTGAAAAAATACTTCCTGCGGAGCTTGCCGTTAGTTTATCTATCTTGACATATGTCACATACACTTTTGCCTGGACATTTCCCCTATAATTACCGTCGCGCATGTGAACCCTCAAATAAGAGCCGGAAACCTCCGTTAAAACGTTTTGCAAGCTTGTACCTGTAACTTCCACCCGCACACTCTCCTTTTCGCCCTTTTTCAGGTAAACATCGATGCCCTCCGTAACTTTTACGCCCGAAAAGGACCCAATATTGCGGGTTTCCGATTCCTGGCCCTGGACGGCCCAGGTGGTTATCAGGACGACCGATGTAATAAGCAATAAATTCTTCATAAGATGCTACAATTTGACCTAAAGACAGGGGGCAAATATAATGGTTGCACGCCCGTTTGCACATACGGGCTATTTTTAAGGATGTACGAAATCATCGAATTTTACACAGAATTTGAGGGTACATTTTGTGACATTTGTATTCCACAAAATTGTTACTTATGATTTTTGATAAGAAATCGGAATTGAATGTTCTAATTAATCTGGCTGCAAGCGATAGAAATGTGGCTTCACGTGAATCAAAGCTTATCCATACAATTGGCAAGGCAAATGGCATTGCCAAGGATGAAGTTGATTTGATGCTGAAAAGTCCCATGCCCATCGGCAACATTGATACGTTAACGTCGGATGAAAAGTTTGAACATTTATATCATCTCATTCAATTGATGAAGATGGATGGTCAAGTGTTTCGCAGCGAAATTGTTTTTTGTGAACAAATTGCGGATAAGCTTGGGTTTAAAAAGTCTGTCGTTGCTGAAGTATCTCAGCACGTTTACAGTGATCCTACCATTACGGCAGACCGCGACATGGTGAAAACCAAAGCCATGAAATTTCTAAAAGTATAAAGAAGCTAAACGATGGAATATACAGGGAAGGCACGCAAGCTTTCCCTTTTTCTTTATCAGGGTTTTTCGTACACGATCTTCCCTCCAAGGATCGTCATGGCAACTTTGGTTTGTAAAATTTTTTCTTCGGGCACGGTCATCAGATCATCGGTGAAGATGGTAAAGTCGGCAAGTTTACCGGGTTCGATAGAACCCCGATTGTCCTCGTCAAACGCTCCGAAAGCTGCATCCAATGTATATGATCGCAAGGCCTGCTGCCGGGTCATCCTTTGACCCGCTTCATAACCGTCTTCTGGCAGCCCTTCAAGCGTTTTGCGTGTAACCGAAGCGTAAAAAGATGGAATTGGATCCAACGGTTCCACTGGCGCGTCTGTTCCATTTACAATCCTGGCCCCTGACTCTAATAAATCTCGCCACATATAAGCGCCTTCCTTAATTCTTTTTTCGCCTAGCCGTTCAATTGCCCAGGGCCGATCCGACGACATGTGGATGGCCTGCATCGCGGGAATTACGCCGAGCTTTGCAAAGCGGGGAATATCGTTTGGATGAATGTGTTGGGCGTGTTCAATTCTAAAACGGTGATCCTTTGATTTTTCCGGATTTTCTTTAAAAGCCAGTTCATACCGGTCCAAAATTTCACGATTAGCACGATCACCAATTGCGTGCGAACATACCTGAAAGCCATGCTTTAAAGCCTCGCGCGCAGTTTTCATAACGGTGTCCATAGACAAAGTTGCCATCCCGGAAAATTCGGGTCGGTCTGTGTAAGGTTCCAGGAGCCATGCCCCTCGTGAACCCAATGCTCCATCACAGTTAAGTTTTATCGCGCGGATCGTTAAAATGTGCAGTGAATCAATTTCGGGCCCCTTTCTTAACCATTCGTAAACGAGGTCGCGATCTCCTCCCGTCACCATGGCGTAAAGACGAAGATCGAGCTTGCCGTTGTTCTTAAATTGGTAAAACAGTTCAATATCTTCACGAGTTGCACCTGCATCGTGGAAGCTCGTTATTCCATTCCGGTGGCATGCGTGTATCGCCAGCTCCAGCGCCCGTGAATGCCTTTCGGGTGTGTTGGCTGGAATATGTTCGTCGATCAAATCCATTGCCCGTTCGTTGAATAATCCGGTAGGATTACCCAACCCATCCCGGATCACCTCTCCTCCCTCGGCGTCCTCCTTCCTTTTTTTTTCGATCGAAAGCTGGTTCACACCCGCAAGTTCCATTGCCTTTGCGTTTGCTATTGCTGCATGACCACTGGCATGCCGGAGGAACACCGGATTGTCCGGAGATACGCTGCTAAGTTTTTTATGCACCGGAAACCCTTTTACTATTTCTTCGGGCTTTACGCTCCATTTATCCTGGTGCCAACCGCGTCCGAGGATCCATTCTCCAGGAGACGATTTGCTTACCGCTTCACGGACCTTCTCAACCATTTCATCATAGCTTTTAACCTGGGACAGGTCCAGATCAAGTTCGTTATAGCCCACCCCCATGATGTGCCCGTGCCCTTCGATGAATCCAGGGGTCATCATTTTTCCCTGGAGGTCGATAACTTTCGTATTGTCACCAATGAATTTCCTGACGTCGTTTGTTGCCCCCACAAATGTTATCTTATCATTTGCAACTGCAACGGCCTCGGCTACTTCGCTTGAGTCATTCACCGTATAGATCTTTCCGTTGAGAATGACAAGGTCGGATGGATGCCGGTTATTGCATGACACCTGGAGAAAAATCAGCAATCCAAAAAAAACTTTTCTTTGAAAAAGAGTTATCATAGGTAGTCCACAATATAAGAAACATCATTCCATTATCTTTGAGCACATTTAAAAATCCTTGGTGATAGCATCGACGTTATAAGCGGGCGTAATGAAATTCAGTCCCAGGCATATTAAAAGCGTTTTTTACGGCGCATTCCGGCAAGGATTAACGCCTCATAAGCTTTCTATGACGTGTGCTTTGGGGGTCATACTGGGGATTTTTCCCCTGTTCGGGACTACGACCATCCTTTGTTTCATCGTCTCAATCGCCTTCAGGCTCAACGTTGCAGTTATACAGCTTGTCAACTATCTGGTGGCGCCGTTGCAGCTCCTTTTTATCATTCCCTTCATTAAGATCGGAACCATTTTGTTCCGGCTCAATCCATTTCCTTACGACGCTGCACAACTGATCGATCTTTTTAAAAACGATTTTTTTCTCCTTTTGAAAGAGGTAGGCCTTGCGTTACTATTGGGAATCGGCGTTTGGGCTTCCTTTTCGATACCCCTTTTTTTTGTGCTGTATTATTTGTTTTTCCTGCTTTTCAGCCGGTGGATGAGATCGCCGTCAGCGTGAGTTAAAATCCCAATAGAGCTCCTGAACATATGCTTTGCCTTCAGAGATATCGTCGGGGGTGATATTTCCCGATCGTTGGATCACTGCATTGGATACGTTGTCGTATACGAAAAGTCCCTCGGGTTTAACCATTCCAAACCCGTTGTTAAAAACAAAAATGGCAAAAGGATTATAGGAAGATCCGAATATATCCTGGCCAAATTTAAATTCATCGGCCGTCAGGTCAAATTGCGCCAGAACAGTATTTGGTATATCCGTTTGTGTCGCTACGGAATGTACAACGGTATCCCTAACGTTTAATGCTCCGCCCAGCCATAGCATAGGGATCTTAAATTTTTTTGGATTGGACACACCATGATTATCGGGATAGGGATGTCCATGATCAGCGGTTACTACAATTAGCGTACTGTCCCACCAGGAAGTTTTTTTTGCCTTGTCGATAAAGTCTCCAAAACATTTATCGGCATAATACGCAGAGTTTAGGAATTGACTCACCTCGTCTTCGCCCTTTATCGCCGTTTCCATCGGCACGTCAAAAGGTTCATGACTGCTTTGGGTCATCATTACTTTAAAAAAGGGTGTAGACACCTTTTGCAACTCCTCGAAAAATTTCTCGAATACGTAATGATCGTGCACACCCCATTTGCTCGTGTTCAGTTCCTGAGGAAAGTCCATGCTGTGAGTTACATGATCGAAGTCGGCATGAATCAGATATGAATTGAAATTTGCATAGTTGATGTTGTATCCATAGGTAAATTCGGTTCGATATCCCTGTTCCTTGAAGATCTTGTTCAGGTAAGGCAAACTTTTTGTTTTCTTCGGTTCTTTAATTATGGAGGTAACAGGCTGTGATGGATAGCCGTTGAGCACCGCGACAATTCCCTTATCAGTTCGGTCGCCACTGCAATAAAAATGGTCAAAGAGAATTCCCTCCTTCACAAATTCATTGAAGCGGGGCGTAACGCCTTTCAAACCCCCGAGCGGCTCGATCAGACTCGATGTAAAGCTTTCCAGCAAAATAACGACGACATTCGGCTTCTTGACCTTGAGGATGTGATGCGTGCTGTCGGGAAGTGGAAGCAGCTTCTTAAAGTATTGCTCCGTTTGGCTTTTATCGAAGTAATTGTCGGCATACTTTAATTTCTTCATCTTCTGAACCGCGTACAAAAAGTTCCAAACCACATTTACTGCGGCATGGTTGGCGAAAATTTTGTTTTCATGGAAGTAGACAAAGCCTGTGTTCATGGGCGCAACACCAAAGCTTCCCCGAATGGGAACAATAAACAGCAGCGTTGCCAGCAACAACGCCGGAAAGGTTTTCCAATCCGTGGGCTGCAGCAGAATAATTCTTTTTTTAAAATACTTGTAAAACGAAAAAAGCCCGGCGCTGAAAATGACCAGCCAGTAACACACCAGAAATACCGTCTGCCAAAAGTCGCCGGAAGATGCGGCTTCCTTGCCCATATACATCAGGGGCGTTGCATCCAATCTGAATCCCCAGTGTGTGTACAATTCAAAATCAAGGACGATGATGAATGTGGCGATGAACAAAACAATGGCGGTATATCCCACCCACAGTGGCCACATCTTTTTACCGTTCAGAAAGAAGCCAACACCAAACAGAAGACCTGGCAGCAGGGAAAAATAGCCCGCCATCGAAAAATCCATTCTGATCCCATGAACGAAGACCAGCATCATTTCCCAAATCGAAAGTTCGTTCGACAAGTTGCTTTGATATAGCATGAACAGGGCGCGTCCTATCAGGAAGAACAGGGTCCACGCCAGAAATCCGGAAAAGAGAAGGAGGAGCCGTTGTTTCATCGAATGGTTGACGTTGTGTTAGTCGTTTCTTAGCCGCTACTTGTCCTTGATTTTAGGATAGATCATCGTAAGGGCACGGTTCAAATGATGTTCGTCGTCGATCTCGCACCAGACCAGGTCTTCGATTACTTTAACCTTGATGGGCTGCTGCGCCGTTACCCCTACCAATGCATCTTCGTAATTTAGCATCCTGTTACCATTTCTAAAATGTGTCTCCGAATACGACGCCATTTTTTCCACGGTAATCGGAGTCAATTTAGTAATACCCACCAGCTCACCGCTGATGTGCGTGAGCACGCTACGGTCTTTGCTCATTTGCTGCAAGATACCCTCCGCCGACGCTTGAATGTAAACTTCATCGCCCGACTGCGTGGCGCCGCTGGCCAGAATCACATTTTCTTCGCCATCATCCTGAAGGTATTTTAGCGCGTGCGGATCGTAGAGCAAGTCACTTTCCAAAAGAAAAAACGGCTTGGATATCAAGTGTCTTAACACGTACAGTGTGTACATGCTCCCCGTGATCCGATAATCAAGATTCGTAAATGTAGTAACCGGATATTTTTTCTTCAGTAGATCAAAATGCTCGTATCGATAACCAGTGCCGATTATTATGTCGTTAAATCCTGCACGGACCAAGTTCTTAATAGAACGCTCGATTAGGGACGTACCATCGATTTCAAGAAAACCCTTTGGTTGGGCCTCTGTATGATGTTTCAGACGTGTACCAAGGCCGGCGGCCAGTATCACAGCCGTGGTAACTTTAGAACTCATTAACCGATGAATTTGATCAGCCTGTCTTTTACTTCAAAGGGTTTAACCGTAGGCCGACCCAATTCTGGCGGTGAGCCAGAGGAGATTTTCAGATGGATGAATGTAAGCTGTGGGTCTTTTGCCCACTGCTTCATGGCATCCTCCAATTCATCAAGGGAATTAACCTGCAGCGATACAGGGTAGCTGACCGTTGAAGCCATCGAAGCAAAATCAACAATGTGCGAAACGGTGGCTTGACCACCCGTGGAGTCGTGGGCATTATTGTCCAGCAGGATGTGCAGCAGATTTTTTGGCCGGTAATATGCATTGGTGGCAAATGATCCCATGCGCATCAACGCAGAACCATCCCCATCGATCGCAACGATCTTCTTGTCGCCTCGTGCTAACGCAAGGCCTAAGCCTAGTGAACTGATGCATCCCATGGAACCTACCATGTATAAATTATTCGGCTTATCCTCGACTTCGAACAATTCACGACCCGTCTTTCCGGTCGTGGCCAAAAGTATTGTATCCTTGTCCGCCAGATCTGAAATCGCCTTTAATGCCTGGGTACGTATTGGGAGGCTCTGCTTTGCAGAGGACTTCTTCAGTTTGTTATTTGAAACCTGTTTTAACGATTGAGGATTCAGTTTTACGTCACCAAATGTTCCTTTCTTAACGACAAAAAAGAACGTGCGCCCCTCATCGATGTGCCGGTTCGCTTCCTTCAACTGCTTAACCGCTTCCGTCTCGTCTTCGGGCAAGTAGGCCCACTCCACCTTCATCAGTGCAAGCATCTTTTCCGTTATTTGCCCCATCAGTTCATGCTGCGGTTCATCCTTAACACCAGGTTCCCCGCGAAGACTTACAAATCCTAAAACGGGAAGCCTAAATGTAAAATTCAATGACGTCAGCGGTGAAGTTGCGTTTGTCAAGCCCGAATTTTGCATGAGCACCACTGATTTTTTTCCACCCAGTTTCGCACCTGAAGCAATTGCAACAGCATCACCTTCATTGGCCGCCATCACATAATCGCATTCGTTGATAGCATAGTTGATCAACGATTTTAAAAACGAGCAGGGAACCCCGGAATAAAAATCGAAGCCCAAGGCCTTCATTTCATCCCCAAATTTTTTCGTGTTAATCATCTCAAAAAATTAGTATTACAGACGAAGTTTTCCAGCATTTTGCAAATCAACCAGGGTATCCACGTCCAGCCATGCACCGCTGATATATTTCACGGCAATTGAATGTTCTTTTGCGATCTCGTTAAAGAGATCAGTACAGGTCATCGACTTAAAGTCGCTTGACTTGCTCAGTTTTTCCAAAGCATTTAATACTTGGGTTGCGCCTGTTTGATTCACTTTC
>DASUTP010000315.1:0-3913 GCA_036374515.1 Chryseolinea sp. | reverse complement strand
GGAGGAAATTCTCCTGGATGTAAATGCCCTTGCTAAAGGTCATAGCTACTATTCGATCCAGGGTTTGGCGGTAAGCGAAGACAATAATTTACTGGCATACGCCGAAGACTCAGTCAGTCGTCGCCGGTATACTATATATGTCAAAGATTTACGCACCGGCAAGCTGGCAGAAAAACCGGTACCCAACACGGAAGGAGACATCACCTGGGCAAATGACAACAAAACTTATTTTTATACGCGCAAGGATTCTGTGACGCTTCGGTCGCGGTGGATCATCAAGCATAAACTGTCAACGGATTTTGGCAAGGATCAAATCGTCTACGAGGAAAAAGATAACTCCTATTATATCGGGATCTATAAAACAAAATCCAAGAAATACCTCGTCATAGAATCCAGCAGTACCCTGACGGACGATTTTCATATACTAAATGCTAATTCGCCGGACGGTCCATTCAAAGCATTCAGCCCGCGTGAACGTGAACTGAAGTATGACATCGACCACTATGAAAATAAGTTTTACATCGTTACCAATTTCGATGCAAAGAATTTCCGTCTGATGGAAACTCCTGAAACCAGAACGGAAAAGATTAACTGGAAAGAGAAAATCCCTCATCGAAAAGACACAATGATTTCAGACATCGAGATCTTTAAGGATTATCTCGTTGTTCGGGAACAGGCGAATGCGAACAAGCTAATGCGTATTATTCATCAAAAAACGGGCAACCAATATTATATGGAATTCCCCGAGCCGGCTTATACGGTCTACCCTTCCGTCAACCTCGACTTTGATACCGAGGTTTTGCGCTTTGGCTACACGTCGCTTGCAACACCTACAACCATTTATGATTATAACCTTCGAACACGGGAAAAAAAATTATTAAAGCAGGAAGAAATTGTCGGGGGATACAACCCTGCCGAATATCAAACGGAAAGGCTGTGGGCAATAGCGGCTGATGGCACCAAAGTCCCCCTGTCTATCGTATATAAAAAGGGACTAAAAAAAGACGGTAACAATCCGACCTTGCTATATGCCTATGGCTCATATGGAATAAGTACGGATCCTGTTTTCTCAATGCCGAGACTAAGTCTGCTGGACAGGGGATTTGTCTTTGCCATTGCCCATATCAGAGGGGGTCAGGAGATGGGCCGGCAGTGGTATGAAGATGGAAAAATGTTTAAAAAGAAAAATACATTTACCGATTTTATTGATTGCGCTCAGTTTTTGATCGACGAAAAATATACGCGGCAGGAAAAACTTTTTGCCATGGGTGGCAGCGCCGGCGGCCTGCTGATGGGAGCCGTAGTGAATATGCGCCCCGAACTTTTCAAAGGGGTTGTCGCCAAAGTGCCTTTTGTGGATGTAGTTTCGACGATGTTGGATGAAACAATTCCATTGACCACAAACGAATTTGATGAATGGGGAAATCCAAAGACTCTGGAATCATACTTATACATGCTGGAATATTCTCCTTACGACCAGGTTAAAGCCCAGGCTTATCCCAATATGCTGGTGACAACTGGCCTGCATGATTCACAGGTTCAATATTGGGAACCCGCGAAATGGGTGGCAAAACTTCGCGAGATGAAGACGGATGACAACAAATTGTATTTGCGAACCAATATGGAAACGGGTCACGGTGGCACTACTGGACGGTTCAAAGTCTACAAAGAACTGGCGCAGGAGTACGCATTCATCATCGACCTGGCGGAGTAGGTTGCGTTGGAACCTCGAAAGTTAAAATCTCGAACTGGTAATCGCCACATCGGCGTTTTTCCAGGCCTTGCCAAAGCGTTTTGCTGTAGAGGTCATCTCTGATTTTTTTCCCTGCTTAAGGTAACATTGCTGAAGACCGGTAAGCGACCAGCCATTTTCACGATTTACTTTTAAGTCGTCCAGGTACACTCTTTCGGCCTCGGCAAATTTATTGGCGTCGAGGAACGCAGCACCAAGGTAATGGCGGGCAGGAAGCTTCCAGTCAGGCGGTTCATTATAGCGGAGAGAATCCTCTGTTGCCACGGCATTTTGAAATGCAGCAATAGCATCATCAAATTTATTTTCCTTAATCAAAATTTCACCACGCAAAAGGCTGGACGCAATTTGTGATGAGCTGGACACCGGATTAAATGAAATGTAAATTGACTTCAACGTATCCAACTTGTTCAGCGAATCGAGTTTTACCAACTCAAGGTTAGCTTCCGAAGTATGACCAGTCCGAATGAACGCCATACCGCGCGAAAAACGCCACATAACCTGGGCATAAAGAATATCGTTCCCGGGATCAGGCAGCGCCAGAATGTCATTCCATTTTCCAAAACGCGTGTAAGCTATCATCGGCTCCACCGTGAGATATTGGGAAAATCCGGGCGTCGAAACTTTGCTGAAACTGCCCTTGTAGGCAAGCTTTAACGCGGTCTGAATGCCGAGACCACTTCTGCCTTCCATATAGGAGCTAAAGCTTATGAAATCAACATTGTGAGGATAGTACATCAACCGGTACATGCCCTGATTGCCTGAATAGGCGAGATATTGCTCATCTACTTTTACCGCCGCCAGGTTTGATTCAATCGACCTGGAATATTGACCAACCCGCACATAAATGTGCGCAGGCATGTGAACGATGTGGCCGGCAGAAGGCATTGCAGTTTCTAAAAACTCAGCACTTTTCAAAGCAAGCTCGGGGGTTTGTGAAGCCTCAACCAGGTGAATATAGAGGTGATGCGCGCCAGGATGCTGCGGATAGCGCTTGATCACATCCTCCAGAATCCTTTTAGCGTCGGCGGTTGCAGGCTTTGGTGATCCGTCCTTTAGCCAATAATCCCATGGCATGGTATTCATGATCGCATCCGCGCAGAGGGTCTGGATCTCCGAGTCCTGCGGATACCGTTGGGCGAGCTTAACCATTGCTTGCGAATATGCCTGGTTTAAAGAATCGCGGTTTTCATAAACTTTGCCATCATAGCGCGTCGCCAATGCATCGATGAAATCCTTTTCAACCTGCGATGTCCTTTCTTTTTTTGATTGGGCTTTTTGAATCGCTTCCAACGCTAGCCGTTCGCGGTCTGCAGGATTCCAATCATTGAGGTTGGGTCCAAATGCAAGCGCTAAGCCCCAATACCCCATTGCACATTCCGGGTCTAACGTGGTGGCCATCCGAAAGGCCTGGATAGCTTCCCAATGATTGAACGCATAGACCAGGCGTAGTCCCTGCTCAAAGAACTCCTGGGCTTTAAGCGAGCTTGTCGTGACAGGGTAACGCAGGTTGCCCAGGCCCGGAAGAATCTTAGCGGGTGGAGCCTTTATCGTATCACTCCATTGAGAGCGAATTGATCCACACATGGTTATCGGTGAAGATACAGGCTGTAAATAGAGAACTTCAGGACTCCCTGTTTTTTTCCACGACCAAAACCCAAGCGAGGCGATAGAGAGCATGCAGATCAGAAGCGCAGTCTTAATGGTTTTCATAACAGAATATTTTGTGGCTGGCATCAAGTTTTTGTGTTTCAACATATGGGTTACCCCCATCACCAATCCCTTTATAGTCACCGTAAAGAACAATTGAACAATTCCTGATTCTATCGTGAGGAATTGACCTTAACTTCAAGCTACAAAAAATTAATTAATGAATTTATGCTTTCTTTTCCTGGCGTTTCTTTGCGTTCGCGGGATCAGGAATTTATAAAAGTTTTGAGGGATATCATGAGTGAAGGATAGCTTGGTTAATGCGCTTCACAAACCCCGGACCTTCGTAAACAAAGCCTGTATAAATTTGAATCAGGTCTGCCCCTGCTTCAATTTTTTCCAGGGCGTCGGAAGTGGTCATGATCCCACCCACGCCGATTATGGGAAAGTCTGGACCAAGATGCCGACGTAAATATCTTATTACCTCTGTCGATCTCGTCTTCAGCGGTCTTC
>DASUTP010000314.1:0-9214 GCA_036374515.1 Chryseolinea sp. | reverse complement strand
ATCCCAGACTTTTATCAGGATCAGTGGATTTGACGAGACGAAGTCACGGTTTTGTATATAGCGCCCGTCAATCGAGACGTCAAGAACCGGACGGATCGTTTCTTCCTCTACAAGCAGATAGTCCCTCAGTTGAAGTACATTGTTATCATAATATTGCTCGGGAATTATTTTGGGATTTACGTGTACGTTGATGTCATTTAGCCCCACTTTATTTATCGTGCTTACTTCTAGATCAAAAGTGGCGGTGTCGCCCGGAAGAGGAGCCTTTATTTTGAAGTAGTCAAGTTCAGCGCTTCGCGTCGACTGATTGTAGACCTCGGCATGAACCGTCAACGAATCTGAGAAAACCTGATCGGTAATGTTTATAAAGCCATAAGAGCCGTTCCACTTTTCTCCTTCATTGAGGTTCTGCTGCTGTGCCGTTGGCCCTCTAAAAATTAATAAGCCGTCGGGAGCTGGAGTGTAGATAACGATCCAGTTGCTCAACTGAGCGGCCGTGAGGTTAAGCTCATCTGCCGCTTTAAAAACTACTTTCAAATAAGGAAACTGGGACGCATCCACTGTGCTCAAATCCTGGTCGTTACTAGCATCCGCGAACAACAATTCTGCTGTGCCGTTCAATTTTACTCCGATTATATCAAAGCTTACAACATCTGACGCATCCAACTCCGTGTATTTTGCCGTCATCGATTGCCAAGTCATTGCCGGCCCGATCAATCCGGTAGCCAGGGAGCCGGCAGAAAAACGGCCGGTTATGCTTTTATTGACAATTAATTCCTGCGTGTCTGCCGGAGCACCAGCTGCTTTTATAATAGTGGCCGCACCAGGGGCAAGCCCTTTCTTTGCAAAGATGACGATCGGTTCCCCAGGGGCGAGCCCATCAATCTGCGCGACCGATATGCCAAGCTCGCCTAATTTACTCTTGGCGGCGTCGGGCCACGAACCGTACTGCGGATCGCCGATGTTGAACAAGACAACAGAATCCCCTTCCTGAACGTTGTTGACGAACTGAACGATATCAAATCCGTCACCTGTCACCATATCGCCCGGAACGTAATTGTTAATTACCCATGGCTCGCGTCCACAGGCCCGGTTCGCCCGGTTATACCATTTAAAAGGTACGCCGATATAAGGAGTCGCCGAATACTTATCAAACGCAATTAAGTTGATGGAATTATCACGGCAAATGAACCCTTGTCGTGTTAAGTTAAACTCCTCATTGTTGATTTTAATATTTACATCCGTATTCAGCGACGGGTGATTTCCGCCATACGTTTTAATATCGACATCCGTGACCGTTTCCTTAAAATTGAATCTGCGGGAGCCTTCGTCTTTTATCAGACCGAGCGTTTCGTTTTTCAGATATTGGGAAAAGTGGACCTGAGCCCAGCCTTCCGGTCCATCAGCTATGTAGGTGAATGAGCTTTCGGTCCATTCCGCGCTCTCGACAGATGTCGGATTAGCCAGCTTTGTGCGCCAGTAATAGGCCAGCGTATCCGTTGTCAGCAGTGACACGGCCCTCTTTGCCAGTACTTTGCCTTTTACAACAAATTGTTTTCGAAAGGGGCTATCAAAGGTATTCACAGTGTCGAGCTCGAGCAGAAAGTCCCGTTCACCGGAAACTAAATCTGTCGTTTGAAATGAAACTAACACTTCGGGGGTATTGACAATAGCATAGTTGAGTGGATAAAGGTTTTTGGTTCCATTCAATGGAATCACAAACTCCCGTGTAGCGCTGTTGTTTTCTTTTGTCAGCTCATCCAAAAGGTCGTCCGGGTCGATCGTGACTTTAAAAGTATTGTTTCCAAAAGCCTCTTCACGCCCTTTCCGTATAATAAATCGCAACGTATCGCTATATTTCGTTACTGGGTACAAAGAGTCGTAAATAATCGTGGAGTTGTCGCCCAAACCGCGCGTGACTTCAATGCGAATTGTATCCGGCTTCGCCTGTCCAAAGTTCCTAACCACAAGTTTCAAGGCAAAGGAATCGGTGAGCGCAAGGATGGGTTGACCGTTCAATGATTCTATTGACACATTGTCGTTGTTGATTTCGAGGTCGGCCTTGGGCGCGCCAAACAACTTCACAGCGGGATCGCCTAAGAGCACCATTTGCTGGACCTGCGAGATATTTTCCATAACAGGCGCGGCCGTTTGCATATATCGCCTTGCAACCTCCTTCTGGATGTCACCGATTCCTTTGTAGATGAAGGTAGAATCGCTATATCCCACTTCGTAAAAGTAATCTGAATACCGTTTCAGCAAATGAGTAAATCCATAAGAACTGTGCGCAATAAAAGCAGCGGCGCCTTTGTCGCGCGCCAATACCCAATCTTCTCCAAATGTCGAATACGTTAGAAAATAAGAACCAACGTTACATCCATTCATCAACAGCGTGGGATACTTGCCTTTGTTGTTGTAGCCCATCACAGGATCGCTTACATACCCGATATCAAAGTCCAGGTTGGTGGCCGACGAGTGGCCAAAAAAAGTGATGAGATTCACACCGTTGTTCACCTGCTTGGAAACGTTTATCAGCTGGATCTCCTTGGAGTATTTCGCCAGCGCGGAAACTTTCGCTCCGTAATGGAAATCTTCCGCTACGCGTTGCAGGTCCAGGAGGTAACTTTGTAACAGTTCGGGCTCGCCCAATTCCCTGCCGCCGCTAAGATGCAGGACATTCTTGCGCCACAGATCATCGAATGGCAGAGCTTCCGATTCTTTCACTTTGTTAAGATATGATGCCACCTCGTCGGCCTTCATGGCCGGAATACGTCCTGTAGGTATCGCAGGCTCGAACTGCGTACCAGAAAGTCCGGCGCTGTAGGCCATGTCAGCTCCCGGATAGCCAGGGGGTGGTATTAAATCTTTAAAGACGGGGAATCCGGAAGGGTTTCGATAATACTTATACCAAACATCCAGACCCTTGCCTATCAGCAGCAAATATTTTGGTGCGCCGGTATTGCTTAAAAATTCCAGAAAGTTATAGATCGCCAGAGATGTCGTTTCTCCATAGCTGAACTGGTCATAAAGCTGCTGAATGTTCACCAGCAACGTGTCATATCCTCCGCCCTGGGCGGACGCCCGGTACTCGGCATACGCCTTAACGGGGTCGCTGTACCCCAAAGCGGGCTTGCGTAACAACGGATGCCCTATTATTATAAAGTCGTGTTGACTGGGCGTTATTCTTCTGAAATTTACAGCTTTAATGGCTGGCGAGATGACAGTAGTCGCCGCAAAAATTTTCCTTGCCGAACTGGTTGCCGGGACGATCGCATCTAAAGTGGTCGTTGACGTGGTAGCGATCTGCCGTACCGTGCCCGCTTCGGTTATATCAAAAAGTCGGGTCCCGGGGAGCGTATTTGCAATCTGTACAAACGATTTATCATTAGCATTGGCGATCAATCTGAATGTTTTGTCGTTTGTTCCTGCCGCATCCAGAAGCTCAGGATACGTAAGCTTCAGGTAAGAGACGCTGATCCGGTCAGGTTGCCCACCGACACCGTTAACCTTAACACGGACCGTAACTTTATTGTCGGCGGCGACATCAGACCATTGCAGCGGCAGAACGACCTTTTGGGGTTCATATCCGGAAAAATTAAGCGCGGTCAGCAATCTGTATGAAGGGCCAGCATAAATTTCGACCTGGTGCGCCATGCTACCCCGCCCGACCAACAGCAACTCAAGCTGAGGAGGTCCCCAGCTGGTGGCACGATTAACGACATCCGGGAAAGTATAGTCGACGGATTGTGTCTGGAAGATCTTTCCACTCGTCCATCCTTCGCCGAGATCGTAGGCAGTGTTAAAAATTTCATTAGCGATATCAGTTCCTGCTGCAAACTCATTAGTCAACAGCAACATCTTCTCCGCGATATGGTAGGGTTCTGCGCTTAGACCGCCGTTGTTCGTCTCGTTAAAGGTTGCAATACGTTTTCCTGGCGCCGGTCCTACCGTTAGAAAATAACTGGTGGTGTCGCTGTATAGATTGTAATACTTGTGTGGCTGTGAGCTTGCCGGCCTGTACAAGGCTCCATCCAAGGTGCCATCGTTCTTTTGACCAAAAAATTCAATAAAATCTGCCGGATCAAATTGTAAGTCGTTTTCACCTGAAACAAAAATTGCTTGCTCTACACCCCGGTGGAAAAGCTGTATTCGCGTGGGATCGATACCATTCACTGGAAATCCTACGGCCTGGAGGTCGGTATAACTGACCTTATAGATGCTTTCTTTGGCCGTGGAAATCTTGTAATACGTTCGGTCGAAATCAATCCACTCATTACCAACCTGCGCGTAGGATTTGAGACAAGCGAAAAGGCAAAAAGGCAATAAAAAAAATGATCTCATCAATCGTTAACTACTCCTACGAACCAGTATCTTAAAAAGCGTTGCCAAAATTAATCAAAGGAACCAAATCGATTATTCGTGAAACAGTGTAAATCTTACAAGGCACCGACATATCTGGGGTTGAAAAAAACGGCTTCAAGCACCCTTTGAAAGTCGTTCTTTTTTATGCACAAAAGCGTACAGCAGGGTGAACAATACCGTACAATTTTGGCCGGCGGGGAAAATTTGTTCAACCGCCAATAAAAGTAAAAAACGCTCATTTTAGGCCAAAACAGGCATTTTTCATTTTTTTTACCCAGTACTTGGTCATACATAGTACGTTTGCGTTTAAAGTTGCAGGGAAGGTTTTAAACGGGATGTATGAATCTTGAAAATACACAGGTACAAATGAGAAAAGGAATATTGGAATATTGTATTCTGCACATTATTTCGCGCGGTGAAGTTTATGCTTCGGATATGTTGGACGAACTCACGTCGGCGAAAATCATTGTTGTGGAAGGCACTCTTTACCCCTTGTTGACCCGGCTGAAAAATGCCGGTCTGTTAGAGTATAAATGGGTCGAATCGAAATCGGGGCCGCCAAGAAAATATTACAAGCTTACCGACAAGGGAAGCAAGTTTTTAGGTAGCCTTACCGAGACGTGGGATGAGTTAGTCCATTCCACCCAGACAATCACCTCCAAATCCAATGTTTAAAAAATACGACTTACACTGATATGAAAAAAAATATAAGCATTAATATAAGCGGGATTATCTTTCACATCGAAGAGGACGGGTACGAGAATCTCAGAAAATATCTGGATTCCATCAATAAATATTTTGCCTCATTTGAAGATAGCAGCGAAATCCTGGCGGACATTGAAAGTCGTGTCGCGGAAATTTTCCTGTCAAAATTGAACGAAGGAAAACAGGTGATCACAGCCGAAGATGTTACGTCGCTTATTGCCACCATGGGCAGTGTGAGTGATTTTAAAGCGGCTGAAGAACAGGAATTTACGCAAGCTTCAGCGTCGGGCACCGGCAGCTCATCGCAAGCTGATTCGGCTTATTCAGAATCTTCGGCTGGCAGGGAAAAATCTTTCACCGCTCCGCGCCAGTTACTGCGCGACGAAAGACGCAAGATCCTCGGCGGCGTATGCTCAGGGATGGCCAATTATTTCAACGTCGATCCGATATGGATTCGGTTGCTGTTTGCCCTTACTGCCTTTGCCTACGGTATCACTATATTGGTATATATCGTGATGTGGATCGTCGTACCGGGATCCACCGACCTTGAAGAACCGGATTCGGGAAAGAAAATGTTTAGGGATCCTGAACGCAAAGTGATCGGTGGAGTTTCCGGAGGTATAGCCGCTTACTTTGGAATCGATCTCGTCGTGGTGAGATTGCTTTTTGTAATCTTTACCATCTTCTTCGGTGTCGGATTTATCATTTACATCGTGCTGTGGATCGCGCTGCCGGAGGCCAAAAGCCTGACGGACAGGATGGAAATGCAGGGCGAGCCCGTGACCCTATCCAATATTGAGTCCAACATAAAAAAAAACCTTAATGTAGATCCGAACAAAGAGGAAACTACTGCGACGAAGATCCTTTTACTACCATTCCGCGTAATTGGAATTTTAATTACGGTGCTGGGTAAGGTGTTGGTACCCATTCTGGAAATACTTCGTGTAGCCATCGGCGTTGCCGTAATTTTGTTTGGCCTGGCACTCCTATTTACGGCTGTAATAACATCGGGCGCGCTAGTGGGAATATTTTCAAGCGCGGCATTTTCGTGGCCGTGGGTTCATTATGATGAGCTCAGCATGCCCTTAGAGGTCTTCGCCAACAGTTTGTCGGGATGGCTGATCTTTGCTGCCCTTATCGCCGTCATCATACCTACGATCTTTATCATGATACTTGGAGCGTCGATAATAGCAAGGCGTTTCGTAATCAATACAACCGTTGGTTGGTCGATGTTTGTCTTGTTCTTTGTGAGTATCGCCATTCTCAGCGTCAGCGTTCCTAAGATTGTATATTCTTTTAAGGAACATGGTGTTCATAAAGTCGAGGAGACCTACAACCTCAACGGCAAGACTGCAGTTTTGCGTATAAACGAAGTAGGTATGGATGATTATGATCCGGTTTCATTAACCCTGAAGGGATATAATGGAACGGGCTTCAAACTTGTTCAAAACTTTGAATCGCGCGGCTCCTCGAAACAACAGGCTATCGAAAATGCAAAGATGGTGATCTATAACGTTGAGGTACAGGATTCAACGCTCACCTTCGACTCCAACATAAGGTTCAAAGACGACGCGATATTCAGAGCACAGCGTTTGAACATGATTCTTTATATCCCTTACAATTATCCTTTTGTATTAGATGAACCGTCCGCGAGGTTTATCACGCAGTACATAAATTACGATGACCTTGAAGGAAATACGTGGATCATGACGGAAAGGGGAATTAAATGCCAGACATGCCCGGAAGAAGAAGGCGGCAATGATGAAGATGATCAAACGAATGAGTTAGGTTTAAGGGATTTCAATGAGTTGGATATTAAAGGCATGTTTGACGTTCGCATTATGGCCGGTGACGAATATGCAGTTGAATTGGAGGGCGACGACGACGAGAAGAGAAAATACAATATCTACCGGTCAGGGCAAGTCCTGGTAGTGGAGTACGATCGCGAAGAAAGAAAATTTGATTGGAACGAAGATTTCGGGAATGTCGATGAGATCAGGTTGACTATAACAATGCCAACGCTCAAAAAAATTGAGGCGGAGGGTTACGGCTCAATAAAGTTTGATGAATTCACCTCCGACAACATGGAGATCGAGCTGCGGGGCCCGGTGACGCTTCGCGGTGTTCTTACGGCGCATAATTTAAGCGTTGACCTTACAGGTAAGTCGGAAGCAGAGCTTTCCGGCCAGGTAAATAACCTCGATGCCGACCTTGAGTTTGCCTCCAAGCTAAGTGCCTATGACCTGGAAGCTGCCGGGGCTACGGTTGACGTAAGCGGAGCTTCTACGGCAAAAGTGAATGTAACCCACAGCCTTGAAATGAAAGAGGGCTTAGCTAGTGATATTGATTTTCGTGGATCTCCCCAAATTATTAGAAGAGACTAAATTCCTGCGTTTATGATTATTTTCCTGCTTATCATCATTGCATTTATTGCCAGCCGGCTGCTGGGATGGGGTTAACGTAGGCGCAGCGCCTGCCACTTTTACCTCAAGTCATGTAACTGGATCGATGCGCGTAATTGCTCCATTACGTTATTTTACAATTTTTTACGCCCACCCAAGCAACCCCATGCGTTAAATTAGCATCATGGCTAATGAAACGTTTTAAATGCAATTCAAAATTTACCGGGCAAAGGAAGACGAATTGATCAAAGGATGCCTCCGGCGCGAACCGCACGCCCAAAGGCTTCTTTATGATACCTATTCGTCCAAAATGTATGCGATTTGCTATCGGTATTTAAAGGATTCGATGCAGGCCGAGGATGTCCTGGTTACATCGTTTACAAAGGTGTTTGAAAAAATCGGGCAATTTAAATCGGAAGGAAGCTTCGAGGGATGGATCAGGAGGATAGTCGTCAACGAGGCCCTTACCTGTTTGCGAAAAAACCGCTCGATGTACCTGGAGACAGAACTTGACCAGGTCGACTATGACCCGAACTACAGCAACCTTCATGACCATCTAGAAGCGGAGGATCTGTTAAGACTTGTAAAGGAGCTGCCCGCAGGGTACCGGATCGTTTTTAACATGTACGCCATCGATGGTTATTCACACAAGGAAATAGCTGAATCGCTGGGGATCAGTGAGAACACTTCAAAGTCGCAGCTCAGCCGCGCCCGCATTTATCTCCAGAAACAATTGAAAGAGCAAGAATGGATACCGCAAAAAAATATCAGCAATGAGGAATCAACAACCAGATAATTTTTTTCGAGAAAAACTCGCCAACTATCATAAGCCAGCTCCAGCGGGCGCGTGGGATAGAATTGAGTCCTCCTTAAAAAAAAATGAAACCAAATTCGGCTGGTGGAAGGTAGCGGCATCCCTGTTGCTTCTTACCGCCATTGGTTATTCAATATTTTGGCTTCAGTTTTCAAAATCGGCTGAGCAGCCGATAGCTCGGAAACCACTAGAAGTTGAAAAACCTGCAGGTACCAACACCCGCGCTGAAAACCAGGCCGTTGCTGACGCACGTCCTGAACAAACAGTTCCCGCCACAAATGAGGCCGCCGAAAAAAACTCCGCTCGGAAACAAGCTAAACCCAAACCAACCAGGCCTTTTGAACGAAAAATTGCCGATCCTGAGCCTGCCGTTGCGATATCCCTCGGGGAAACTACTGCTCGGCCCGAAAAACCAACGACTGAAGCCAATAGCCATCAGGTTGTAACCGCCGCCCAAAGCGCGGAAAAATCGTCTTCGATCAAATTAACGATCACTGCCGAAGAGTCGGAAAAATACTTGAATAAAAACGCATTAGCCGAAGCAACCTCGAAGGAGAGAAAATCATCTACGTTTAAAAAGCTCCTGATAAAAGCAAATGAATTGACGAGCAATCAAGATCCATTTGGCGATCTCAGAGTGAAAAAAAATGAAATCCTGGCGCTGGAATTCAGAAATGATAAACGTGGACAAAACAAGTAAACAAGTATGAAGAAATTTTTATTTACCCTAATCATAATTTCGTTCGTTAAGGTGGCTGGCGCTCAACAGACAACTGATACTGTCATTGTTGAGTTGGGAAAGACAAGCCGTGTAATATTCACCATTGAGGACCGAAATGACCTTGAAATTCTGAAGCATTACGATTTCCAGCAGCTATTCCAGGATGTATTGACAAAGCTGGAAAAAAGCGATACCAGCGGAATCGCACAA
>DASUTP010000313.1:0-9623 GCA_036374515.1 Chryseolinea sp. | reverse complement strand
TGCTCATCTCCGTCCGCACACACTTCTAAGGCTGGTGCAACTCTGTCGTTTTGTATAGATTGTTTGCAATGAACTGAAGATAATAATAATTACTTTGACTTAAATTTGATTGTGTTTGTTCGAATAAATTACCCCGAAAATAATGACAAAGGCACACATTTTATTATTGCTGCTGATCGGCCTCAGCATCCATGCGTTTAGCCAGCATCAGAACGGAAAAGATAAAACACCTGCGCTTGCAAAAGTAAAAGGTGTTAAGCCAAGAAATGTGATTTTCATTTTAACGGATGACCATCGCTATGACTTTATGGGATTTACCGGTAGACTTCCGTGGTTGAAAACTCCGAATATGGACCGTTTGGCTTCTGAAGGGGCCTGGTTCAAGAACGCATTTGTTACTACGGCCCTCTGTTCCCCCAGCAGGGCATCCATCCTGACAGGTGAATATTCCCACGTTCACACTATTGTCGACAACGTTGCGCCCGAGCCGCCCAACTTAGTTTATTTTCCTCAATACCTCCAGAAAGCGGGGTATCAAACGGCGTTCCTTGGCAAATGGCACATGGGTGACGAAGATGATTATCCCCGTCCCGGTTTCCACCATTGGGAAAGCTTTAAAGGGCAAGGCGTCTACTATAATCCTGCTTTAAATATCAACGGCAAGCAGGTGGCGTATAGCGATTCGACCTATATCACAGATCTGCTGACCGAGCACTCAATCCGCTGGCTTGAAAGCAGGGACAAAACGAAACCGTTCTTTTTGTACCTTTCACATAAGGCGGTGCATTCGCCGGTCACTCCCGCCAAGCGCCATGCGGGCATGTACCGCAATCAAAAATATCCATTGCCGCCCACCTATTATCAAACCATTTCTGACGACTACAAAAAGCTTAACTGGCCTGAGTGGGTAAAGCAGCAACGGTACAGCTGGCATGGTGTTGACTATCCATATCATTCTTACCAAAATATCGAAGAGCTTGTACAGTTGTATTGTGAAACATTGTCGGGAGTTGATGAAAGCATAGGAACAGTGCTGGATTATCTGCGAAAGGAAGGTCTCGATAAAAGCACACTGGTAATTTATATGGGAGACAATGGCTTTAGCATGGGAGAACATGGATTGATCGACAAAAGGCATTTCTATGAAGAGTCGGCAAAGGTTCCATTTCTTGTCTATTGCCCGGAGGTTTTTGCAGGAGGAAAAACGGTGAACAAGCTGGTTCAGAATGTTGATGTGGCACCGACGATATTAGGTGCTGCGGGACTTCAACCGCCTTCCAATATGCCGGGTAAATCTTTTTTGCCGCTGCTGAAAGGTGATTCGTCGAAGTGGAGGGACAAAATTTTTTATGAATACTTCTGGGAATATGACTTTCCTATGACGCCCACAGTTTTTGGTGTCCGGACAGACAAGTATAAGTACATCCGTTATTACGGTATCTGGGATACCAACGAATTGTACGATCTGGAAAACGATCCAAACGAGACCACAAACCTGATCGATAAAGAGGAATATGCTAAGATAGCCCAGGAGTTGGCCGGGCAACTTTTCACCTGGCTCGAGCAGACACGGGGTATGCAGATTCCCTTGAAAAAGACGGTGAAAAAACCTTTTGGGGACTATCGTCATCCTAAGATGTATTAGCCGCCAGCAGATCGAATGATATTGAGGCTTCACCAATTTTTTAATTCCCGACTCGCGCGCAAGGTGCTGGTAATGGCAATGCTGTGGACCGACGCGTACTTTTGCCATGGCCAGGACAATTTCAAGAACGAGGTCATCACTGTTTTAAAGAATCAGGTCCTAATCAAGGCGGCGTGGGCTTTGAAAGAAGAACCGCTGACGGTTACCGGTTATTCAAGTCCGAGAAGTGCGGGTGGTAAACACGATTTTTATTCAGAAGGTGATTACTGGTGGCCGGACCCTTCAAACCCTGGTGGACCATACATACAACGTGATGGCCAGACTAACCCCGATAATTTTGTAGCGCATCGTCACGCCATGATCCGGCTCAGTCAAATCGTTGGAGCATTGGCGTCGGCCTATGTGGTCACCGGTAACGAGCAGTACGTAACGCATGCTTTTAAGCACGCGAAAGGGTGGTTCGTTGACACCACAACCATGATGAATCCGTCCTTGCATTTCGCGCAGGCTATCACCGGACGAGCGACGGGCCGCGGTATCGGCATTATCGACACCATTCATCTTATCGAAGTTGTCCAGGGCCTGTTGATAATGCAACATTCTGCCGCGATTGACAGACCACTGGTGGTCGCGATTAAAAACTGGTTTTCAAAATACCTTGTCTGGCTGACGACTCACCAGTATGGAAAAGATGAAATGAATGCCAAGAACAATCACGCGACGTGTTGGGTAATGCAAGTGGCAGCATTTGCAAAATTCACCGGAAATCAGGAGCTGATGAAGTTTTGCAAGGCCCGCTATCAGCATGTGCTTCTTCCGGATCAGATGGCGAACGATGGAAGCTTTCCGGAGGAACTCCGCAGAACAAAGCCCTATGGATATTCGCTCTTTAATCTGGATGCAATGTCAATGATCTGCCAGATACTGTCGGATGAACACGATGATTTGTGGTCATTTAAGACGGACGATGGCAGGGGTATTCAACAAGGCATTGAATTTCTGTTTCCGTTTGTGGCGGATAAGTCCCGCTGGCCGTTCAAAAAAGATGTAATGTACTGGGATTCATGGCCCGTAGCCCATCCGTTCCTGCTGCTTGGAGCGCGGGCGTTCAACAACAAGGAGTGGTTTGAAAACTGGAAAAGGCTTGACCATGACCCGACAACTCATGAAGTGATCAGAAACCTCCCAGTTCGCAATCCGATTATTTGGCTGGAAGATAGATAAAACTTTTTGTCGATTCGCGTCATCAGGAATAGGTGAAACCTAAACCGCTGCCTCATGAGATCAATACTTATCTTGATTCTGGTCTGCGCTATCGCGTATTGCCATGGCCAGTCCATACCCGAAACCCAAAAAATCGGCCATGCCGACTGGGAGTATATTTTCAGCAAGCTGCCTGAGTATAAAAAAATAGAAAGCGATCTTAAAGTCTTCGAAACCCAACTTCAGAATCAGGTAAAAATAAAAAGGCAGGAGCTCGAAACGAAGTTCGCGTCATACAGGGCATTGCCTGCCGATACCCCGCAAACAATAAAAAAGGATAAGGAAGAGGAGCTAGCATATTTAGAGCAGAATCTTCAACGGTTTCAGCAAGACGCTCAGGCTTCGATGCAAAAGAAACAGACCGATCTGATTACTCCCGTTTTTACCAGGGTGGAAAAAGCAATTGAGGAAGTAGCACACGAAAACGGTTATGCCTACATTATTAACCCCCTATTAGTGGGAGGAGGTAATGTTTTGTTATTCGCCGATGCAAAAAACAATGTGTCAAATATGGTCCTAAAAAAACTTGGGGTAGAATGATCGGGGCGGAGTTTTTCAGACGGCCGGAAAAACTCTTATCTTCCGTCAATTTCGTTTGTTAAAACAAGGCATCTATGCAGCACCAAGATTTTGAAACCTATGGAAGAAGGAAATTTTTATTCAGGGTCGGCGGTCTTGCTGCGACTTCAATATTGGCGGCTGGGCCAGCGGAAGCTCACGTTGAGATAGCACCGGAAAGTCTTACGGTGAAGCAGGTGATCGATATAATTTTGAAGGAAATCCCCAACGCGCCCTTTTCAAAAACTGTTGATCAGCTGAGATCCGGCAGCCTGGAGCAGGAAGTAACGGGTATCGTTACGACGATGTTTCCCACATTAGAAGTCATCGAAAGAACGGCCAAGGCTGGCGCTAATTTCATTATCGCCCATGAAACCCCTTTTTACAACAATCAGGATGAAACGGACTGGCTACAGGAGGACGACGCGTACAAATACAAAATTGGTTTGTTGCAGAAATACAAAATTGCGATATGGCGGTTCCACGACTATTGGCATGCGCATAAACCTGACGGAATTATTATGGGAAACTTAATAAAGCTGGGGTGGGAGCGACACTTTAACACAGAAACGCCACGTGTCCTTACTTTGCCTCAGCCTACGTCTTTAAAATCTATTGTCTCGCTTGTCAAAGACCGGTTGAATATACCCAGTGTGCGTGTAGTGGGTAGTTTGAGGCAGGAATGTAAAACCATCTACATGGCTTTTGGTTACATGGATAGCAGGATGCAGATCGCCGCGATTCAAAAGTTTAAGCCTGATCTCATCCTGAGCGGCGAAACCCGGGAATGGGAAACAGTCGAACGAGTCAGGGATGGCCAGCTAATGGGACAAAAAACCGCGTTGATGGTTCTTAGTCATTCCGTCAGTGAGGAAGCAGGTATGGAGTACGCAGCAAAATGGCTTCAACCTAAAGTTCAAAGTATTAAGATAACCCACATCCCCTCGACAAATCCTTTTACATTTGTGTAGGTCAGACTGCCCCATCTATATCAAGTCAAAATTGTTTATAGCATCTCGTGATTTGCAACGCAGCTATACAGAAGCTTGAGAAGGATAGTGGTGGGGTCTTGTAGAAGACGTTTCCGAAAACCTCAGGTCAAAGTTTTCAAAAAAAGGGAGACAAACCATGCGCAGTCTCCCTTTTCTTGTTCAGCAAAAGTTAAAATCTGACATTTACAGCGAGGTTGAAAATTGTTCCAAGCTGACTGAAGTGATATCCATCATAACTCATTTGGGAATAACGTTGATTAAACGTCACAAGGTTGGACTGGATCTTCGTCAGGGCTGGTTCATTCAATATGTTTTGACCTTCGGCGTTCAAAGCGACAAATTTCCATTCGGGCAAAACGTTAAAGATGTTATTTGCATTGAATGTAATATTTACACTTTCACTGGCCTGGTAGCCGATGTATAGGTCAGTTACAACCTTTGGTTCGAACTCAAGCTTGAGGTTGGAGCTCATTCCCGCGTTGCGAAATTGCGTAGGTCCAAACAGAGTATTGGTAAGCCCGAAACTAAATTTTCCTAGTGCATATTCTATTCCCAGAATTGCCTTGTATTCCGGGCGGGACGTAAAGATCAGTGCCTCTTGGGTGGCGTCGATTACCGACTGACCGGCTGCTGCAATGATCGGAGGATTTTTCACAGCCCCATCCCTTTCGTTTTGAATCGTGTAGTTGCCCGCTAAATTAAACAGAAGTTGTCCCGGTCCGAGCGGCACGTTTTTGTAGCTTGCTACCACATCAATACCTGATGTTTTTGTATCCAGGGAATTCGTGAAGAAGCTCAAGGACACAATTCCGTTGTCATTTAGTATTTCATCCAGCGGATTCGTTGGATCACCGGTAGGCCCGATCTCATTGCTCAGTACGATCCTGTCTTCAACCCTGATGTTGTAGTAGTCGACCGTAAAGCTCAGGTTTTCGGTAACATTTACGCCTACACCAACCGTTAGGTTAGTTGATTTTTCAGCATCCAGTGCCGGGATCTGTAATAGCCGGATCTGGGGAGAAACGTTGTTGGCAAGGCCCGAAACCTGTATCCCCGATCCGGGAACAAAGCTGTACTGGGCTTTTTGCGTATACACCTGGTGCAATGATGGTGCCCTGAATCCTGTAGAGAAGGAACCGCGCAACGTCACAAGGTCTTCGCCGAATTTATAGCGTGTACTTAGTTTATAAACAAATGCGTCTCCAAAATCGCTGTAATTCTCAAACCGACCGGTCGCATCAATTAAAAAATTTTCTGTGATATCGTAACCAAGACTTACGTATCCTCCGAGATTATATCTGTTGGAGGTAAAGGAATTTTCTTTGCTGTTGCCCGCAAATGAATCCGCCCCGCCGGCCTCATAGGAGGCGAGGTCACCTTCAATCGTTTCAAAGGTTTCAGAACGGAATTCCGCGCCGAAAGCAAGTGTTAAGTTTTCGGCCAACAAGCGCGAGATATCAATGTTTCCAACTACATGCGAAAACCGCGCTCCGCCTACACGGAATGTTATAGGGCTATTTTCCAGGTATTTGAGACTGCCTTGCACGATTTCATCGGAATCTACAACACCATTTCCATTCAGATCGCCGAGGTATGTGTCTGGGTTCCTGGTGTTCGTAGTATTTCGATTGTGTGTATTACGTACCGTATAGGATTGTTTATTGCCACCGACGGTTAAACTCAGATCCGAGCTCCACCCATTCTTCAGAGACTTCATGCCAAAGGTTGCGTTATAATCGTTCAGATCACCATCGAACGTTGGAACATAGCCCATGTAGTTTCCATTTTCATCAGGGAAAAAGTCAGCCAGGTACGGATAGTCGGCGAGCGTTCTCCAGTAGGGTGTGCGATAGTTGGCAAAACTGTTGACCTTTTTATAAACATACGCAGCGTTAAAATACAACGTAGTGTTCTTGCTGATGGACGTTCCCGCATTCACCAGAAATTTTGCGGCCGTCGTTTCAGGCGAACCATTGATATTACCGGCATCGGGCTTCACCGCTAAAAATGATCGTACGTCATTGATGTCGGCGCCAAAGTCTGCAACTTCGCCATCGGCATCCACGGTGCCCGGACGATTCGCTAATCCGACTTTGGAAAAATCAAGGGTGTAATTGAGAAATCCTTCGTCAAAAATCCGTGAGCCATTGTTGACGCTGACACCAAACAATTCTCCGTCACCTTCCGATGTAACGCCGGTTCTGAAGGTAACCGATCCTTCTTCATAGTCATCTTTCAGAATGATATTCATAACGCCAGCAATTGCATCAGATCCATACTGCGCCGACGCTCCGTCACGCAAAATTTCAATACGCTTTACGGCATCGGTTGGTATGGCAGAAATGTCGACACCTGTTTCGCCACGTCCTGGGGAGGTTTGCGTGTAGATCAGTGAGCTTGAATTTTTTCGTTTTCCATTAATCAAGATCAAGGTACGACTCGGACCCATGTTCCGGATCTCATAAGGATCAAGCAGGGATGTTGCATCGTTGACTGGTGTTTGTACGGTGTTAAAAGACGGCACCCTGTATTGGAGGGCTTTGTCGAATGTGTATTGTCCCGTTGCCTGAATTTCTTTTACCGACAGAACATCGACGGGCAATGGCGTGTCCGTTGTTGTCCTTTGCAAGCCGCGACTTCCTACAATGATTACTTCTTCCAACTCGCTGATATTGCTCTCCAGAGAAATGGCAAGGTAATTCGAAGCTGGAATGGCTACTTCCTGGGTCACGAGCCGATAAAAGAAAATGTAAGGGTTGTTGCTTCAGGAGGAACCTGGATCGAGAACTTTCCTTCGCTGTCGGTAATGCTGCCGGTACCACTACCTTTGACTACAATGTTTACGCCGGCGATTGGAGCACCATCGGATTTTCCGGTCACGACGCCGGTAACGGAGCGCTGAGAATACGCTTGCTCGCTGATTCCAAATAGCAAAGCAAGCATGAATAGAAATAGAGATTTCTTCATACTTTCGGTTAGGTTAATGTTCAGTGAATTTGGCGATTTATTCGCGTATTTAATACGGAATTCGCAACGTATTTAAAAAGTTAACCCCTAACGATTGCACCCTATGCTAAATGCTGTTGCTCTCGTCTATTTGTTTTGCTTCAGGAAGCTTTTGCTCCCATAGTTCTGCATGGTCGCCTGTATTTCCTTATCGGTTAAATAATACTTGTCCATAAAATCTTTGCCCGCTTCATAAAATGACTTGCAGGTAGGATCATGTCTGACGAAGTATGCGTATTGGTAGATCTGGCTTCCCAGCCCATGATAGAGAGGCATCAGGTCGGTAGTACGCTCATGTGTCGCGCGGAATTCGTCATCAAAAAGGTATTTAAGCCCCCACTTCCCAAAGGCAAAAACATTTAGGTTATCATAATACACAACGTGGCCGAGCTCGTGTGCTAAAATTCCTACCTGCGCATCGAACGGTAACGATCGTAGCAGGATGGGATCAAAGAAGCTGTTTCGTGCATCGTTCAGCAAGATCAGGTAGTGACGGTTTTTGCGACCGCCAAACAACGAGCTGATTGCTACCGTGGATTCCATCGGTGCGCCTTCCTGCGTGAGCACCATATCGATTCGAACATCCTTCAATTGTGGAAAGGCAGAGTATGCGATGGCAGCTGCAACCTCGAATCCCGGCGGCAAACCTTTGTTTGTCCCGATGATTGCCTTCAAACTATCCAGGTTGTATGACCGGTTTGCCAGCGTATCGTCAAAAGTATATTTTTCAAGGTCCGGTACTTTCTGTGTTGGCTCCACAACTTGCAGCAGTACGGTGCCAGCCAATAGAAAAATCAGCGCGATAAAAATCCCAACGAATTGAAGGAGGCGTTTCATAGGGCGATGATTAAATTTCCTTAAATTGAGAGGTGCATACAAATTTTTAGTACCGAATTTACAACAATGGCTATGAAAGAGAATCAGGGTGAAAAGTTTGATCGAAGGAAATTTCTGAAATCCTCCGGCGCAGCAGTTATTGGAACAACACTTGTCAACGTCGACTCTTATGCTAATCGGTTCACGTCAGCGCCTGCGCTGAAAGTGGGATTGATCGGCTGTGGGGGAAGGGGCACCGGCGCAGCAGCCCAGGCCTTACAAGCTGACCAGAACGTGTCCCTCACTGCGATGGGAGATGCATTTGCAGACCGGCTTGAGGAATCTTACAAGGCATTGCTTGAAGAGGTTCCGACAAAATTGAAGGTGGATAAGGCAACGAAATTCGTGGGATTTGATGCATACCAAAAAGTAATCGATTCAGGCGTAGACGTTGTATTGCTTGCAACGCCCCCCGCCTTCAGGCCCCAGCATTTGATGTACGCCGTCAATGCAGGAAAGCACGTCTTCTGTGAGAAGCCGGTTGCTGTAGATGCGCCGGGAATACGCAAAGTACTGGAGGCAGCGAAAAAAGCGAAAGAAAAAAAATTATCGCTTGTTTCCGGCTTTACATTCCGTTACGATTATTCCAAGCGCGCGCTGTTTGAAAAGATTCAACAGGGCGCTATTGGCGACGTCGTTTCTGTTTCATCGACACGCAATGGCGGCGACCTCTGGTATCATCCACGACAGGCCTCATGGACCGATATGGAATATCAGATGCGAAATTGGTATTATCAAAACTGGCTTTCGGGAGATTACCTGGTCGAAATGATCGTACACAGCATGGACCTTATGATGTGGGCTGTGAACGACAAGCTGCCGCTGCGGGCAACCGGAACCGGCGGACGCCAGGTGCGCGTCGATCCAAAATATGGGAATATTTACGACCATTTTGCCATTGAATTTGAGTTTGAAAATAATGTTCGCGGATTCAGCTTCAGTCGTCAGCAGCCGGGTTGTTCTAACCGCAATTCCATTGAGGTAGCCGGTACCACCGGCAATGCTTACGCAAATATGGGAGAATCGGCACACGTCATCACGGGAAAAAATAAGTGGGTGTACGACGGAGAAAAAAACAATCCGTACCAAACACAGCATGACGAGTTTTTTTCTTCGATACGAAATTCAAATCCCATGAATGATGGCGAACGCATGGCGAATAGCACAATGGTTGCAATTCTCGGACGGATGGTGGCTTATAGCGGTCAAACACTTTCATGGCAGGACGCCATCAATTCTAATCAGGAATTGGGACCTGACCACGATCAATACGACTGGAATTT
>DASUTP010000312.1:0-13459 GCA_036374515.1 Chryseolinea sp. | reverse complement strand
AATGCCCACTGACCCATTTCTGGAAGGAGCTTCCGTATTGAGGGCGTCGGCGTAACTTTCAGCTGTATAGCTGTATAAAAATGATAAGCTTACAGTCGAGAACTTGATGTTGAGACCGTTGCGCGTTATTAGTTGCGGAACACTCTCCACTTTATTTTTGTCGACACTGACGTTGCTGTCGCCGACGCGGACGAAAGCATCGCGATAACGTCCATCCATCCAGGATGTAGAAGTGAAAAGAGCAACGTTTATCGTATGGATTGAAAAATTATATTCGGCAAATAATTCAACACCCCGAGTCATTGAGTTCCCAATATTGGTTCGATAAAGATAAAAATCTCCGTTCTCGTCGGCGAGCGAAAGCATACCCAGACGATTGTTGTACAGAAGCTGAAAGACACCGACATCCCACCTGAGAGACTTCGAAGTTCCGCGATAGCCGGCTTCAAGGTTGTAACCCTCGGCATCTTTTAGGTCATTATCCACGCGTTCGTAGGTCGAAGACGGTACGATGTCTTTCAATATTACCGGTCGGTAGGCCTGCGCCCAGCCGGCATATAGGTTCTGGTATTGTGAAATCTCATATTGTACATTGACGCCGGCCAATACAAAATGATGGTCGATCGTGTTGGGCAGCTCTTCGGAATCGTAATAAGTTATAGACCCACCGAAATCAGATTCACCAATCTCAGCGCGGAGCCCCGGGGTCAAAGAAAATCGCTCTGTTATCTTAAAATTGTTTTCCAAGAATAACGCAATGTTGTTCGTTTTGAAATGAAGATCCCTTCCCCAGCCGGGTTGTATTAATGTTAGATCATAGTCCGAACCAGTGGTTCCTTTCCCTTGTTGCCGCCGGTGTAGATCATTTCTCATTCCCTGTACACCGACAAGCAATGAGCTCAAACCATTGAACAAATTGTACTCATGTAACACCCGCAGTTCCGACGCATAACTGTGATAATTGTCGATATCCACCTGCCGGGGCGCGTAGGTCAAGGTTACGGGATCGATGGCATCCTCAACATCGGCCGGTCGGTCGAACATAACACTGCTTCTGCTTCCCAATACTGCTGATGTAAGCCACGTCAATTTTGTTTTTGTTCCGATCTGCCAGTCAAGGCTTATCGAAGGGATGTAAATATCGGGACTATAATAATTACGTTTGCGCGTCGAGTGACGGGGATCGGCATAAAACATACTGTCTGTCAACGCGCCAGGTACTTGATACAAATACTTTGATTGGGAAAGTTGCGCCGTAATAGCAACAGTCGTTGAAGGTCTGTAGGTTAACAGGGCTGAAAAAGCATCAGCCTCCGTTCTTCCGTCATCTCGATATCCATCTGAAACGCGTCTGCTGTAATACAGATAATAATCCACTTTCCCGACGCGCCCACCAATTGCGTTGTACGTACTTATGAGTCCATACGAGCCAACGGAGTTTACACTTTCAAATGCAACCCGTCGGGTGGTATCGGCGGTTTTTGCAACATAGTTAAGCATTCCCCCAAATTGCGCCCCGTATTGCAAGGAGCCGGTTCCGCGCACAAGTTGTATCCGCGAAACGGCTTCCATAGGCATGCTGTAATGACTCGCTGGATAGCCATACATGTCGGAGTTGGTGATAGCATCGTTTCTACGAATGTTAAATTCCCAACCCCGATGAGGATCCAGCCCTCGCGTTGCAATGTTGATCTGGTTCCCGGTGCCATCCATGTCGTAGACGAATACACCGGGAACTTTAGCAAAGACCTGCCGCGCTGTCTTCTCGGCAATGTTCGCGTCCAGGATAGCAGCATTCAATACTTCATTCTTTTTTCCCGACCAGATCCGGGTACCTTCAATGGGCGGGAGCCGTTCAATGTCAATCTCCTTCTTTCCCTTTATAACAACTTCATCCAATCGCCGTGTCTTAACGGAATCATTTTGTCCCTGCGCAGATACAGCAGCCCCCGAAATAAGCAAAAGAACGAAAATTGTCGTTCTTCGCATTATTAATCCGCTCCATCATTTTGCGCCTTCGCAAGTGTATATTGCGCAACATCTTTTCCTTGTTGGATTCCTACTTCAGCATCGAACCGGTAGTGTATGCCTGCATAGATCCTTGATTCGGCAGCCTCGCGGGCCCATGCTTCACATTGGGTTGACTCAGTAGGATAAATATAAGATAGTATACTTGCTGCTGCAGCTGAGAAGGTGCTGTGTCCCGAAGAATAACTTGGAAAATTCGGAGTACCCAGAATTGTTTTAAACCCGGGAATAGTCTGAATAGGACGCGGATAGTGATAGAAGTATTTGGCATCCCAACAACTTATTCCAGCATCCATAACAGCCATATTCAAATAAGCAAAAGTTCTGGCAGATCGCAGTGGATTTTCCTTATACTTTATTAGAAAATCCTTTGCAAACTTATTCCAATGGCCAGGAGGTGTGTAGCTACCCAAACCATCAGACCACCAGTTAGCAATCTTTCGTTTCTCTTCGGTCATGTTGTCCTGGATATCCTGAAGCTCTTTGACCGCAGTCTGAAACTCAGCCGAGCCAATCGCTGGAGGAGGGCCTGGTCTTACATCAGCAACATTGGGTACGCTCCACATTCTAACATTACAGAAAAGTGGGGCTAGTCCTACTGGCCTCGCCGGTATTTCCAGATTTTCCCATTGCCATCCGAAACGTGTGAAAGCAGAAGCTTTGATCGAATCAGATACAGGTTTTGGACATTGCGCTTTGCTCATTTTGTCTTGCGAGGCCCTTGCCAAGGCAAGTTTGGCCACCTCAACTCCGAGAAACTCGCCTGCTGCGATATCACTTTCCACATTAGCGCCAGACCAAAGCAGGCTGGATAAATGTTCTTCTGCCCTTTCTTGCAAATATGCCTTTTCCAATGGAAACATAGCAGATAGAATATTTCTTGAGGCAGTTGCAATTACTGCTCCATCTGAAGGATATGATGGCAACATTGTATCACCATACGACGACTCAATTGAATTATCATTCTGCGAAGGCGCAAGTCTGTTAAAAACATATTTATAGTGCCACGCACTGATTAGTCCATCAAATTGTGCGACACTCAAGTATGCCAGCATTCTGCTCGTGTACGCCGGATGCGCAAATGGAAATGGCGTTGGCCCCTCTGGCGTGGCCGGATTTGGAAGCGTATAAGTCCCATCGGGGTTTGGTCCAGGGATCAGGTTGTATTTCGCAGCCAGTTCCAAGGCAATTTCATTCCATCGAATGATCGGATTGTTAGTCCAGTATTCGACGGCATTCTTTTGACCTTCGTTGAGATTCGCAATCGTCGATTTCAAAGATGTTAGTTCGGCCTGGTATGCTGGAGAACTTACATCTTCTGGTGCTTGTATGGCTATTTGATTGGCGGAGGACAGTACTACCGGAGTCCATGTACCGCCATCTTCGTCAAGCTGTGAAAACGCATAGGCAGAATAGTTAGCAAACCGGGGAAGATCACTCTCGCAGGATGCTACCAGTAGCATGCACCAGCAAGCGCAAATAAATAATACGATTATATTTTTTTTCATTGTCATTTGTTTCAAAGTTTCAAGTTCTAAATTTTAAACTGGTAGGTTAATCCGGCCCCAAAGTTTGTGAACTTACCCATATTCCGACCGTTGAACATTTGGGAATAATACGCAAGCACACCCAGACCTTTAACAGGTTTGATAAAATATTGCCCTGAAAAGCCAAGCTGGTCGAAAACAACCTTGTTGGTGGGCTGCGCCGCATTGTATTTCCGGATATCGTCACCACTGGTGGAATGGAGGCCATAGCAGTTTACTTCCAGTTTAAGTTTGTTATCCAAAAGCCACATGCCAATTGCAGCATTATACTCCCATGCATTGGGAACATCCATCCACGTTGTATAGTAACTTCCGTTATTATAGTAGTAATCACGTTCAACTTCCGTTTCGCCCCTAAACAAATGTCCGCCTGCTATACGTGCATAAAGCCCCATTTCCATTTTATACTGCACAATACCGCGGATACTCCATTCGTTGGTGCCGTTGCCAAGACTATAAGGCCGATAGTCAGAAAGATAATTTGTAATTGGCGTTGCATAACCACCAGAAGCAAGCACAGCCAGCTTTCCTTTCCACAATTCCTTATTAAGGATTTCGTATTTTAAAGAAAGATTGAGATCCTGAAACCCTTCCGCCCCTTGCAACAATCCTCCGTTCGGTTCGCCAGACTCTGATTTAACATAGGGGACAGAGATATAAAAATTAAGTTTATCGTGTAGGCCAATGGCGATCATCGGGGTAACTGTTATCCGCGTTACCTCGGCAATCGTTTCATTTGTTCGAAGAACTGTCCCTTCCCAATACTCATCGAAGGAGCCATAGTCATAGGTGAGGGCAAAACAGGATTCTTTTTGTTTCATCATTATCGCGTCAAGCGGAGTTTGAGCTTGCGCAACCCCCACGCCAGTCAGCACGAACAGCAAATAGTAAATTCTTCTCGTAAAATTTTTCATTGAAATGTTTGGTTTAATGGTTTTCAAGTTCAGGGCGCACAGAATGATCCGCTGACATCAGGTTCAGTAAAGATTTATCGTATAGAAATTGGTTTTAAGTTGATCTACTTGGCTTGATTATACCGAAAAGACCCAAAGGCCTTAGTCATCGTGTCTACAAAAGTGAGTTCGTTATGCCTCAAATAAGTAAGGCATAGACTACTTGTATTTACGGCACGATCTACCTTATGATTGAGGAGGAGGTGTGAAAACCTTGAGCGGCCTATCGTAGAAATAATGCTCGACAAACGCCGAGGCCACGGTATAATTCCACCCTTTAGAGGTAGTTGATATTTTAATGGATGTCGGCAAAAAATCTTTAATGAAACTAGTGAAGTTCTTTCCCGTATGCTGACGATCGACGGGTTTATCCGTAAACGTTTTTACATAATCAGTAAGTGCTCGTTCAATTCTCTTGCTCGCATGGTCCTTAATGCAAACCATAAACAACGTGTCATTTTGGTACTTTTGTTTTACGAGTCTGTAGAATTCCCCGTTATGTTCAAACTCACCATCAACCCGTTCGTAGTCTTCAGAGTCCATCTTGTAAGGAACGGCCACAGGAATTTTTAACAGGATTGTCTCGTCTTCAGTATAGCGATGATTGTCGAGGCGTTTCACAAGGTCGATGGTGGTCTTATACCGCAAGCCCTCCAGCAATCCATAAAAACCCAATGCGTTAAACAGGAGGAGAAAAATCAACGATATTGAAACGACCTTCTTCAAAGCATTGGGAACAGGCACCCCATAGGTAGGAAAAAAATTGCAAGAAGTCAACTATGCGGCGACTACGAGTGGTCTACAACGCTCGTCAAAGGGGGACGTAAACTATTTTTTTTGTCTCAAAAAAGGGCTCCTTAAAATAATCCGAAAGTTCAAAAATTTGATAAGGCCGTCTTAGTTCAACAAGTTCCTCCTCCAGATCGCCGCCTTTAAGATAAAGAATACCGTTGAAGAGTTCGTGTGTTGATTTTTGCTTTACACGTTTATTTACCCATCCATAAAATTCCTTTAACCTCGTTACTGCCCGGCTTACAATGAAATCGTACTCTGTCTTGAGTTGCTCAGCCCGTACCTGTTCTGCGGTCACGTTTTCCAGACCTAACGCATTTGCCACGTTCTTTACGACTGTGATCTTCTTTCCAATCGAGTCTACCAAATGAAACCGGGCCCCGGGAAACAAAATGGCCAATGGGATTCCCGGGAATCCGCCACCAGTGCCAACATCCAGGATCAAAGATCCGGGGTTAAACGATACAACCTTGGCAATGCCCAGCGAATGTAATACGTGATTGATGTAAAGATTATCAATGTCTTTTCGTGAGATGACGTTGATCTTGTCATTCCAATCTTTGTATAGTTCGTGAAGTTTTAAGTATTGGCTTTTTTGATGCGCTGTGAGCTGCGGAAAATAGCTGAATAATAGGTCTGCGTTGCTCAATCTTCAACCTGTAATTTATGATACTGGAGAATTAAATATGATCGCGCTTGTTCTTCACCATTTCAAACATCAATTCCCGTGCGCGGTGAAGCTGTGCTTTAACGGTACCCAGCGGCGCATCCAGGTCGACAGCAATTTCCTCGTATGATAATTCATGGAAATACCGCAAGCGGACCAGTTTCTGATACTTGGGCGGCAATTTATCCACAAATACCTGTATAAGTTCCGCCTTTTGCATGCGAATAGTTTCTTCCTGCGGATCTAAATTTTCATCTTCGACATCGATCGATACCGACTGACCGTCGTCGTCTGTAAAGGTATTTTCAATGCTCAGTGTATTGAGCTTTTTCTTGCGAATAAAATCGATGGTATTGTTGGTTGCGATTCGAAACAACCAGGTGCTGAACGTAAAATCCTTCTTGAAGCGATGTAGACTGCGAAAAGATTTTGCAAAGGATTCAATGGTCAGGTCTTCTGCGTCATCAACGTTTCGAACCATTTTCAAGATCATGTGGTAAACCGGGCGTTTGTATCGTTGGAGGAGCTTAGCATAGGCCTTATCATCTCCGCCCACTGCCATGTCAATCAATTTAAAATCCTCCAGCGCCTTGGATGAAAACCTGTTTTCTAATTCTTCCATCGTACTTTTTTGGTGGCTAAAGCCTTTATGCCCGTGACAAGATAATAAAAGGCATAAATAAAATCTAAAAGCGGGACAATCCAGGATTCAAACTTCTGATGGAGTTTTTTCGACGCTACATTTGATGTCAGTACAACGATAATTATTCGGAATAACAAAGCGCCGGCCACAACATACTTAAGGGGTGAAAGAATAACCAGAGGAATCCCCACGAACCAAGTCAGGATCCACGACAATGTAAAAAGACCCAGGAGCGTCCGGTGACCGAACCGGTAATACTTACCGACCGAGAGATGCCTTATCTTCTGTTTAAAAAATCCGCCAAAGGTTGTTTTGGGAAGGGATGACACAATTGAATCCTCTTCGACGCATATCGCCGTGTTGCTTTTCCGGGCATGCTGGTTTACGAAAAGGTCATCATCACCGCCGGTTATTTTGGTAAAGTTGTTAAAGCCCTTTACTTCCAGGAATTTCGACCTGCGGTAAGATAAGTTCCTTCCTACACCCATGTAGGGCATACCGGCCAGCGCAAACGAAATATACTGAATGCCAGTGAGGAGGGTTTCAAACCGTATGAAGGCGTTTAGGAATCCCGGGCGCTTCTGATAGGGCGAAAATCCGATTACAAATTGTGTCGTCTCACTAAAGTTCCTGGCAATCGACTTAAGCCAATTCTGGGTGTTCGGACGGCAATCGGCATCTGTCAACAGAAGCCATTCATATTTGGCTGCCTTGATTCCCAGGGTCAATGCATATTTCTTTGCGTTAAAGAGGGGTGGCGTGCGATTGATATGCACCATCCTCAGACGGTGATCCTTGCTGGTTTCCTGAAGCAATAGGTCAAAAGTTCCGTCATTCGACCGGTCGTCAACCACAATAATTTCGAATTCGGGATGGTCTTGCTTTAACAAAATGGGAATTAACTCCCTTAAATTTTGTTCTTCATCATGGGCACAGATGATGACCGAAACGGGCAGTGCTTGATCGGGTTTTTTGACGGGAGTCTTTGACAACGTGACGAGAAAAAACGTAAAGTAAATGACCTGTACTCCTACAGCGACAAGGAAAATAATAAGTAAGACTTCCAAAGACTCGAGATTTTTCCGACAAATATAAAGTTAGCCACGCCGGATGAAAGAACTTTTAGACCAATCTCATGATAAATTCGGGCATGCCTATGGTTTTGCATGACGACTTGTTTTCCGTTCATCGAAAACGCCTGCGGGCAATTCGTCAAATCTCCCGAAGGAATTGTTGAAATTGAATGGATTTCGATGTTCGCGTGAACAAATTTCATGTGTCCGAAAACAGATTTTGATATAGAAGGCATTTTTTTTCGTTTTAACCATAAAATTTTATTGCTTTGAAGCATGGATTTAGGGAAGAACATCAGGATTAAGGACATCGCCAAGTTGGCCGGTGTTTCGGTGGGGACCGTAGATAGGGTAATCCACAATCGGGGGCGCGTGTCGCAAGAAGCGCTGCAGAAGGTTACGTCGGTAATGGAGCAAATCGACTATAAACCCAACCTGATCGCGCGAACGTTGGGTTCCAATAAGAACTACCGGATAGCGGCCATCATCCCCAATCCAGAGCAAGATCCGTATTGGTCACAATCGAACCTGGGAATCCTTCAGGCGCAGTCGGAATGGGCGCAATATGGAATCAATATCGACCTACACGTATTCGACCTTTTTGATAAGGATTCCTTCCGCACCACGGCACAAGAGGCCGTGGCAACAAAACCGGATGGCATTGTGATCGCACCTATTTTTTATCACGAGGCATTGCCGGTATTCGACTCATTAAAGGCCGACCAGATTCCCTACGTGCTTTTTAATACAAATATTCCGGAGGCAACGCCTTTGACTTTTATCGGCCAGAATTTATTTCAGAGCGGAAAAGTTGCCGCACAATTGCTGCATTTTGGCCAGCAGAATCCAGGCACATTCGCCGTACTTCATATCGACGAAGACATCCAGGACTCACTGCACTTATTGGAAAAGGAAAAAGGTTTCCGGGAATACTTCAGCGCCAACGGAAAGGCAAAATTTGAAATCCTCGCTTTCACTTTAAATCCAAAGGACAGCGCTTTTGAAAAACAGCTTACGGATCTGATCAACAACGAAAACCTGAAAGGAATTTTCGTCTCCACGTCAAATGGGTCCGCCATCGCGGCGAGCTTCCTCGAAAAACTGGACAAGAAACATATCCGTTTAATTGGCTACGATATCCTGGAGGATAACTTAAAATATCTCAAAGCCGGGACAATCGACTTTCTGATTCATCAGAATCCGAAGAGACAGGCATTCCTTGGTATCAGCCACCTGGTTAATCATCTGATGTTCAAAAAAGCAACGCCACAGCAGGAGCTATTCCCGCTTGAGGTTATAACCGAACAAAATCTGGGCTCCTACCTGAACTCCGGACTTCATTAGAGTTTTAAACCCAGGTCACCAATGTGCTCAGCCTGCAAGTGAAGGTCGGCGAAATAAAGCGGTGATTCATTGCAGGAGGCTCCCAACAGAAGCCTATTTTTGCGGTCTTTATGACATTCCAACAAGTAGCCAAAGATCCAAAGTCGTCCGCGCGGGCGGGTCTGCTCTCCACCGGTCACGGTGAAATACATACCCCGATTTTTATGCCTGTGGGCACAGCGGGTTCAGTGAAGGCTGTTCACCAGCGGGAGCTAGAGACGGATATTCAAGCAGAAATCATTTTAGGAAATACGTATCACCTATACCTGCGGCCAGGCGTTGAGTTGCTGGCGAAAGCCGGCGGACTTCACAAATTCAACGGATGGAGGCGGCCCATTCTTACTGACAGCGGAGGTTACCAGGTCTACTCACTTGGCGCCAATCGTAAGATTACAGAAGACTGCGTAATCTTCAAATCGCATATCGACGGCTCAAAACATACCTTTTCCCCGGAAGGAGTTATGGATATCCAACGGAATATCGGGGCGGACATTATCATGGCATTTGACGAGTGTACTCCATTTCCCTGCGAATACCAGTATGCAAAGGATTCTATGGGACTTACCCACCGCTGGCTCCGTCGATGTGTTGAGCGGGTCCGATCAACGGAACCCTTATACGGCTACGAACAAAGTCTGTTTCCTATCGTTCAGGGCAGTACGTACAAAGATCTGCGGGAGCAGTCAGCTGAATTTATCGCCGCGCAGGATCAACCAGGTAACGCTATCGGAGGACTGTCGGTGGGCGAACCGCATGAAGATATGTACGCCATGACCAGTCTTGTATGTGGTATCCTGCCGGCGCACAAACCGCGCTATCTCATGGGGGTCGGTACTCCAGAAAACATTCTTGAATGCATTGCCCTTGGAATTGACATGTTTGACTGCGTAATGCCCACCCGGAACGCCCGGAATGGCATGCTTTTTACGACGGAAGGCATAATCAACATTCGAAACGAAAGGTGGAAAGACGACCTGACCTCGATCGATGCAGCCCTTGGAGGCTATGTAAGTACCTTTTATTCAAAGGCTTACTTACGACATCTCGTTATAAACAAGGAAATTTTAGGAGCACAAATTGCTTCTATCCACAACCTCACCTTTTATTTATGGTTAGTAAAGGAGGCCCGAAAACAAATTATTGCAGGTACCTTTACGAATTGGAAGGAGGGAATGGTAAAAAAAATAAGCCAGCGGCTATAAACTTTCCGGGAGCGTAATTCAAAAGCAAAGGCAAATTGTGAAGCTTCTTGACAAATATATTCTGAAGACATTCCTCGTCACATTTTTCTTTGTGGTGTTGATCCTGTTGTCGGTGGTGACTGTGATCGACCTTACCGATAAAATGGACAAGTTCGCCAAAGCTGAGCTTAAGGCTATCCACATTTTAGGTTATTACCTGGATTACATACCCTGGATCGGCAGTTTGTTGACACCAATCACGATTTTTATCGCTGCCGTATACGTCTGCTCGCGCATGGCCGGACACACTGAAGTAATTGCAATGCTTAGTGCAGGAATTAGTTTTAAGCGGATGCTTGTACCTTATTTTATCGGGGCGACCCTCGTGGGCGCCATCAGTTTTGGTTTGAACGGGTGGGTAATTCCGAATTCCAACAAGTCGCGTCTTGCATTTGAAATGCAGTACTTCAAGACCAAGTATTATTTCGAAAAACAAAATATCCATATCCAGGTAGCTTCCGATACGTACCTGTATATGAAGAGCTACAATAACAACAATCAGACCGGCTACCACTTTACTCTGGAAAAATTTCACAACAATCAACTCATTGAAAAGCTTACAGCCAGCCGCGTGGTGTGGGACACGACGAAACTGAAATGGACACTCTTTGACTGGTCGTTGAAAAAAGTGGATGGAATTTTCGAAAGTCCTAAACGGCCGGAAGCTGTTCCTGCCATGGAAGTATCTAAAGTTGCCAAAACAAAAGAATTTGTAACGTCCGGTACCGACCTGGATACTGCACTGGTGATACATCCAAAAGAATTTGAGAGCGACTATAGAAAATACGATGGACTGACATTGAACGAACTGGACGAACAGATCAAAACGTTGCGCGCCCGGGGATCAACGGGAATTGAAATGTATGAGGTTGAAAAATATACCAGATACACGTCGCCGGTTACGATCTACATATTGGTTTTTATGGGCGTGATCGTATCGGCAAGAAAAAGCAGAGGTGGTACCGGCCCTCAGATCGCGCTTGGATTTTTATTATCATTCATCTTTATTTTATTTTTTACGTTGTTTAGAACCTTTGCGGAAAATGGATCTATGCCACCCCAGATCTCAGTATGGGTTCCTAACATAATTTTTGGTTTGATATCAATAGCGATGTATAAATACGTTCCGCGCTAATGGCCACGCGCGCTGATTATTTCAAATTACATTTCATCGTTTTTCTCTGGGGCTTTTCGGGAATTCTTGGAAAGCTCGTGGAAATTCCGGCTTACGAAATGGTTTTTTTTCGGGGAATTTTGTCTTCCATCGGAATTGGTCTCGTCATGCTTTTTATGCGGGAGAATTTTCGCGTCTCGACAAAACAATTTTTCACTCTGATCGGCATCGGATTTATCGTAGCAATCCACTGGCTGGCATTTTTCGAATCGGCAAGAGTCTCGAACGTCTCTGTTAGTCTTGTTGGATTTGCAACCAACTCCTTGTGGACCGCCATCCTGGAACCTGTGTTCAACAGAGCGTCCATAAAAAAATTCGAATTAATATTGGGCCTCGTAGTCATCTTCGGACTTTACATCATTTTTTCGTTCGACTTCCAATATCCTTTTGGATTGTTCCTCGGCGTCTTAGCGGGATTTACCTCGGCTATTTTTGCAATTTTAAATTCAAGGCTGGTGAAAAACATTTCCGCTTACACGATAAGCTTTTATGAAATGATGGGTATTTTCATTGGGCTAGGTTTATTTTTCCCTGTCTATAAAATGACCTGGGCTGTGGATGGAATTTTGAACCTGGATCCGAGCGCAATGGATTGGGTGTATATGATCATCCTCAGCGGCGCGTGTTCAGTATACGCTTACACAACGGCGGTGGAGCTGATGAAAAAAGTGAGTGTCTTTCTCATTCAGCTGACTTTAAACCTCGAGCCGGTGTATGGGATTGTTATGGCTGTGATAATTTTTGGTTCTGCCGAGAAGATGGGATTGAGCTTTTATGTTGGTACGTTGATCATTATGTGTGCCGTTGCTTCCTACCCATTTCTAAGGAGAAAATACGACCAGGGTTTAATCGTCAATCCGTGACGCCTCGGAAAAACCACTCCAAACGGCTGCTCCGGGAAATTGAAATTGCCGGGAGATATTAACTTCTGTATCGAAAATCCCGAAGACGGCAGACCCGGAACCACTCATCGCCGCATAGATTGCGCCGAACGAATAAAGTTTTTCCTTCAGCACTTTTATTGCGGGATGTTTTTTGAAAACAGTTTCTTCAAAATCATTCTTTAAATATTCCTTCCAACTCGTAACAGGATACTCGCGAACAACCTCCGCGTTGGATCGCGCTGTCGCTGCTGGCTTTATATCGGAAAACGCATCCGCCGTAGAAACATGGATCCCGGGTTTTACCACGACAAAATATTTGTCGTGGAGTGGCACCGATATTTCCCTTAGTATTTCACCGCGACCAGTACCGACCATCGGACCATCCTGAACAAAGAAGGCACAGTCGCTTCCTATTCGCGCTGCATAATCCATCAGAGTTTGGCGACTTAACTGCAGGGAAAAAATTTCATTCAGCAGCCTGAGTGTGTAAGCCGCGTCCGATGATCCTCCGCCGAGACCGGCGCCGGTAGGAATTATTTTATGTAGATGAATATTTACGGGGCTCAGGTCAAAATCCTGGCGCAGCAACCGGTACGCCTTTATACATAAATTTTCATCAGCGTTTCCAGGTATGACATTGCCGCTGGAAGTAAAGGCGAACGACTCAGACTTGATTGCCTCCAGTACGTCGTGCCATGGAAGGGGAAAGAAACAGGTTTCGAGGTTGTGGTACCCATCCGTCCTTTTTGAAAGAACAGATAACCCCAAATTGATCTTGCAAGGAGGAAAAACTACCATGGGTTAGTTCGAGTTTCAAGTTTCGAGTTTCTAGTTTCGAGTTTCGAGTTGTAGCCGTTCAACGTCCTGCGCGTTTGGGATAGTGTCGAACCCGAAACTTGAAACTCGAAACTCGAAACTTATTTAACGAGACGATCGATCATTTCCTGTGTAATTCCTGAGGTGGAGAATCCACCATCATGCATAAGATTCTGCATAGTCACCATCCTCGTGTAGTCGGAAAATAATATCGTTATGTAATTGGCACAGTCCTCGCCGCTCGCATTTCCCAGTGGC
>DASUTP010000311.1:0-18156 GCA_036374515.1 Chryseolinea sp. | reverse complement strand
CAAAATGCCTGTGGCGCTCATGGATATTCTCGCCGCCCATCATCTGAAGGAAGGTATTCTGCTGGCGATGCTCCGGAAAAGCAAAACAGGCAAAGGGGATTTCGTGGAGGTGTCGCTCCTGGAGGCGGCGGTGGCTTCGCTGGCAAACCAGGCGTCGAATTGGCTGGTAGCGCATGTTAATCCGCGGAAACAAGGGTCTGCTCATCCCAACATCGCGCCCTATGGCGATATATTCAAAACATCGGATGGATACGAAATCCTGTTGGCCGTTGGAAACGACCGGCAGTTCCAGTCACTGTGCGAAGTGCTGAGGCTCGCCATTCCCCACTATTGCAGTACAAACATACTACGGGTAAAAAATCGTGGCCTGCTGAATGCGCTGCTGGCTGAAAAAATTGAAAGGCTGACCTTATATCAGCTGACCTCCGATTTAAGCAAGGCTAACGTTCCGTATGGCGTAATAAAAGATATGCAGGCGGTTTTCAACTCGCCGCAGGTACAGGCTCTTCTGTTAAAATCCTCCGATAGAGTGGGGGTCAAAACCTTCGTCGCCCGCACCTCGGGCGATCAGCGCTCCCACTTTCTACCACCGCCGCACCTAGGTGAACATTCGCAGGAAATCCTTTCTCAATCGCTTGCAATGGACCCGGAATCTATCAAATCGCTGCTAACCTTGGGCGTTATTGCCTAGCCCTTGCCGTTGTTCGAGGCCCAAAAAGTGCTCTTTAAGGACTTTTTCAGCCTAATTATTGATTAAAATATAAAATTGTGGTTCAAAGTGGTTGAAAGTGGTTTAAAATTACATAAGTTTGCTTTTAGGAGCAAAGACAACCACTACGTCTATGACTTTCTTCACCGGTCGATATGATAGTAAGCTAGATTCCAAGGGCAGGCTTGTATTGCCCTCGAAATTCAAGGCGCAGCTGCCGGAGGAAGGGGGCCATGAGCTAATAATTCAACAAGGAATTGAGCCCTACCTTTCTGTCTATCCCCTGCTGGAGTTCAAAAAGGTTGTGTCGAAAATTTCGGGGCTGAGTGACTTCAGCGAAGAGAACCGGCAAATAAGGCTGAATTTTTTTTCAGGCATTGCCACGGTTGAACTGGATGTTAACGGTCGTTTTCTGATCCCCAAAAATTTACAGGTGTACGCTGAACTTCAAAAAGAAGTAGTGCTGATCGGTATGCAAAATATGATTGCCGTTTGGGATCCTAATCTGTTTGACAAGCATTTGCTTAAAGACCAGAAGGAGTATTCCAAGCTGATGCAGAAACTTGATAGGTAGCTTAAAGCTTCAGGACTACTGATTGAAGTCTTAACAGTTACTGCTAGAAAGAATGGTACTGGCAAACTTGATAAACGGAACCCTGCGCAAATTGATCAAAGAGCAAAGCATGGCAAGTTCGTTTATCAATAAGCTTGAAACTGGAGCACGTAGCTTGTGGCTATGAATAATTATCACAAGCCGGTGATGCTGGAAGAATGCATCGAAGCGTTACAGATAAAACCGCATGGTATTTATGTGGACGTAACTTTTGGTGGCGGGGGGCATAGCAAAAAAATACTTGAGCGATTAACTGACGGGCGGTTGATCGCCTTCGATCAGGATGAGGACGCCCGAAGAGAAGCGGAAAAAATTAAGGATCGTTCTTTTACATTTTGTCAGGCCAATTTCATGTACATGAAACGGTATTTGAAATTGAATGGTGTCGCTACTGTGAATGGTATTCTTGCCGACCTGGGTATTTCATCGCACCAGATTGACTCGCCGGAGCGAGGTTTCTCGACCCGTTTCGACGGGCCGTTGGATATGCGGATGGATACGGGAATACCGCGCACAGCTGCGGACATCTTGAATGAATACAGTGAAGATCAACTTCATAAACTCTTTGGAATGTATGGAGAGTTGAAGAATGCGAAGACAGCCTCGAAATTAATTGCACAACGCAGGGCAGCTAGCCCGTTGCGACGGACCGAGGACTTAAAAGCCGCACTTCAACCCATCGCGCCGCGAGGCAAGGAGAATAAATATTTCGCCCAGGTGTTTCAAGCACTTCGCATAGAAGTGAATGAAGAAATGAAAGCGCTTGAAGATTTTTTGCACCAATGTGGCGAAGTGATGGAGGTAGGAGGAAGGCTGGTGGTTATGTCGTACCATTCGCTGGAAGACAGAATGGTAAAGAATTATATCAACAAGGGAAAAGTGTTCGGAGAAGTAGATAAGGATTTTTTTGGAAACGAGATAAAACCGTTCGAAGCTGTAAATCGAAAACCGATTGAAGCTTCCGACGAAGAAATTGAAGAAAACAGCAGGGCGCGAAGCGCAAAATTACGAGTTGCAACACGGCTCGGCTCATGATGAACGGTTAACGACAATGAAGCACCGAAGCGATGAAAAACAAATTTAAGATCAAACCCAAAACGAAAAACAAAGGTTTTGCAAAGGGAATGTTCTCGGGAATTGAAAGGCGCCTGAAGCTCGAAAATTATTTTGAAGAGGGGTTTCCCGTAAAATATCTCCCCAAAATTCTTTTCGTGATGATTCTAGGGTTGATCTACATCAGCAACACACATTATGCCGAAAAAACTGTCCGTAAGATAAACAACATCCAGGCAGAGGTAGAGGACCTTCGCGCCGATTATACGACACTAAAATCCGATCTCATGTTTGCCAGCAAGCAATCTGAGGTCGCAAAGAAAGTAAAAGCATTTGAATTAAAAGAAAGTTTAACACCACCTTATAAAGTGGAAGTAGAAGAAGGTGAATATTAAGAGATCCATACTGCTCAGAGTTCGCGTGGCATTTTTGTTTTCCGTCGTTTTTGCCGTCGCGATCGTTGTTAAAATCGCGCATATCCAGTTTGCGGAAGGCGAGGAATGGGCGGCCATGGGTGAGCGGATTTCATTCGATTATAAACGCGTAAAGGCTACACGCGGAAATATTTACTCCGACAACGGAAGCCTGTTGGCAACATCGTTGCCGTTTTACAAGGTCGCATTTGACGCAACACTTCCGAGCGATGCGATTTTCAAGAAAGGACTGGATTCCCTCGCCTTAAACCTTTCCAAATTTTTCAAAGACAAAACGAAGACAGAATACAGACGGATCCTTTTGGATGCACGCGCCTCAGGGAAGCAATACATAATCCTTAACCGAAGAAGAATTGATTATCAGCAAAAGAAGATGATGATGAAATGGCCTATTTTCCGGGAGGGCCGTCTTCGCGGTGGAACGATCTTCGAAAAAGTGGATATACGTTATCATCCTTTTTCAAATTTGAGCGGTAGAACCATCGGATACATCAATGAGAATGAAAAAGGCGTTGGTCTCGAATACAGCTTCCACAAACCCCTGGCTGGCCAGGATGGATACGCCTACTATCAGAAGATTGCAGGAGGGGTTTGGAAGCCGATCTTTGATGCCAACAATGTAAAGGCCGTCAACGGACTGGATATCCAGACCACGCTTGACATTAATCTGCAGGATGTCGCAGAAACAGCCCTGCACAAAGCCATGCAAAAACACGATGCCAACGATGGCCTGGTCGTGGTGATGGAAGTGAAGACGGGCGCCGTCAAAGCAATTTCAAATTTGAGCGCTGATGGCAAGGGCAATTTTCATGAAAGATTCAATTTTGCGGTGGGGCAATTGTTTGAACCCGGCTCGACCTTTAAGCTGGTGACGATGATGGCATTGCTGGAAGACAGTCCGGTCGAGCTGAGCGACAGCATTGACACGGGAAACGGCGAGTTCGATTTCTATAATCGTACCGTACGCGATCACGAGGAGGGTGGACTGGGAACGGTGACCGTGCAACAGGCATTTGAACATTCTTCAAACGTGGCCATGGCAAAGTTGATGGATAAACATTTTGGTTTGAGGCCTCAGAAATTCGTAGACTATATCGATAACTTGAAACTATCCCAACCGTTGGGCCTTCAAATTGTTGGTGAGCCAACGCCGAAAATCAAACGTCCGGGTCAAAAAGGATGGAGTGGCATCAGTTTGCCGTGGATGGCTTATGGTTATGGTTTTGAGATCACACCGCTCCATACCCTTGCCCTTTTCAATGCAGTCGCCAACGACGGCGAAATGATCAAGCCGGTGTTTGTAAAGTCCGTAAAGCACGCCGACGAGGAAGAGGATGTGTTCACAGCCCAGGTCATCAATAAGAAGATCTGTTCCTCGAAAACGCTCGACAAGCTGAAGCTTCTTCTCGAAGGCGTCGTTGAAAATGGCACAGCTAAAAATATCAAGGGCACGCACTATCGCATTGCCGGAAAAACGGGTACTGCACAAATTCTTGAGAACGGGAGATATACTCGCAAATACATCACTTCCTTCGTGGGTTATTTTCCTGCGCATGAACCAAAATACAGTGCTATCGTCCTGATCAAGAACCCGCGTGGATGGTATCAATACGGCAGCAGCGTTGCTGCGCCTGTATTTAAGGAAATAGCTGACAATATTTACGCCCGCGACATCAACTTACACGAACCTATGGATGTGAAAAAATTTACTGTAGCCAGTACGTTACCTGTCATTCGCGCGGGCAATCAGCATGAGTTGACAATGCTATGCAACGCGCTTGGGATCTCCAACCATTCCCAAACAGAAGAAGAATGGGTGAAATCATCTGGCAGTGATGGAGGCAGTGTTAAATGGAAGAGGAGCATTACCGGAAAGGATCTTGTGCCGGATGTTATGGGAATGACCTTCCGTGATGCGCTGTTCCTGCTGGAGAATTCAGGTTTACGGGTATCGTATGAGGGCAAGGGAAGGGTGATGAAACAATCTTTAAACCCAGGAGGAAGAATTACCAGAGGAAGTACAATTTATTTACGGCTCGGCTAGAATCATAACAAATTTAAAGAACCAGACCAGACCAACAACAACCAGTGCCCGAACTAAAAGACATACTATATAAAGTATCCCTTACGTCTAGCTACGGCGATATGAGCGTGGACGTAACTGGAATTTGCTTTGATTCCCGCAAAGTGAAGGCCGGCTTTTTGTTCATTGCCGTCAGGGGAACGCAATCGGATGGGCATGAATACATTGAAAAGGCAGTTGGTTTGGGTGCCTCAGCCGTTGTGTGCGAAAAATTACCTGATAACATACCAGACAGGGTCACCTTCGTATCGGTTAAGAATAGCAGCCAGGCGTTGGGTATCATCGCTTCTAACTTTTACGGCAATCCGTCGGAAAAAGTCAAGCTCACCGGCGTTACGGGCACCAATGGAAAAACGACAGTTGCAACTCTACTGTATAAACTTTTTGGTGCGCTGGGATATCGGGCTGGACTTATATCAACCGTAGAGAATAAAATAGTCGACCTTGTCATCCCCTCAACACATACAACGCCGGATCCCATTCAGTTGAATGAGCTTTTGAAGCGGATGGCCGACGAAAAGTGCACGCATGTTTTCATGGAGGTGAGCTCTCATGCCATCGATCAGGAACGAATAGCGGGGTTGAAGTTCGCGGGTGCTTTGTTTACGAATATCACGCACGATCACCTTGATTACCATCAGACTTTCGAGAACTACATCAAAGCAAAGAAAAAATACTTTGATGATCTGGGAAGCGATGCTTTTGCGCTGGTAAACGCCGACGACAAGCGTGGTATGGTAATGATGCAGAACACCAAAGCGACAAAATATTCTTTTGGCCTGAAGAAGATGGTGGATTTCAAGGCTAAGATCATAACAAATTCTATCGAAGGCCTTGAACTGGAAATCGCGGGCAAAACGGTTTGGTTCAAACTGATCGGCGACTTTAACGCATACAACCTCTTGGCTGTATACGGAGCGGCCGTGTTGCTGGGCGAGGACTCCGAGGAAGTGCTGGTAAAGCTTTCTTCATTGTCCGGCGCCGTCGGACGATTTGAATTAGTGCTTCCCGGCTCAAAAAAAATTGCTATTGTCGACTACGCGCATACGCCAGACGCTCTGAAAAATGTACTGGAAACGATCGCGCAGTTCAGATCGGGGAATGAACAAGTCATCACGGTAGTTGGATGTGGCGGAAATCGCGACAGGACCAAGCGGCCGTTGATGGCGTCCATTGCCTGTCGTTTAAGCGACAAAGTGGTGTTGACATCAGACAACCCACGCGACGAAGATCCGATGGAAATCATCAGGGAAATGCAAACAGGTGTGATGCCTACGGAGGCTCGCAAGACTCTGGTCATTGCTGACAGGGAAGAAGCCATTAAGACAGCATGTATGATGGCCAATGAAAAAGATATCATTCTTGTCGCTGGAAAGGGGCATGAGACCTACCAGGAAATAAAGGGAGTGAAATATCCCTTCGATGACAGGCAGGTCGTTGAACGAATGTTAAGATTAACAAGCAACTAACCGATGCTTTACTACTTATTCGACTATCTCGACAAAATGGATATCCCCGGCGCGGGGGTGTTTCAATACATTTCGTTCCGTGCGGGAATGGCTGCATTCATCTCGCTCCTGATTACGATCACGTTTGGCAAAAATCTGATCAACTTACTGAGGAAAAAACAAGTTGGAGAAGATATCCGGGACTTAGGACTCGCGGGACAGATCCAGAAAAAAGGCACACCTACGATGGGCGGTATTATTATCATCGCGGCCATCCTGATCCCGACACTTTTATTCGCTCAACTTGATAATGTATATGTCATCCTTCTCATCATATCCACTTGCTGGTTGGGTATTATTGGCTTTGTGGATGATTACATCAAAGTATTCAGGAAGAATAAAGAAGGGCTCGCCGGGCGGTTTAAAGTCGTCGGGCAGGTAGGGCTAGGGTTAATTGTTGGATTTACACTTTATTTTAATACGCAGGTAGTGATTCGGGAAGTGATCCCTGGCTGGACCCCTGCGAGGGTTGAAAATAACCAAGCCCCATCACAAAACAACCAGTCCTACAGAGAGGTGAAGTCAACCAAGACTACAGTGCCATTCCTCAAGAATAATGAATTTGATTACAGCAGCGTGATTCCGTTTTTGCCCGCCGACTATACCTGGATCATATATGTTGGTGTGGTGATATTTGTTATCATCGCTGTTTCCAATGGCGCTAATATTACGGATGGAATCGATGGGCTTGCAGCGGGGACTTCCGCCATCATCGGTCTGACTATTGCAATTTTAGCGTATCTCTCTGGCCGGATCGACTTTAGTAACTACCTCAACATAATGTACATCCCGAACCTCGGAGAGGTTGTGGTTTTTTGTACCGCCTTCGTTGGTGCATGCCTGGGATTTTTATGGTACAACGCCTACCCAGCGCAGGTATTTATGGGCGACACGGGCAGCCTGACCCTGGGTGGTGTTATCACTGTACTGGCCCTCGCTGTGAGAAAAGAATTGATGATACCCGTTCTTTGTGGGATCTTCTTAGTGGAGAACCTTTCGGTCATTATTCAGGTCTCCTACTTCAAATACACTAAGAAAAAGTATGGTGAGGGAAGAAGGATTTTTTTGATGTCACCCCTTCATCACCATTATCAAAAAAGAAATATTCCGGAAGCAAAAATTGTAACGCGTTTTTGGATCGTGGGAATTTTATTAGCAATCATTTGCCTGGCAACATTAAAACTTAGATGAGCGAAAGAGTAGTCATATTGGGTGCAGGTGAAAGCGGAACGGGAGCAGCTTTGCTCGCGAAGCAAAATAATTTTGACGTATTTGTTTCAGATCAGGGCCCTATCAAGGACAAGTATAAGGCTGAACTGGAGCATGAGAATATTCCATTCGAGGAAAATACGCATACGGAAGAAAAAATTCTAAACGCTTCCTTTGTAATCAAGAGTCCGGGGATTCCGCTTAAAGCGGAAATTATCAAAAAGATCAAGGCTGCTTCAATTTCCATAATCGATGAAATTGAATTTGCGTTTCTCCACGCCGACGCGAAAATCATCGCCATAACCGGAACAAATGGAAAGACGACTACTACATTGCTGACATACCATTTGATGAAGGAGGCAGGATTTAATGTAGCGCTGGCCGGTAACGTAGGATTCAGCATGGCTCGACAAGTGGCGCGCAATAAATTTGATTGGTATGTCCTTGAGCTCAGCAGCTTTCAACTCGACGGTATCAAGACTTTCAAACCCGACATTGGAATTTTATTAAATATAACGCCGGATCACCTTGACCGGTACGAGTATTCCCTGGATAACTACATCAACTCAAAATTCCAGTTAATTCAAAACATGGGAAGCGACCAATACTTCGTGTACTATGTCAACGATCCGATTATTGAACGTGAGGTGAACCGACGTTCTCTCATTCCGAAACAAATTCCGGTTTCATTGCAACCGTCGTCAAAAGCTCCCGTCCATTTTGATGGCGAGAAAATGAGTTTTCAATTGGAGGAAAATTTCAGGATAGCACAATCGTCGACCACGCTGAGGGGGCCACACAATCTGATTAACACAATGTCTGCCGTTTCTGCCGTCTTTATAGCAGGAGCTTCTCTTGAGTCAATAAAGGCGGGACTGAGAACTTTCAAAAACGCGCCGCACCGGCTTGAGTCAGTGGCAACGATCGAGGGTGTTGAATTTGTCAATGATTCCAAGGCGACGAACGTCGACTCCGTGGTATACGGGCTGGGCTCATACGAAACATCGCTGATATGGATAGCAGGAGGAATCGATAAGGGAAATGACTATAGCCTGATTAAAGATCAGGTGAAAGAGAAGGTTAAAGTACTCATCTGCCTCGGCAAGGATAACGAAAAATTGAAGAAAGCTTTTGGTGATGTGGTAAAGGAGATCTATGAAACGCAAAGTGTCACTGATCTGGTACGCCGGGCGCTATCAGTCTCTAAAGCAGGCGATGTCGTGCTGCTGTCGCCCGCTTGCGCGAGCTTCGATCTTTTCAAAAATTATGAAGATCGTGGTGATCAGTTCAGAAAAGCGGTATTGGATCTTAAAAAAGAACTTGAGGGATAAGGCATGAATAAGTTTAAAACATGGGCTGACGAAAATTTGCAAGGTGACCGGGTAATCTGGGCGGTTGTGTTTGCACTGTCGCTGATCAGCATTCTTGTTGTCTATAGCTCTATCGGGACGCTGGCCTTTAAGCGGACTGAAAGCCCGGAAAGCTTTCTCATCAAGCATACGCTGACGGTTTTGATCGGAATAGCAGCCATGTGGTTCGCACACCGGGTAGACTACCGGTACTACTCAAAGCTCTCCAAATTTGCTTTGTGGATAAGCATTCCTTTGTTAATCTATACTTTTACGAATGGCGTTACCATCAATGACGCTGCGCGGTGGATTCACGTTCCGATCATCGGGTCGTTCCAACCGTCGGACTTCGCCAGTCTTGCATTGATCGTAAATCTAGCGAGCATGTTGTCAAAACGACAACAGAATATCGATGACATCAAAGAATCATTGATCCCGATTTTGTTTTGGTGCGGAATAATCTGCGGATTGATCGCGTTAACCAACCTGTCAACAGCTGTATTGTTATTCCTTACTTGTATGTTGATCATGTTCATTGGTCGGGTACCAACGAAATACCTGGCAATGCTGGTATTTGTCGGGGTTTTGTTCGGGGCGTTGGCAGTGAAATTTGGCGTGCGTGGCGAAACAGCCAAGAGCAGAATCACGAACTTTATGAATGGCAACGAGCTGCCGTTCCAGGCAAAGCATGCTCGCATCGCCGTTGCTACTGGAGGCGTCACTGGTAAAGGTCCGGGGAATAGCGATCAACGAAACATCCTTCCACATCCGTATTCAGATTTTATCTATGCCATTGTAATTGAAGAATATGGGATGGCTGGCGGAACTGTTGTTTTAATACTGTATTTGGTCTTGCTGCACCGGGGAATGAAAGCGGCTTATAACAGCGATAAAGCTTTTGGCGGCCTGCTGTCTGCGGGTTTGAGCTTCGATTTGGTTTGTCAGGCGCTGGTAAACATGGGGGTAGTGGTAGGGTTGGGCCCTATCACGGGTCAGCCCCTTCCGTTGATATCGATGGGGGGCACATCAATGGTCTTTACGGGGTTGGCCGTGGGCATCATTTTAAGTGTTAGCCGTGGTGAGAGAGACCAGGAATGGAGCCGGAATCCAAACGAAAAGGAAAACAAAAATATGGCGACAGTAAAAGCAACGTAAGGAAATGTCAAGTTCACAACCATATCGTTTGATCGTCAGCGGAGGGGGAACCGGTGGCCATATTTTTCCCGCCGTTGCTATCGCTAACGAATTCCGTTCGCGATATCCGAATTCAGAAATCCTTTTTGTTGGTGCTGAGGGCAGAATGGAGATGACGCGGGTTCCGGAAGCCGGCTATAAGATAGTTGGACTATGGATCAGCGGTTTGCAAAGGAAGCTGACATGGTCGAATCTGATGTTTCCCCTCAAGCTCATTGTGAGCTACCTGCGCGCACGAAAAATTGTAAGCCAGTTCGGGCCTCACGTGGTTATTGGAACGGGTGGCTATGCCAGCGGACCGATAATGATGGCGGCTACACGCAAGGGCATCCCCACTGTCATTCAGGAACAAAATTCGTTCGCCGGACTTGCCAACAAACAGGTCGCTGACAAGGCAAGCAGGATCTGTGTTGCGTATGAAGGAATGGAAAAATATTTCCCCGCTCAAAAAATTGTCATTACCGGCAACCCCGTGCGTAAGGATATTTTGAACATCGATTCGAAACGTGATCAGGCGTTGGCCCATTTTGCATTTAACCCTCAGGTGAAAACATTGCTGATCATTGGCGGAAGCCTGGGCGCCCGGACTATCAATGAAAGTATTATTCAGGGAATGGAAAAGATCCTCGCCACCGGCATTCAGGTGCTTTGGCAAACCGGCAAAGGATATTTCGAGGCCTACAAGACACAGCTTGCAAAATTTGATCTGAGAAAAATCCGTGTTCAGGATTTTGTTCGCGAAATGGACCTGGCATATGCAGTGGCTGATGTCGTGATCTCACGTTCCGGCGCATTGAGTGTTTCTGAAATTTGTATTGCGAAAAAACCTGTAATACTGGTGCCTTCACCAAACGTTGCAGAAGATCACCAAACTAAAAACGCAAAGGCGTTGTCAGAGAAAGAAGCAGCAATCCTTGTCACGGATAAGGACGCGAACAATGCACTGGTCGACACTGCTTTGCGGTTGATCTTTGATGCTACACGGATGGCAAGGTTGTCTGAGAATATCGCAAAGTTCGCCAAACCTCAGGCGACAAATGATATAGTTAATGAAATTGAAAGACTATTGAATGAAAAGTCGGTTGACGGCAAAATGCAATCCTATAAGCTTTCAACAGATGAGTCGAACACGGGGGGGAATAATTCTGGAACGTTGCAAACTGTACTTGTAAGGAGTAGATAAGAAAGGAACAAAGTGAAATTGGAAGACTACGATAATATTTATTTTTTAGGCATCGGCGGGATAGGCATGAGCGCGCTGGGACGGTGGTTTCTTAAAAAAGGCCTGAATGTTTCAGGCTATGATCGTACCGCTACCACGCTTACCAGGGAGCTGCAAAATGAGGGAATGATTATCCATTTTGAAGATAGCGTCGATAATATTCCGGGTGCAGTGCGTGATCAGAAGGAAAAAACCCTTGTGATTTTTACGCCTGCCATTCCAAAAGATCATCTGGAATATAATTACTTAAAGGAAAATGGCTATACGATCCTTAAGCGGTCAGAAGTACTGGGATTGATTACCAAGGGATATAAAACCGTTGCCGTGGCAGGCACGCACGGCAAAACTACAACTTCCTCTATGGTAGCACATATCCTGAAGGTTGCAGGTAAGAATATGGTGGGATTCCTGGGAGGGATCACCACAAACTACAATTCAAACCTTATCATGAACGGTGTGATCGACAACAATACTATCGTAGTTGTGGAGGCTGATGAGTTCGATCGCTCGTTCCTGCGTTTGTTTCCTCAAATCGCCGTCGTTACTTCCGCGGATGCTGATCACCTCGATATTTATGGGGATCACGGAAGTCTTATACAATCTTTCAAGGATTTTATCGGGCAGATAAACAACGGAGGGTCGCTCATTATTCATGAATCCATTGCAGAGACACTTTCTGCGGGTATCGGTCACGTGACCAAAAACATTTACAGCATGAGCCGGGGACAATTTTTTGCCAGCAGCATTACCGCAAAGGGCGGATTTTTTGAGTTCGACTTACAAGGTTTCAGTAAGGTTGAACATGTCAAGCTTGGCGTCCCGGGTTTTCATAACATTGAAAATTCCATTGCTGCCGCGGTGGCGGCAACGCTTTGTGGTGTATCGATCCAAACGATCAAACAAGCTTTGGAGGGATTTACAGGTGTGAAGAGGCGATTTGAATATATCATTAAGGGAAAACGGGTGATTTATGTCGATGATTATGCACACCATCCCACGGAGATCGAAGCATTTCTGAAATCGATGAAGTCGCTCTACCCGGGCCGGAAATTGACCGTAATTTTCCAGCCTCACCTGTTCTCGCGAACCCGGGACTTTGCAGAAGGATTTTCAAAGAGTCTCAGTTTGGCGGACGAATTATTCCTGATGGACATTTATCCGGCGCGCGAACTTCCGATACCCGGAGTAGATTCAGACATGTTGATGAACGATATAACAAGCAAGGTAAAGATCAGATGTGGAAAGGCGGACCTGATGAAAAAATTGGACGATATCAGCGCAGATGTGGTTGTAACGGTAGGGGCAGGCGATATTGATACATTCGTAGAACCCATTAAACAGTTGCTTATAAAGAAATATGAAGCTTAAGATTAACCTTCGCCGGGAGATCAAAATTGTCGCCGCTGTTCTTGTGGTCGCTATTATAATAGCATTCACGGAACATAAGAAAGGTGATATTTCAATAAAGGATATCACCATTAAGATGGACAATATTCAGGAAAATCATTTCCTGGATGAATCCGACATCATAGACCTGATGCAGTTAAAAAAGGACAACCTGAGAGGAACCAGCATTGACCGGCTCAGCTTGAAGACGATTGAAAAAAAGATAAGCAAGCAACCTTTCATAAAGAAAGCTGACCTCTACAGCGATCTTAAAGGAAACCTTGTGGTACGTGCTGAATTACGGAGACCGGTTGCCCGTATTGTCAGGAATGACGGCCCCGATGGCTATATCGCCGAGGATGGCACTATAATGCCGGTTTCTGAAAAATTCACATCGCGCGTTGTGCTGGTGAGCGGGAGCTATGTTCCGCACCTGTTGAAGCAAAGCAATATGCACCAACAGGAGGAGAGCCGAAAAATTCTCGAGCTCATCAACACCATCCGGGAAGACGACTTTTGGAGTGCACAAATCGCACAACTGGATATTGATGCTAAAACAAGAATAACTTTTTTTCCACAGGTTGGTGATGAAAGAATAGAGTTTGGAAAGCCGGAAGATGCGGAAGCGAAATTTAGGAAACTGATGATCTTCTACAAGGAAATTCTTCCGCGCACAGGTTGGAATAAATACAACCGGGTGAACCTGGAATATGAAGGACAAATTGTAACTGAATGACGAAACTTAATAGCAACCACTAATAACCTCTTTACAACCATGGAACAAGAAAAAATAGTAGTCGGACTTGACATAGGCACAACAAAAATCTGTGTCATTGTCGGTCGCAAAAACGAATTCGGCAAACTCGAGGTACTCGGTATGGGGAAGGCCGAATCGGAAGGTGTCGTCAAAGGAATAGTTTTCAATATCGATAAAACGGTTTATGCGATCGAGAAGGCTATACGCGATGCTGGCGATCAAGCCGGAATTGATATCGCTGTTGTAAACGTTGGTATTGCCGGACAGCACATCCGTAGCTTCATTCAGCATGGTGGAATAACACGCACTTCAAAAGAGGACGAAATCACAATAGACGATGTTGAACGTCTTACACAAGACATGTATCGAATGGTTGTTCCCCCCGGCAGTCAAATCATTCACGTGATGCCCCAGGATTATATGGTTGACTATGAAGATGGAATTAAGGAGCCGGTTGGCATGTCCGGAGTACGGTTGGAAGCGGATTTCCATATCATAACCGCGCAGACAAACGCAATCAACAATATAAACAAATGTATCCGCAGAGGTGGATTGGAGATCCAGGATCTAATATTGGAGCCATTGGCGTCCAGCCTGGCCGTGTTGAATGACGAAGAAAAAGAAGCAGGTGTTTGCCTCATTGATATAGGAGGGGGTACGACGGATATTGCCATCTTTTACGACAACATTATCCGGCACACGGCAGTAATCCCTTTCGGCGGGAATATTGTAACAAATGATATAAAACAAGGTCTGATGGTTTTGCCGCAGCAGGCTGAACAGTTAAAGACACGTTTTGGGAAAGCAATCGCAGAAGAGGCAAGTCCAAACGAGGTGGTTTCGATCCCTGGAATCCGCAACCGGGCTGCCAAAGAGATTTCTGTAAAAAATCTTTCCAACATTATCCAGGCAAGAATGGAAGAAGTCATAGAAATGGCACACGCTGAAATTATCAGCTCAGGGTTTGAAAATAGGTTGGCTGGCGGTATTGTCATTACCGGTGGAGGTGCTCAATTGAGCAATCTCAAACAATTAGTTGAATACATGACTGGTATGGATACGCGTATCGGTTACCCCAACGAACATCTTGGCAAAAGTAAAATCGAGTCTGTAAAGAGTCCGATGTATGCTACTGCTGTCGGTTTGGTTCTCGCGGGTTTTCGCTCTCTTGATGAAAGAGAAGATCGTTACAAGGAAGCTCGCGAAATTGTGAGAGCTACGAAAGTAAAGAAGCACATCGGTGCCTCCAAAAATTTCTTCAACGAGATTTTGAATAAAACCAAAAGCCTGTTGATAGACGATTTGGATGGAAAAAATGAGTATTAAAATTTTCACCTATTTAAACAACCACTTAAAAAAATAATCATGTTTGAAACTGGATCCTACAAATTTGAGATCCCCAAAATGAATAACCTGCAATCCATCATCAAGGTGATTGGCGTAGGTGGGGGAGGAAGTAATGCGGTAAACCACATGTATAAACAAGGCATCAAAGATGTCGAGTTTATTGTGTGCAACACCGATAATCAGGCGCTAAGCAATAGCCCCATTCCGCACAAGCTTCAAATTGGCGCGAATCTTACCGAGGGGCTTGGTTGCGGAGCAAATCCCGAAGTCGGCAAAAATGCCGCCCTCGAAAGTAAAGAGCAGATCCGCGAAATGTTGATTGGAACAAAAATGCTGTTCGTAACGGCCGGGATGGGCGGTGGCACAGGTACCGGCGCAGCACCGGTGATCGCAAAAATTGCCAAGGACATGGACATCCTTACAGTTGGCATTGTAACGGCGCCGTTCTCATTCGAGGGAAAGAAAAAAATGGGGCAGGCAAGCCTTGGACTGGAATCGCTTCGTCAAAATTGCGACACGGTGATCGTAATTCTGAATGATAAGCTTCGCGAAATTTTCGGCAACCTGTCCATCGGGCAGGCATTTGCTCAAGCTGATAATATACTGACCACGGCAGCAAAAGGAATCGCGGAGATTATCACGCTGGCCGGTTACGTGAATGTCGACTTCCAGGATGTGCGCACGGTGATGCACAATGCGGGCGCAGCTGTAATGGGATCCGCGGAAACCCGTGGTGAAAACCGGGCGAAGAAGGCCGCTGAAGGAGCGTTGGCTTCACCGCTTCTTGACAACCGTGATATCATGGGAGCAAAACGCATCTTGCTATCGATTATATCGGGTGAAGAGGCAGAGTTGCAAATGGATGAGCTTTCCGAGATCACGGAGTATATTCAAGGCGAAGCCGGCGAGGATGCCGAGATGATCTTCGGACACGGAGTGGATCCGAATCTGGGAGACCGTATAAGGGTTACCGTTATCGCTACTGGTTTTCAAAGCGAGTCCCAAATGGTGGCCAAAGTTGCCGACAAAAAAGTTCACGACCTCGACCGCTCGCAGGGCTGGTTATTCGCCCCGGATAATTCTGTAAATGAGAACAACGATTTGGAAGTAAGAAAGAAAATAGAAATCAAACCGGAAGTCGCCCCCGAGATCAAGGAAGAAAAACCTCTCGAGCGCGAACTGGTCTTTACAGGCCCTTTCAATAAAATTGAGGAACCGGTCAGTGAAGAGGATGAAGGGGAGGACAGCTTGCTTAACGACGATGATTTTGATGATTCCGTAGAACGTTATGGCGATCAGGTCGTAAGCGAAGACGGCATGATGGAGTTGCGTTCAACAAAGCAGCGGTTGCAGCAACAGGCTGAGCAGCGGAAAGAAACGCTTAAGCAAGCGCGTAAGCATGAAATGACCAAGGAGGAGTTCAACGAAAAATGGGCTCTGCCTGCATACCTGAGAAGGGGTGTTAGCATGCAGGATGTTCCTCATTCCTCTCAGTCGTTTATTTCAAAATACAACCTGAATGACGATAATAACATTATAGGCAACAATAAATTTTTGCATGACAATGTAGATTAACAAAATACGATCGCGAGTCCGGTTTCAGTTTGGACGAATGATCGAAAGGCATGGCATTATAGCGCGACTGGTCTTTACTCCATTCGTAGTGGTTGTTGGTGGTAAATATTTTTTGCCGGCGCTGGAATGCCAATTTTTAAACTGATAGCGTCTATTTTTTATTTGCTATAAGCTGAGCAAATGGCGCAAGGAGTATGAATGCCGGACGCAAAAACGTCCGGCATTTGCTTTTTTGGTCAAGTGCTTTTCAGCTCCACATTGGTTGTTTCGACCGGCAACGGCTCGAACCCGATTGGGAATATTTGTAGAGAAAAATTCTTATAAAAGGGGATTTTGAACGGCTGAAAATTTGTTTTTGATGGGTCAAGCGGTTTGCATTCCTTTGTGCGTATGCTTAATGCTTGCATAAACCAGGCACTGTTAAGATAACTACTCCTTAAAACCATAGAATTAATTGATGCGGCCATTTCTTGCTGACCTTGCGGATACCATTCATCAGACTTATCGATCCTTTGATAAACTCACGATTGTATTCCCCAACCGGAGGGCCATCCTTTATTTCAGGAAACATCTTAGCTCATCGCTTACCAAACCGGCTTTCGCGCCAAAGCTTGTTACGATCGAGGACTACTTCAACGGCTTGTCGAGCTTAAAAACACCTGATAAGCTTGAACTTATCCACCATTTATATGACGTGTATCATGAGGTGATCATGGAAGGAGGTCAAGGAACCAGAGAACCCTTCCACCAGTTTTATTTTTGGGGGGAGATGTTATTGCGGGATTTTGACGAGACCGATAAATACCTTGTTGATGCCAGCCAGCTGTTCAAAGACCTGCGAAATCAAAAGGAACTGGATACCAGCTTCGACTTTCTGACGGAAGAACAGCTGACTTTTCTAAAAAACTTCTGGTCGACATTTGATCAGAACCTTACCGAAAACAAAAGAAAATTTATCGACGTATGGAGCAAATTGCATTTACTCTATGTCACTTTCAAAGATAGATTACGTCAAAAGGGCATTGCATACGAGGGGATGCTGCAACGGAATGTTGCTGAGAAAATCGAAATCGCATTACAAAATAATACAAACCAAGTTGTCTTCGCGGGTTTCAACGCTCTTACTAGAGCAGAGGAAAGGGTAATCACATACCATGTACAACTCGGCATCGGCCAGGTATATTGGGACATCGATGAATATTATGTAAATAATACCACGCAGGAAGCCGGAAAGTTTTTTCGCGAATATCAGAGTCATGCTATTCTTGGTAAGACCTTCCCGAAAGATATTCCGTCGAACCTTGCTCATGGGCTGAGAAGTTCGGGCTCTGCCGAGACCGGAAAAAAGTCTATCCGTGTTTTTGGAGCGGCTCATCCTGTGAGTCAAACAAAAGTAATGTCACAGGTACTTCAGGAGGAGATGGAGAAAGGTATCAATCCCGAAGACACTCTTATTGTCTTACCCGACGAAAACCTGTTGCTACCTGTGCTGCACAGTGTGGCAGGACACGTTGAAAAGCTCAACGTTACCATGGGGTTTCCTGTTGGCGCGACCCCGGTATTTAACCTGTTGGAAATACTGATCGAATTACATATCAATCGAAAAGGCATAGAATTTAATCACCGGCCGGTTTTAGCGCTGCTCGGCCATCCCTATCTTATTGCTGAAGATGCCGGAACAGCGAACATAAAACGGAAAGATATACTGAACCGCAAT
>DASUTP010000310.1:0-3489 GCA_036374515.1 Chryseolinea sp. | reverse complement strand
GCGCTTCTTCAATCATCGCGTGCTGGGGCTCGGGCGACGGCTCCTTCTTTTCGTCGGCGGGATCGGCTTCAGCCTTTGGTGTCCTTTCAGTTTCCACACTATTCGGAAATGCTACCCGCTTAGCTTCCTTCTTTGCCATTGCAAGGTGCTTGTCGGGATCGAAATCCTTGGCCATCGCCTTAGACCGTTCGACGCGGTCCAACACATCCGATCCCAAATGCTTGAGATCCGCCAGCAGATCATCGCGAAGGGTTTGCATTTTCTTATAACTTTCCACCAGGACCTTAAGTCTGTCTTCCATCTCCTCGAGGATTTCGCGGGCGCGGGTATCCGACTCCTCGATGGTATCACGTGCTTTTAATTTCGCTTCGTTGATCATCGCGTCAGCTTTAAATTGTGATTCCTTAAGATGAAGGTCGGCAGTTCTGCGTGCCTGATCTATTACGTTGGCACCGGTGTCCTCAGCGGTTTTTAAAGTCTTGTACAACGAGCTTTCCACCTCGCGAAGTTTGCCCACTTCCCGCTCGGTGGCTTCAAGTTTGATGCGGCACTCCTTGTTTTCGTCCAGCACGCGTTCCCATTCCTGCGAAAGCGTAAGCAGAAATGCATTCACTTCGTCTTTCTCATAACCTCTGAAATTTTTTTCAAAGGTCTTTTGCCGTATATCAAGAGGAGTTATTCTCATACAGGTTGTTTTTCAAAATTTATATTCCAAACTGAAATCGTACGGTCATCGCTGGCGCTTAGCAATTGGTCGTTGTAATTCGTCCATAACACTCGGTTGACGGAAGTTCCATGGCCAGCGTGCCGGGCACGATCAATTACTTTTAAAAGTCTCAAGGCTTGAGCATCCCACACTTTGATACTTTTATCCATGCTACAAGTTACAAAATGTTTGTTATCCCGGCTAAAAGCCAGGTGATTTATGGCAAACATATGGGCAACAACTTCCGCCGACTGCTGATAATTTTGTGAAGCATCCCACACTTTCAGCCGCGCATCGCGAGAGCCACTCAACAATGATTTTTTATCAGCCGAATAACGCAGTGTAAAGACAGAATTTGCATGCGCCTCCCACTGATGTTTCAATGCCATGGTGTCCATGTCGAATACACGAATGAAGTTATCGCTATATCCCACAGCGATCTCACCCGATGAATCATTGACCGCGAGTGCCCGGGCACTCTTGGATGAGGCCTGCACCTTCTGTGTGACAGCTAAAAGCGCCCTGTTGACCTTTAATACCATACCCTCTCCTGTTGCTATCCATAAATTATCACCAAGCGATGCAATGTCGAAGATCGCTGCCTTCGTAAGTTGTAACGAACCTACTTCATTTTTATTCTGCCAGTCCACAATATGGATGCCGTCATAATTGTGGCCGACAATCAATGTATCGCTCGTATCATGATAATGCATCGCATAAATAGAATTTGGAAGCTGGGCGATCACAGCGCCGGTTTCAGGGTCAGCCAAATTCCACATCACAACCATTCCATCGCCTGCGGCTGAAAAGAATATTGCGTCGTCGCTCGAGGGCACCAGCGTGTAAACACAATCACGATGACCAGTTAATGTATGAAGTTTGGATACCTGAACGTTGGGCATTAATTATTTTGGTAAAAATAAAACAACAGCCGCTTACTGAAAGTTTGCGATATGACCAGAAAGGCAATTATTCCACCTGCTCAGGAATCTTCCCAATGTTGGCTGTGTGAAGTATTGATTTTTTTCTCAAAATTGAACGATAAACCTAGAGTAACCAAATGCCACTGGAAAAAATAGTCGTCGAAACAGGCAGGGCTTGGGCGTTATGGAAGATTACGGAAGATGAAAGAAGCCTGACAGAAGAGATCGGCGCGTTTGAAAAAATCTCCAATACATTGACAAATCCACAGAAACGACTGGAATGGCTCGCAGGGCGTGTAGCCACCAAGGCTGTCATGCAATCCCTTCAGCACACTTTTCGCGGAATCACCAAAGACGAATTTGGTAAGCCTTTTCTGCGCCAATATGGGCACCAACTTTCCCTCAGTCACTCCTTTCCATATGTCGCGGTTCTGGTAGATGAAAATCAGTCGGTAGGAATTGATCTGGAGCAGCCCAAGGAAAAATTGTTGCGAATAGCTCCGAGAGTGCATCACGAGAATGAATTGCTGGATTTAGGAACGGATATTGTAAAGCATTGCATTTATTGGTGCGCAAAGGAGAGTCTGCTGAAGCGCTATGGAAAGAAAGATCTTATATTCGCTGAAAACATGTTTATCGAGCCATTCAACCGAAACTCTGAAGGCGATATTACCGGCAAGATTATTTTAGGTGGAATAGAAACCATGATACCATTGCATTACATCGTGTACCCGAATTTTGTTTTAGTGTTCACTTCGAGAACCAACCATGACTAGAAACCTCATTGCAATAACCCTCGTCATCTTCGCATCAGCAGTCAATGCGCAGTCTGTTGCCAATTTTTCACTCACTAACGTGATTACCGGCTCTACGGTATCGCTGGATACGTATCCATCATGTTCCGGGGTAGTCATTATTTTCACCACCAATGCATGCGCGTACGACGAATATTACAGGAGCCGGATCACAGCGCTTTCAAATGAATATCAGGATAAGGTTCCTGTCCTGCTTGTAAATTCCAGCATTGATCCAACCGAATCCAACGAGAACATGCTCAAAAAGGCGCAGCAGCTTGGACTGAAGGTCCCGTACCTTTCTGATAAGGATCAAACGTTGATGCAACGTCTCGGCGCGACGAAAACGCCTCACGCTTTTCTGCTAAAAAACAGCGGTGGAAAATTTTCCCTCGTATATAACGGAGCTATAGATGATAATGCTCAGGTCCAATCCGATGTCAGGCGTTCTTATCTGAAAGATGCCATCGACATAATGTTAACCAATCAAACCATTCAAACACCAGAGGTACGCCCGGTGGGATGTTCCATCAGAAAAAAATAGCTTTTATAACAACGGCCTGCCGCTGAGCAGGACCACTGCAACGATTACTACCAGCGCCACAAAATTGAAAATCGCCATTCGCTTATGTTTAGCCGCGTCGCTGGGCATGCGCTTGGATGTGGTTCTCGCAAGGGTAATGAGCACCACGGCAACCAGCATGGCGAAAATATGCTCGACTGTCCAGTACCGCGTAACCTTATCGCTCATCGTTGTGGACCCGAACTTTACGAACGGGCTGACAAAATACAGGATAAGTCCAGCGAGCAATTGCATGTGCGTAAAAATGAACAGATAAAGGCTGAATTTATTGTCCCATTTGCCATAAGGCTGCTTGTTTATTAAGCCGATCAGTGCTTTGATGATGACGACAACAAGGGCGATGAGAATAAAATATCTGAGCAGGGAGTGGGTATGAAGTAATCCGTTATACATATCCGGTAATTTTTAGATCCCGAAAATAGCACAAAAGATTGTAAAACTGACTTAGCTTTTTTGGAACCGGCCCCGTTTAAACCCCGGACC
>DASUTP010000309.1:0-10546 GCA_036374515.1 Chryseolinea sp. | reverse complement strand
AAAAACCGTAGACCAGGGGAACAGGAATACGATTTCCACCTCGAACAATAAAAAAATCAATGCGATGATGTAAAACCTAATATTGAATTGCGACCATGCTGAACTTACAGGCTCCTCGCCGCTTTCATAGGTCGAAAGTTTCTCAGGATTTGGCCGGTCGGGCCGTATTAATTTCGACACGAGCAGGGTCACCAGAATAAATATTACTCCTGCAACTATGAAGAGCAGCACTTCACCAAACGCCGATAGGTATTGTTCCTGATCCATTGCGGCGAAGATAGTAAAGAGTTTCGAGTTTCGGGTCGATAGTTTGCAGTTGCCGGTACAAGCGGGGTGGCCCAGCGAAAACCACAGTGTACGCCGCCGTAATTTTATTGCCCCGCGCGAGATTCAATCGCCCAATTTTTCGAGATAATCTTTGATGTTTACCGCGACCACAGGCCATGCCTCTTTAACCACATTGTAATACCAGTCCCAGTCCGTTCCGTCTTTGTAACCACTCTGAATAATGGTTAACGTGGTGCCTACCCTTTCCGGTGTTGCGAGGACGGTTAGCTCCATGGGGCCCAGTACAGGACGTTGAGGGTTGAAATATACCATGCTCTCAATTTTTAGTTGACAGCCAGGCAGGTATTCCGCTACTATGCCTGTCGTCACGAAGCCCATTGCATCATCCGTTATCTTCCAAACCAATGAATAAAGACCCCCACGCTTTAATTCGATGTACGACCGCTCGACACCCCACCAATTCCTCAGATGCTCAGCTTCCGTAAATGCGCTGAGCACCTGTTCGGATGTCTTTGAAATGAATACAGAGGATTCTACTAGACGCATATTCTTGAACTACTTCCATGCCGCGAGGATGACACCCATTACCGTCAGCGCAACGATGCTGTATCCTGCGTTGATCAGAAAAAGCGTGAAAGATTTTCGTTCGAACAGGTAGTGTGTTCCGACGAATGTCGCAACCCAACCAAAACCAGCAAGGAACCCCCAGAGGGCGCCCATAGCGGGTTTGTCTTCCGGTCCCATGAACATGGCCAGGTTCACCGCAGCGATGAGGCCAAGAAAAAAAGCAAGTCCGAAAATTTTCACCATGTTTCCGTTTTTCAGGCTTTCTTCCGTAAAGCCATTTTCCCTCATCCATGCTTTACCAAAGACCGCAGGCGAGTACCAAACGCCTCCTATCAGGAATGTCGATAACGCTGCGACAAAAATGGCCAGATAATTTAATTGCACGTCCATAAGTTTATGTTTTAGGTTGGAGTAAGCAGAATAACAGCGTGGATGTACCCATATTTTGGTCCACGGTCTTGTTTAACATCAGATCAAATTGCGAACTTTGATAATAAAAAACAGAATTTCGTCGCCGAAGCGGAAGAATTTCATACTCAAGCAGCAAGGTGAGCCAGTCAATCAAATCTTATCGTCCAGCGGTACAATTAAATGACAACCTCATACGGATGATCGGCATTCCACTGTTTGGGATCGCCATTCCAAACCTTACGGGGCTCTTTGGAACGCTTACCTTTTCTGACACAGTTTATTGGCTGGGCTATCTTTATTTTATCGGTTTAGCAGCGCTCATCTGGCAGGGCAATCGTTACCTGCTATTTCGAACCCGGAACCGGTTTACATGGTTCGACCGGCCCATTGAGAAACTAATTTTGCTCTTCGTTAATAATATCTTTTACACCTCTCCACTTACGATCGCCTGGCTCTGTTTGTGGTACCAGGTCGCTGGATTTAGTTCAATCAAGTGGGATACCATCCTTATCGTGACATTGGTCAATGTGATCTGCGTTCTATTTGTTACGCATGTCTATGAAACCGTTTTCATGATGAAGGAACAGCAGGGAGAGCAACTGAAAAATGCGGAATTATCGCGGGCAAAAGCCGAGGCAGAACTTTCAGCCCTGAAGAATCAAATTGATCCGCACTTTATGTTCAATTCGCTGAACACGTTGTCGTACCTTATCACCCATGACGCGGGGAAAGCGTTCAAGTTTACCGAAAACCTTGCAGATGTTTACCGGTACATTCTCACCCAAAAGGATCAGAGCCTGGTGTTGCTCGAAGATGAGCTTGCATTTACACTGAAATATACCGATCTGCTATACCTGCGATTTGGAGATGCACTGCAGATCAGGAAGCATTTTAACGGAATGACCGAAAAAAAATTTTTAATCCCTCCCACATCGGTGTTTGTCGCTTTTGAAAATGCGGTTAAACATAATGAGATCAGTGAAAATCTGCCCCTGCAGATCGATGTCGACGTGCGTCAGGGAAATTTGTTCATTGCCAATACAGTGCAACCGCGTCGGGCGCTACAACACTCTTCGAAGATCGGCCTAAAAAATCTTAACGATCGGTTCAAACTTATCACCGGCAAAGAAATCGCGGCCGGCAGGGAAGAGAACAAGTTCGTGATTTCGTTTCCGCTGATTCCAATCCCTTCGTAACATGAGAGTTCTCATCATTGAAGACGAACTGCCTGCCCGCGCCAAGCTGGAGGAAATGTTAAAAAGACTACAGCCCGACGCAACGGTCGTTGCCCGTTTAGGGAGCGTGAAAGAAACGGTTTTGTGGCTAACCCTAAATTCACATCCGGACCTTGCGTTTGTCGATATTCAACTTTCCGACGATCATTCCTTTGAGATCTTCAGACAGTTTCCCGTCAGGTTTCCCGTGGTCTTCACCACTGCGTATGACAAATACCTTTTGGAAAGTTTCGAATTCAACGCAATCGATTATCTACTGAAGCCAATCACAGAGGAGAGGCTAGCCCGGTCGTTGAATAAGGTCAGAAATTTGGAAAATCACTTTCTACAGGGAAACATCCTTAGACTGATTCAACCCGAACGGCACAAAAATCGGATCGTCGGAAAGAAAGGTACCGAATTCATCGCGCTGGAGTTGGATGAAGTAGCTTACTTTTTCACGGAGCATAAGGTGGTTTTTGTTCGAGACTTTTCAGGCAGGCAATTGATCATGGATAAAACTTTGAGCGACATCGAAGAACATCTGGACAAAACAAAATTCTTCCGCCTCAATCGAAAGTTTATAGCCCATCTGAAGGCCATCGAAAGATTTAAACCGGACAATGGAAAGATCAGAATTTTTTTGCGCCCGGAAATGAAAGAGGAGATTCACGTCAGCAAAGAAACGGCTCCGGACTTCAGGAACTGGGTAGAAAGTATCTAACGTGCAGACGCGGCATTAACCTACGCGACGAGCTTTATATCCGTCTTTCTGAAGTAGCTGGACGATCTTATCGCGGTGATCGCCCTGGATGAGTATTTCCCCCTCTTTTACAGATCCGCCGACGCCACATTTCGATTTTAAAAGCTTGCCGAGTTTTTCAAGATCTTCTGCACTTCCGATAAAACCTGTCACGATGGTTACCTGCTTGCCAGCGCGCATGCTTTTGTCGAGCAATACTTTGAGGTTTTGTTTCGCCGGTGGTAGCGTTGAAGATGCGTCGGATTGTCCATAACTAAATTCAAAGTCAGAGTTAGTTGAATACACAACTCCTTCTCTTTTTTTCCAATCATTAGATTTTGCCATGTTTTTAGAGCATTAAAAGTAAGACACCTGTAAAAATCAAAATCAGAAAACTCACGACACTGAGGTTGAACCCATACTCTGTATTTTTACGAAAGTAAAGACCGAGGGACGAGAAAAAAAGCAATGCGATTGGAGCAAAAACAAAATTGCCATAAATGGATTTTTTTAGCTTTACTGCCAGCGCATCCGATTCTACTCTGCGTGGCACATCGAACAACATCGTGCTTGAAACATCGATCTCTCTGCCAGTAGCAAAATGGTCTGACAATTCGTATGCGATGTCAATCGACCTTCCTTCATTTGTTCTCATGATCCACCAGGTAGTTGCGTAATTGCGGGTGTAAGTCCGGCGCACATTCGTCTCAACAATCTTCTCGTGGGTTATACGAAGGGGCAGCGTATAATCAATGACTATAAGAAAAGCAAAAGCAAAACAAAATTGTGTTATGCGTATAGCCAGAGGCATGTATTCCCGCATAATTTCCACCAGGCGTTCCCGGTCACTCTTTCGATGGACTTTCGGCCGGGTGCTATGATATGCGGGGTCCCGATGCCGTGGCTGCCGTTCCTCCTGGACATCGATAAATGGCGACCGGAAACGAAGATCGTACATACTCTTCTTCACCGGATCACCCAAAACATCGTAAGCTTCGTTTATTTTCTTGAAAATGTTTTCAGCGCCCGGATCGCGATTCTTATCAGGATGGTATAATACTGCAAGACGCCGATATGCCCGTTTTATTTCCGTCTGGCTTGCAGCTTGGTTTACACCCAAGGTTTGATAATAATCCATTACGAAAAATAAAAATAAAAAGCCCAGATTGTACCGGGCTCTTTATATAAAATTGCCCCTGCGTGCCCTCATCGTTTACTGATGTTCGCTGAATGGGACACGCAAACGGTTTGTCTTGCCAATTAATGTAGGTACTATTCTGACTTTCGCCAGAAACAGGGATCCGATCGTCGGAACGCTTTGTTTAGAAAGTAACCACTTATCCCGTGGAATCTTCTCCTATCGCAGATCGAAATCCGATCATTAAGGAATCCACCCTAATTATTTATTACTTCCTTCTTTGCGTTACAAATGTCAAAACCGGCCGTTTCGAATGACTAACTACATCCTCCGCGATACTTCCGGCCAATACGTGCGCAAAACCTGTCCGGCCGTGCGTAGCCATTGCGATTAAGTCTGCGTCGATACTGTCCGCAAAATAGACGATGCCTTCCTCTTCGCTGACATCATTAAATACATTCATAGTAAAATTTTTCAGTTGCAACTTTCTTGCAAATTCCTGCATATACTTTTTTACGATTACATCCCTCTGAAAATTACCAGGCGTGTTGATTCGAACCAGATGGATGGTTGCATCATAGAGTTTTTGTGTCGTCCTCACGATGCGGGAAAAAATTTCTTCATCCTTGTCCATTGAGGTTGCGTAAACAATATTCTTAAAATCCTTGCTTGCCGGTTTAGAATGCATTGTTAAAACAGGACAATGCGACATCCTGACAATTTTTTCCGTATTAGAGCCAATGATCATCTGCTCCAGGTCAGAACGTCCGGCCGTCCCCATCACAACGAGGTCAACTTTTTTCTCTGTGATCATGGCATGCATACCGTGGTACGGGGATCCGACGCGCAACTCTTGTTTCACTCTTATTCCCGAGAATCTTGGATCTTCAGCCAGCTTGATCAATTGCTTTTTTCCTTTTTCAATTAGCTTCATTGTGAAAAGCCTTTCCTCCCAATTACCGTCGGACACCTGGCCTTCCACATTAAACGAATTTCCACCACCGTCTTCTACCACATGTAACAGCGTAAGTTCGGCATTCGCTTTTCTCGCAATATCAGCACCGACTTCAGCGGCAATCATGGCAGGTTTCGAGAAATCTGTTGGGATAAGAATTTTTTTCATCTGGTTTAAAAGTTTATAATGGGAAATGGTCATTATGAATAAAATTAAGACAAATCCAGCACAATCAAACTGCCAAATGTCGTTTTGAAACATAAGAAAACGCAGGAATAGCCAGATGGATCATTATCGTATTTGAAATGTTTCGGCAGTCGCCTGGTTATTGAATTTATAGTTATAATTGAAGCCGATTAAATCAATAGCTGAATCCACACTTGATTTCTCCATCATTGCGAATTGAGCCCTTCGACGTTCCGGATTTGAACGCCGTGGCCGGCTTACAACCCGAGGGTTGGCCTGATATTTTCCCTTCCATCGAATTTTATTGCAAATCTGCATTTTGCTTTCCCTTAAAGGCTTTAGTAAAAGAGCAAACGGTAGGTATTGGTACGGCCATCGTGCATGGAAAAACGGCATGGCTGGCACATATTATTGTGCACCAAAATTATCGGAACAGTGGAATCGGCTCGGCCATTACGAAGGCTTTGATCGAACGTACGCTTAAGAGCGAATGCCGGACGCTTTTACTAATTGCCACAGCGTTAGGGGAACCGGTATACAAAAAATTAGGCTTTGAAGTTGATACCACTTATCAGTTCTTTGATCACGGGAGTCTGCCACCAATCGAATCAACTAAAATATGCCCTTTTAAAAAACAATATGAGAGCGCAATCTTTCAGCTGGATCGCGCTGTCTCTGGTGAAAACCGTCAAAAGTTACTGAGGGACCACCTCGCTGACACGCTTGTCTTTGTCGATAACAATATGTTGCTGGGCTTTTACATTCCAACGCTGGGAGAGGGAACAATCATCGCGGATTCACCAGCAGCAGGCCTGGCGTTGATGAGCGTTCGTGCGGCCTCAACAAGGAGGTTTTGCATTCCTACCATAAATGAAAATGGGGTCAACTTTTTAAATCAGAATGGATTTACCGAATACCGAAGGGCCTCCCGAATGATCTTAGGCGAAAAGATCAGCTGGGAAGGAAGCAAAATCTACAGTCGCATCGGTGGTAATTTGGGTTGATGATTTTTCTCGACCGTTCAACAAGTTTTAGCTACATGTAAACCTGTTGCACGCAATTCAGGCTTACCTTCGCCCTACAACCACTGCTGATCTCTATGCACGATCATAGCCACGATCATCACCACGGCCATGCCATCAACATCACGCAAGTGAACAAGATGTTGATTGCCGGAATTTTGCTCAATATCACATTTGTAGTGGTGGAATTCGGCGCTGGTTTTTTTTCTGATTCACTGGCGTTGATTTCTGATGCAGGACATAACCTAAGTGACGTTGCGAGTCTGGCCCTGGCGTTGCTCGCATTCCGGCTAATGAAGTCACGGTCCACGGAAAAATTCACCTATGGCTATCGAAAGGCGTCCATTCTGATCTCTTTACTAAATGCTGTCATTTTATTGGTTGCCGTGGGGAGTATCGGTTATGAGTCGATCTTGCGCTTTATGAACCCCAGGCCTGTGGCCACTGACATCATTATCTCGGTGGCGGCAGGCGGAATTCTCATCAATTTTGTCTCGGCGCTCCTTTTTTTCAGAGACAGGGAAAAGGATCTCAACCTCAAGGGCGCATACCTGCATTTGATGGTCGATGCCTTGGTTTCCGTCGGGGTTGTGATTTCGGGTATTGTGATGATGTATACACAATGGTTTTGGATCGATCCCTGCATCAGTCTGATCATTATGATCGTGATTCTCGCCAGCACCTGGAATCTGTTGCGGGATAGTTTGTCATTGTCAATGGACGCGGTTCCCACCAATGTAAAAATCGAAAGCATACGCGAAGCTGCGCTTAACCTCTCTGGCGTAAAAGACATTCATCATATTCATGTATGGGCGATCAGCACTGCCGAAAATGCCTTGACCGCCCATCTTGTCATTGCGGATACCATGTCCCATGAAGAAACCTCCCGGCTAAAAAATCAATTCAAGCATACGCTGGAACACTTAGGCATACAGCACGTCACATTGGAAACCGAGGTGGAGGAATGCAGGGAGGAGGCGTGTTCGTAGGGAGGAAAAAGTAGGAAGTAGAAAGGAGAAGGTAAAAGGTAAAAGGTAAAAGGTAAGAGGTAAGAGGTAGGCAGTCTAGCCTTCCTCGACGGCATCGAGAAAACGTTTTACTTTTCCAGTCAGCTTGAAACGATAGACATAATTTACCCTGAAGTTTCCGGTATTTAGAATTATCCGCCGGTCGAAACTTTCGGTTGCCAGGCTCACGCTATTGGTGACATACATCACGCTAAGGGCCCACTTGTTCGAATTATAACCGCCAAAAACGCGAAAAAAACTATTTGGGCTTACCCCGGTCGACTTCACGCTTCCGGTCTGATCAAGGACAATATTTTGTCCGAAGTCCAGACTTAGGGATGCCGATGCCGTGAGAAAAAAATGTCGTTTTATCACCAGGGTATAGGCGTACCCCGCATTGGGACCGAATTCAAAAAATTTCAGTTCTGTAATGCTACGCTTAGCCTCTTCGTTATTTACCATCGTTGGCACGATCGTACTGTCGGCGTCAACTTTTCCGCCGTAGATCTCGAGGCCAAAGATAAAAGTGCCGGCTGATTTTTTCTGCCATTCATCCTGAAGGAATGACGCGCGGTAGGAGAATTTTCTGTGATTGAGGATATATTGGACGGACGCACCGATTTGGTTGATGGCCAGGTCAGGCCTTAAATAATATCCGGTGTCAGGACTGTTGGAACTGTTTTGGGTTAGAAAAAAACCCCTGTAAAACTGGCCGAAGACATCGATCACAAATCGTCGTGTGTAGGTGTGGAATTGCAGGTCGAGGTATTTTGTTTTGCCCTTTCCCTTCTCTGGATTTAAGAAGCCAAAGCCATAGGCAAGGTTTAAAGTGAAACCTTTGTAGGTGGCACCCACACCCATGTTTAATGTCGTATTTGGCCGGTATGTAAGGTTAAAGTCTTCTTCACGATCTCTCAACTTTAGCGAAGTGGATTTTTTTGAGAAATAAAACCTGCTTGTCAAAAGGTTTGTATACGACTGATAATAAGTAGAGTCATATTTTTGGCGCTGACCGTATGCCGTTCCACTCGCAAATACCATTACCAGCAGCGGAACTAAAAGCACCTTCATACACTGCTCAAGGTTGGAGGTAAAAAATAAATCATCTCTGTCTTTCAAAGATAACAGCTACCAAAAATTAATGTTAGGGAATTCCTCTGTCCAAAGTTAATAAATATTATGCTATACCCGGATTCATCAAATGAGCGTCTGAAATGACACTTTCAGGATGTGCAAGAATGGTGAAACGTTAAAACTCCGGTCTATCCCTAGCAGAAGTAATATAAGATACTTTATTACCTTTGCACAACATTGAGGGCGCTATTGATGTTTAGGTCAAATAAGCTCGGTCCTCTAAGTTTTTCACCAACCACATACCGACAATGGAAATAACAAAAAATAAAGTCGTAGGAATACATTATACACTACGCGATAATTCCGGTACTGTTCTCGATACCAGCGATGGCAGGGATCCCTTATACTATTTGCATGGCGCCGGCAACCTTATTCTTGGAATGGAAGAAGGATTGGAAGGCAAAAGCGAAGGCGATAAGTTTCAGTTGAAAATTTCTCCTGAAAAGGGCTATGGCGTAAAGGATCCTTCAATGACACAGCAGGTCCCCCGTTCTGCGTTCGGCAACCAGGAAGTAAAAAAAGGAATGAAATTTTCCACGGATCGTGGTGCCGTTGTAACAGTGACCGATGTCGGGCTGGACTCTGTGACGGTGGATGCCAATCACCAGCTCGCTGGTGTCGAATTAAATTTCGCTGTAGAAGTCATGGAAGTTCGCAATGCGACGCAGGAAGAAATTGCCCATGGCCACGTTCACGGCGCGGGGGGACACCATCACTGAGCTGAAAGCAGAAAGGTTAAAGCTTAAAGCTGATGTTGGAGAAGCATTTATACTTTTTGCGTCGAGGGTAAGATTAAAAGTCCGGGCAGGGTATCACCAGTTTATCTTTTGGTGGCTTTCTGGGATTGCGCATAGGCCACGTGTATACCAGGCTGAATTCATGCGCGCCGCCACTGCCCGTGCCCAGTTTCGAAATGGTGTAGTCGAAGCTATATCCTATATTGATTGCATCTTTAGACCCTAGCTTTGTAAATCCTAACAGCAGGACAATGGATTCGTTGTTTACAAAATCGCCTAGGTTCTTAAACGGCACGCCACGATACCATGTGCCTATTACCAAAGGCTCTGCTGTGAAGTAAAGTCCGATGTCCATTTGATCAAACTTTCCCTGGTGCCGATATTGAAATGCCGGGGCAATGCTGCGCTCACCCTTTCGCGCATAAATTCCGCTGCCCACATGCCCTGGTGTAAGGTAAAACTTGAAACCACCGTGCACTGAAAATTTCAGGGGTAACGGACTACTCTCATCGATGATACTTTGATTGGGCTGCGTGAGGTGCCACGCGGAAACGCCTAGCCAGGCCGTGCGGGTAAAGAACACACCTCCAAAGGAAATGTCGACAAATGTTTTACTGAAGTTTGTGTTGAATGTTTCCGCCGTTGGCTGATCAAGAAAATCCCCTGTGGAAGGATCAAACTGGTCGCCAAATGTCAGTTTATCAAAATTGATATCGCGGTTAAAAAGAGCGATCTGAACGCCGGGCCGAAATCCCAGGTTTTCGTTTATCTGTAGTTCATACGCGTATTGAAGGCCGACGCTGAGCGAGCGCAATCCGGCAAGGCCTTCTGTATCACGATTTAAAATAATTCCTACGGCACTGTTATAATCTTCTATGAAATAATCGAAATAGGCCGACATCGTCGTAAAGTTCGCATCGATGGCGGGCCATTGGTTTCTATAATTAATACCTGCCCGCGCCTGACCTGTTGAACCCGCCATTGCAGGGTTTAAGTATAATGGCGCGGCATAGAATTGCGAAAATTGAGGGTCTTGTGCAGTTACCGGAGTATCCAGCGCCAGCATCAATACACAAAAGAGCAGGAGTATCCTGTACATTAACATTCCCGTAAATTATATTAGCAAATAAAGCAAATATAGTGTA
>DASUTP010000308.1:0-6271 GCA_036374515.1 Chryseolinea sp. | reverse complement strand
GAAAGGACACCAAAGGCTGAAGCCGATCCCACCGACGAAAAGAAGGAGGCGTCGCCCGAGCCCCAGCATGCGATGATTGAAGAAGCGCCAAAAAAAGTGAAGAAATCTTTTTTTGACGAAATAGGATGATCGGAAGAGTTGCGCTCGAGGGACTCGAGTTTCATGCCTTTCATGGTGTATATCCGCACGAGCGTGAGTCAGGAAATTGGTTTGAAGTTGATATTGCCGTTGAAACCGATTTTTCCCTGGCTGCCACTACCGATGAGCTTATAGGTACCGTGAACTACGAGACGCTGTTTAAAATCGTCAAAGCGGAAATGGAACAGCCATCGAAGCTGCTGGAGACTGTCACGGAAAAAATCGCCACCGATGTATTGGAAATTTTCCCAAATGCGCTTTCAGTCGAGCTTACCGTTTCAAAAATCAACCCGCCGATAGGGGGCAAGTGCAAGAAGGCTTCGGTTAGCTTGCTGAAGAGACGCTAGAGGCCCTCCCACTTCCGATGGCTCAGGGGCTGTTCTAAAATAGCTCATCAAGCTAATTTTTTAACGCAGAGAAAAATACCGAGGGAAAGACAGGGACGTCAATGTAGAGAGGTTATCTCTTCTTATGCTACGAAGAGCTTTCAACCCCCGCTTGGCGGGACTCGGCGCTCTCTATTTGGTGGCTACGGTAGTGCGCACTTTCTACAACCCTAGGCACAAGAACCCTCTGCGGACTCCGCGTTAAAATTTCGGGGAGGTACATGCAGTTCTAAAATTGTTCATCAAGCCCGTTTTTTTAACGCAGCGAAAAATGCCGAGGGAACGACAGGCAGGTCAATGCAGAGAGGGTATTCTCTCCTTATGCTACGAAGAGCTTTCAACCCCCGACTGGCCATTTTCTAGCGGCTGTATCCACGAAAGTAAACCCGCGACCCTCTTCTCCATCATAAAAATCAACTTCCTTCCCGATGAGATACATAGTGTGTTTCTTGTCTACATATACAGGCACACCGTCCACCAAGTAATGATGATCCGACTCTTTCTTTTTGTCGAAACCGATGATCAAGGTAACACCACAACCGCCACCTTTAACGCCAACCCTCAGGCCATAGTCATCCGGAATATTTTTGGATTTCATGATCTTGCGGATCTCTTCCAATGCTTTTTCCGAAATAGACACGGGTCGGACACTTTCAAACATTTGGCGATAAAGTAATTTGAATCCAAAATTATTTAAATTTCAAACACATTATGTGATAATCAACCTATGGATGCACTTATCGAGTTTATCAAAATACTGGTCCCCGCCTCCGTTGTCTTATACGGTATCTATCTCGTGGTTAGAATGCTGATTCAAAAGGAAGTCGACCTGAAGAAACTCGAAGTCCGGGGAAGAAGTATAGAGACCGTGTTACCCAACCGTCTTCAGGCTTATGAAAGGATGGCACTTTTTTTGGAACGTATTTCACCCCAGAACTTGTTAGTACGCTTAAACGCCTCTGGCATGACCTCAAAGGAATTTCATCAATTGTTGTTGGGCGAGATAAGGAATGAATACAATCACAATGTTGCGCAGCAGGTCTACATGAGCGAAAATGTCTGGAATCTCATAAAAAATGCCAAAGAAGACCTTATCGTAAGCATTAATGATGCCGCTGGCGAAATGAAAATGGAATCGACAAGCTTGGATCTGTCAAGAAAAATCTTTGAAAAATCCATCGGCAAATCTGTGGATCCAATTTCCCACGCGTTATCAGAATTAAAGAAGGAAATTCAACAAACTTTTTAGACCATGAATATCGACCTTAACAACCGGTTCTTTCAATCGGCTTTACATAAAGCTTCCAGAATTCTTGGTAAACCGGGACGGCTCGTCTTGTTACTCGTTGCGTTCGTCCGCAAATTAAATCAAACCGATTTTACCAAAAGTGATGCGGCCCTGGTAAAGGAAAAGTTTTTTACGCTTGGAAGGCTCGTGCGCGCCTATGCACAGGGTGAGTATCGCGAAATACCATGGAAAAGTCTCTTGCTCATCGTTGCTGCCATTCTCTATTTCATAAACCCAATTGATATCATACCCGATTTGCTGCCGTTCGTCGGACTCACAGACGATTTTGCCGTGTTGTTCCTCGTATACAAGTCCATCGGCGGTGACATCGACAAATTCCTGGAGTGGGAAAAATCCAAGGCGATCATTATCCAATGAAGACTGCATTGATCGCTGGATCCACGGGACTGATCGGAGGACAACTTCTTTCCCTTTTGCTGGCCAGTGATCGATACCAGAAAGTGATTGCCTTCACAAGGCAGGACTTGCCTGTTCACACAAAATTGATCCAGGTAAAAATCGAAGGTAATAAGGTTGATCAGCTGGATCCCGGCTCATCGGTCGATGACGTCTTTTGCTGCCTCGGGACGACCATGGCCAAAGCGCATACAAAGGAGAAATTCTATTACGCTGACTTTACACTGCCGTCGTTACTGGCAAAGAGTAGTTTAGAGCGCGGTGCGAAACAATATTTGTTGGTGTCGGCTTTGGGTGCTAATAAAAAGTCACCAATCTATTACAATCAGGTAAAGGGATCGATAGAGGAGGAAGTTTCGAAAGCGGGATTTGAAGCGGTTCATATTTTCCGGCCATCCCTGTTGCTGGGCCCGCGCGCTGAAAAACGGTCGGCGGAAGATGCAGCAAAATTTTTTTACAGGTTTTTTGGATTTCTAATTCCCTCCAAATACAAAGCAATTGACGCAATGAAGGTCGCCAGCGCCATGATCCACTTTGCTTCGCAAGATGAACGCGGCCGCTTCATTCATGAGTCGAATGAGTTGCAGAAATTTTAACTCTTAAAATGATTGCTGTTATTCAACGTGTTTCAGAAGCGTCAGTCACCATCTCCAAAAAGGTGAGGGCTTCGATTCGCGCTGGGCTGGTGGTACTTCTGGGAATTGAAGAGGCTGATTCGCAGGAGGATATCCAATGGCTTGCAGCGAAGATTGTAAATCTTCGTATTTTTAATGATGATGAAGGAGTAATGAATGTAAGTGTGAACGATGCAAAGGGCGACATCATTGTCGTAAGCCAGTTTACGCTTCATGCCAGCACCAGGAAAGGAAATCGCCCCTCTTATATCAAGGCTGCAAAGCCGGATATCGCGGTTCCACTTTACAACGGCTTTGTTACTGAGCTGGGGAGACTGGTTGGGAAGCCTGTTCAGACCGGTGAGTTTGGTGCCGACATGCAGGTTTACATTCTCAATGACGGACCTGTTACGATCATTATCGATACAAAAAATAAAGTATGAATCGGATTGAAATTTTACGGGGTGATATTACGGGGCTGGAAGTAGATGCAATTGTAAACGCTGCAAACAGCGAATTGTCGGGCGGTGGCGGTGTAGACGGTGCGATACATCGTGCAGCGGGGCCAAGGTTGCTCGATGAATGTAAGACGATACGTGAACGACAAGGTGGATGTCCGCCTGGCGAGGCCGTTATTACTTCGGGGGCTGAGCTGAAGGCGAAATTCGTAATCCATGCCGTGGGCCCGATATGGACCGGAGGGAAGGAGAACGAGGCCGAGCTGCTGGCAAGCGCCTATCGGAACAGCATGATACTGGCTGCCAGCAATTCCGTAGAAACGATTGCGTTTCCAAACATAAGCACCGGCATTTATAGATTTCCCAAAAAACCCGCAGCAGAAATTGCTGTCAACACAGTAAAGGACTTCTTAAGCAACGATGGGACTATTCAAAAAGTTATCTTTTGTTGCTTTGACGACGAAAACTTCAATATCTACAATCAGCTATTACTGGATAACCCAGCGTGATGTCAGTATCAGGTACAATAAAACTAGTACGCCGTAGCAAAAATATCCGTACGTTCATTTCATACTTAATTCTGCCGGCCGATAGCCTATTTGAACAGTTACGGATGATTCTACTCCACCGTTATTTTCGCGATGTCGTACTGGTATCGCTTTTTATATTTTCCACTGTTACCGTTCAGGCACAGAACAAATATGGCCTGCAGGCTACTACTTACGAAGGTTATGTGGCTAGCATCAAAATCAATCCTGAAAAAGAATTGATCGATCTCGAAAAAATGATTCCATCGCTGGTGCTGGATATTCGTTACGCCACTGCCAATAATTTCACCAAAGAAAAAATTTACACGCTGGCAAAGGCATATGCGCGCAAGCCAGTGGCCGAGGCGTTGAAAAAAATTCAGGCCGATCTGAAATCTCAGGGATTAGGAATAAAAATTTTCGACGCGTACCGTCCTTATAAAGCTACGGTGAGATTTTATGAAGTATACAAAGACACCACTTACGTTGCATCGCCCTACCGGGGATCGCGGCACAATCGGGGCTGTGCCCTTGACCTTACCCTTATCGATTTAAAAACCGGCAAGGAACTAAAAATGCCGACAGGCTACGATTCTTTTTCCAAGGCAGCGTGGCCTTCAACTCCCGTAAAAGATCCTGTGGCAAGAAAAAATCGAACGCTTTTAATTGCCGCCATGGAAAAGCACGGATTCCGCGTCAACAGCTCTGAATGGTGGCACTTTGATTTTATCGGCTGGAAAAAGTTCGAGGTGTTGGATATCGATTTTGAAGAGCTTGAGAGCAAGGGTTCAAAATAACGGTTAGGGATCCAGATCCAGCGATCGCAGGTAAGCTAAACTTTTCGGGAGCTGTACTTCAACGTTCGAGGATTCGTCTTCAATAAAATAATGCTTGATGCCGAGCCGCTTTGCTTCCCGCATTATTTCGGCAATGCCGACATCGCCGCTGCCCAGCACAACATTCGACTCGAGATCTCCGTGACCGTTGTCCGTATCAGGTGTTCCGATCTTCCGATCCTTTAAATGCAGCAAAACGAAACGTGTCGAATATTTTTTCAGCAATTCCAATGGATCCTGGCCAGCCTGTTTTATCCAGAACACATCCATCTCAAGATAAACATATCGCCTATCGAGTTTTTCCATCATATAATCGAACACCGTGCCGTCCTGGTATGGCTTGAACTCATAGCCATGTGGATGATAGCAAAAGATCATACCGTTTTGTGAGATTAGTTTTCCAACGGCATTAAAAACCTTAATGGCTTTGTCCGCGTCCTCAATTGTAAAAGTACTGTCGTGCGGTATCCAGAAACAGACGACAAACTGAGCCCCGTACGAACGCGCTTCGTCTACAACACGCTGCGGGGATTTCTCCAGCCGTTCGTAGTCTGCGCCAAAGCTTACGACATTTAATTCATTTTGCGCCAAGAGTTTGATGAGCTCTGGAAATGGCAATCCAAATGTTCCCGCCATTTCCACATCTTTAAAGCCCATGGCCTTGACCTTGGCCATCGTGCCTGGGGCATCTTTTGCAAACTGGTTTCGAAGACTGTAAAGTTGCAAGCCAAAATCCTGGGCCAACAGAGAGGGCGTAACAAAAAGCAAAAAAATGCTGAGGATGTATTTTGCCTTACGGAACGCCAACGCCATAGATGTAATGTTGTAAAGGGCCTCAAAGTTAAAAAAACAGGCCAGCTTCACGAAAAGTTATTTCGTTATCACTAAAATCGGCGTATTGGCCACCAGCGTTATTAAATCGCCATCGACAATCGTTTTCTTTTCGTCTGCAAGCGCAAGGAAACTCGTGTATAGCTGATCCAATTCTGATTTATTTGGCGAATATCCCAACAATTCCAATCGGTGTTTCAAGGCGGCACGACCGCTCCGCGCCGTTAGAATGATCGAGGAAGACGGCACACCTACATCGGCGGGATTGATGATCTCGTAGTTTTCAGAGTTTTTCAGGAATCCATCCTGATGTATGCCGGATGAGTGTGCAAATGCATTAGCGCCGACGATAGCCTTGTTCGGTTGAACCGGCATCCGCATCATATCGGAAACCAATGTGCTTAACTCATACAACATTTCAGACTTGATGTTGGTATGGAGGTTCAGGTCTTTGTGCGTTTTTAAAACCATGGCGACTTCTTCCAGCGAAGTGTTGCCCGCGCGTTCACCGATGCCGTTAATGGTAACCTCTGCCTGCCTGGCGCCGCTCATCAAACCAGCGATGGTGTTTGCTGTTGCCATACCTAAGTCATTGTGACAATGGACCGAGATCGTTGCTTTGTCAATGTTTTTCACATTTTCAAACAAGTACTGGATACGTCTGCCATATAAATGAGGCAAGCAATACCCGGTTGTATCAGGGACATTCACGACATCTGCCCCGGCGTTGATCACCGCTTCCACCAATTGCGCCAGAAAAACAAGATCCGCACGGC
>DASUTP010000307.1:0-3416 GCA_036374515.1 Chryseolinea sp. | reverse complement strand
TAAGTCCGCAAGTCGGGATAGTCTTCACGTTGGGGCGACTCAGACGAGTCCTCACAACCCAACATATACAGAGACATAACTATGAATGCAGCCCTTAATAATTTCATGGCGTTGATAACCGTAGCTTTGCAACCATTCATGACCGGTAACAATATCCTGGAGATTATGAATTAGTCCAATCTAAAAAAAATTCGGTTATAATAATCGATGTCGCGACAATTCGTTTTCTAAAGACCGCCGTATTACAGATGAACGTGGACAGTACTCCGAACCGTTGCCGTTAGTTTTCCTTGAGGATTTCCCGGGCTTGTTCTTCGGAGGAAGCTTTTTCATCACTGCCGGGATCAGGACGATTTGTCCCGGATTCCCTCAACTCCCTTTGATCCCTTTTGGATTTTCGCACAGATGCGAGCATCGATACTCCCAAAATAAAAGCTATAATGCCCAGTGAAAGCTCCACAGGAATTTTGACCACGTCGGCAATCGCCATTTTTGTTCCCACAAAAATAAGCACGACGGCCAATCCATACTTAAGGTATTTGAAGTACTTCTCAATACCAGCCAAGGCAAAATACAGGGACCTGAGACCAAGAATTGCAAAAGCATTCGATGTGTAAACAATAAACGGATCGTCGGATATCGCCAGGATTGCCGGGATTGAGTCGACGGCAAAAATCAGATCGGTTCCCTCGACAACAATCAGCGCAAGAAACAATGGCGTAGCCCAAAGTGTACCGTCTTTTCGAGTAAAAAAATGGTCGCCAACGTAGTCGTTTGTCACGGGAATGATTTTTCGAACCATTCGCACAAAAATGTTCTTCTCTGGATTGATCTTTGTCTCCTTGGCAAACAGCATGCGTATCCCAGTGATGATTAGAAATCCTCCAAAAATGTAAATCAACCAGTGAAAGCGGTGGATGAGCTCTATGCCTGCAAATATGAAGATCACACGCATCACCAATGCACCGAGGATCCCAAGAAAAAGGACCTTATGCTGGTAGGAAGCTGGAACATGGAAATAGGAAAAGATGAGAATGATTACAAAAATATTATCGACACTCAAGGATTTCTCGATGAGATATCCAGTGAGGAACTGCACGGCGAGTTCCTCGTTAAATTGATAGTAAATAAAAACGTTGAACGTCAGCGCAAGCGTGATCCAAACCCCTGTCCATATCAGCGCCTCTTTTACAGACACTTCGTGGCTTTTGCGATGGAACACACCAAGATCCAGGGCTAGCATAATTAGCACAAAGGCATTAAATCCAACCCACATAATTGCTGTGTCGTCCATAAAAGGGGTATTTCAATCTGTAAAATTACGAACTATCGACCGGTTCCCAATTGATCTGCATCAATATCGTTTTCAAGTTCAGAATGGACTTAATATGACGGCTCTTGCTATCGAACCGGCCACCGCAATCACACGGCCGATGGAACCGGCTGGGTTTTGAATAGTGAGGCTGTGAGCTCAATTGATCGCAGTTTGGCTTCAATGTCGAAAATGTGGGTAGCGATCATCAGTTCGCGGACGCCGGTGTTTTCGATAAATTCCGTTAACTGCGTCGCTATCGTGTTTGTGCTGCCTACAAATGAGTAATAGAACATCTGCTTCACCGCTGCGCGTTCGTCAGGGGTCCAAAGCTCATCCATCGATGTAGTCGGCGGCGCCATGGGTTTTCGATTGTTCCGTATCAGCCCAAGCACAAGCTGGTAGGCGGACGTCGCAAGGTATTGTGCTTCCTCATCTGACTCTCCGGCGATAACATTGACGCACGCCATCGCATAAGGTTCTTTGAGGAAGGCCGAAGGCTTGAAAGTGGAGGTATAGAGTTGGAGCGCGGGAAAGAGTTGAGCCGGTGCAAAATGAGCGGCAAATGCAAATGGTAGTCCAAGGTGAGCAGCAAGCTGAGCACTGTAGGTACTGGAGCCGAGAAGCCAGACAGGGACATTCGTTCCAACTCCCGGTATCGCCCTCACCTTTCCTTGCTTGTCTGGAGGTCCCAAATACTGCAAAAGCTCTAATACATCATTTGGAAACGCGTCGACGTCGCCCTGCAAATTTCTTCTCAACGCATAGGCGGTCGCCTGGTCGGTCCCTGGGGCCCGTCCCAGTCCAAGGTCAATACGACCCGGATACAACGATGCTAACGTTCCGAATTGTTCAGCGATTATCAATGGAGCATGATTCGGCAACATAATACCTCCAGCGCCTACCCTTATCGTGGTAGTGCCCTGTGCTATGAATCCAATGAGCACGGCCGTAGCGGCCGAAGCAACACTTTCCATATTGTGATGCTCGGCGAACCAATAGCGACGGTAACCCATTTGTTCAGCATGTCGGGCAAACGCAAGACTTCTTTTAAAAGCGTCGCCAGCGGACTTATCGCTTTGGATAATGCTGGCAAGGTCCAGCATGGAGAGTGGTATATGTTTTAGAATCTGTTCCATTATTATTTAAACCGATGCGTTCAGCATCGACCTAAAATTAACACGATTGTTTCAACGGAAGTTCAGGAACGGATTAATATCGGATTTTCTTTAGATTGGCATCGAATTTTTCATTTGTTATCTTTCGTTTCATGGTAATTGAAGAAAAAAAACTTACACACTGGATCAAAAATTTTTACGGCTATGGGTCCTGGCAGTCGAAGGTCTGGTTCATCGGTTACGAGGAAAGTGGTGGCGAGGTACCGGAAGAGGTCGCGGAAAAGCTCGAGTATTTTTACAAGGTTCATCCGTTTGCAGATGAACCCACACTTTGCAACATTCGCGAGCTCTATAAGCAGGTAGCCATTCGTTGGGACCCGCCTTCCCGGAAAAATTCAAACGATAAAACAAGTTTGCTTGCTAATCGCTACGAATACCGCTTCGATACGAACGCTGTTCAAAACGGGGTGTGGAAAAACCTCATCGCCTTTGTTCATGGCTATCGGGGCGAAAACCTTCCTGACCTGCTGGAATATCAAAAGAATATTTTTGCATCACCCTCCGCCGGCAACGAGGCATTGATGCAATTGTACCCCCTGCCAAGCCCCCACAATCATGCCTGGTATTACAGCTGGCTGGATATTCCACAAATGGGTTTTCTTAAAAGTCGTGCGCTGTATCAGGAATATTTGCTTCAGCGCCGCATCACCACAATTATTACTAAGATCCAGACTTTCAAACCGGAGGTAGTGTTGATGTACGGAATGGACAATATCACGACGCTGAAAAATTTTTTCCAGCAGTTCTTCCCCGGCGCAAAATTTAAGATGAGCAAAGCAACAAAATTACAGATTCCCCAATATCACCGGGCTGATGTAGATGGTACAACCATATTGATCACTACACAGATTCCGGCGCTCAGGCACAACCGGATTGAAACTGGTTTTGATTGGGAAGAGTTTGGTAAACGAGTGAGGTCGGACCCG
>DASUTP010000306.1:0-6275 GCA_036374515.1 Chryseolinea sp. | reverse complement strand
CTAAAGTCCTGAACTGGAATGAGGTATTTCATTCAATCATTCAAATTTTTCTTATATAAGAGAATTCTCCGTCGAAAATTCCTCACTGCCACCGATACCATATTTAATTTGGACTTCCAGGTAGAGATTCATGATGCGATGGGTCGAAGAATATTCAAGCGTGGTTCGCTTCACCCGGATCATACGTCCTTTCTTTTGACACTGCCCTTCGGCGATGGCGATGTGATCCTGGACATCGGCGCCAACATCGGCTGGTACTCGATCGTGCTCAAAAACAACATAAACCGGAAGGTGATGTTTTATGCATTCGAGCCGGAGCCATTGAATTTCGAACTGCTCAAGAAAAATATCGAACACAACCGAATTTCAAATATTGAGGCTGTAAATAAAGCTGTAGCGGAAAAGTCAGGGCAATCGACGCTGTTCTTATATCACCCTAAAAACTCCGGCAGACACTCACTGCTCGATATAAATCCTCAAACCAACAAATCGATTCAGGTAGAAACAGTAAACGTGGAGGACTTTCTCAGGGACCGGAACGTTGATTTTAAGAAAGTGAAACTGATCAAGATCGACATTGAAGGGTATGAGGTTTTCGCACTAAAAAATGCGGCCGAGTTGCTTCAGCAATTGCCTTACATGTTCATCGAGTACTCACCCGTTTTAATCCGTAAAGGTGGCCAGGACCCGGCAAATTTTATCCGCTGGCTTGCGGACTTCGGATTCAAATTCTACAATATTGACGGAGGGAAACCATCAGCGCGCTCGGTGGAGTTCCTGACGACGCTTGGCTATACGGAAAATCTTTTTCTAGTTAAGAAAACATTGGATACAATTCAACCAGGGTCGCGGTGAAAATCGGTCTCTTTTTTGGTTCGTTCAACCCCATTCACATGGGGCATTTGATCATTGCAAACACCATGGCCGAAACAACCGATTTAAAGAAAATCTGGTTTGTCGTTTCTCCACAAAATCCATTTAAGCCTGCAAAAGGATTGTTGCACGAATTTGACCGTTACGACCTTGTACAGCTTGCCATTTCTGATAACTATAAATTCGCGGTCAGCGATATTGAATTCCATCTGCCGAAACCTAATTATACTATACACACTTTGGTTCACCTCAAGGAAAAACATCCCGACAAAGAATTCAAAGTAATTATTGGGGAAGACAATCTGGTCAACTTCTCTAAATGGAAAAATCACGAGCAAATTCTGGCGGATTACGGATTATACGTCTATCCACGTCCCAACACGCAACTTTCTGAACTCAGAAAGCATCCTAACGTTACATATACAGAAGCGCCAATGCTGGATATTTCTGCGACTTTTATTCGCCATTGCATCAAAAAAAAACAATCGGTCAGATACCTTGTTCCTGATGCGGTTGAGGAAAAGATCAGGGCCAGGGGCTTTTACCAGGACTAAAGTAAGAAATTCATGCGCGTAAAATCGTTATCAGAAATGCTCCTGCTGATGTTGAGGACCGTATTTCTTGTTGCGAGCTGTTTTCTGCTGATCTCGACTTCCGCCCATGCAGGGGGTGTACGCGGCCTGGTAACTGATGAAAAAGGCGAACCATTAGCCTATACGACAATTTTTGTTAAACAAACGGGCAGCGGTACAACCACCAATGAGAATGGCCGGTACGAAATTATTCTTCCAGCCGGCCGCTATGAACTCGTATATCAATTCCTTGGGTATGAAACTGTCACACAACCGGTAGACGTTGACGCGGGATTTATAGAGATCAATGTAATCCTTAAAACTCAGGTCACGGTTTTACAGACCGTTACCGTAAAAGCCGGCACGGAAGATCCTGCATACACGATCATGCGGAAGACCATCGCCAAGGCACAATACCACCTGCAACAACTGGATAGCTATTCGGCCCGGGTGTATATAAAGGGATCAGGCCAGTTAAAAGATTATCCATGGGTTGCTAAACGAAGACTGGAAAAAGAAGGTATTAAAAAAGGAAGGGTATTCGTTACCGAATCGATCAGCGATATCAAGTATACAAGACCGGGAAAATTCGAAGAAAAGGTAATTTCAATTCGCAGTGACGGAAATGACAATAACACCTCCCCCAATCCCTACATCTTTGGAAGTTTTTATGAGCCGGAAGTAGCGGAGACCGTTTCGCCCCTGTCACCCAAAGCGTTCTCCTATTACAAGTTCGAATACATGGGAACCTTCAAGGACCGGAATTATGAAGTGAGCCGTATCAAGGTCATTCCTCGATCAAAAGGCGATGACGTTATAGACGGGGTTATTTATATCGTCGAAAACTGGTGGGCTATTCATAGCATGGATATCCATACGACCAAGCTCGGCATCGATGTAAACATCAAGGCTGTGTATGCCCCTATCGAAGACAAAGCCTGGATGCCTGTCTCCCACAGATTCAAAGTTGGCGGAAAAGTTTTTGGATTTGAATTCGAATTCAACTACCTGGCTACTGTAAGCGATTACAAAATTCAGCTGAATCCTGAATTATACGTGGAGAGCGAAAAGATGGAAGTGATTGACGAAAAAATAGAAAAGGAACAGGCAAAGGAGATTGAAGAAAAATTCAAAACGTTATCAAAAAAGGAGCAGGCGCGGCAGGCAGAGGCAAAACAATTGCAGCAACGCTTGTCGGAAGGAAAAGAAATCACCCGGAAGGAGTTAAATACCATTATGAAAGAGTATGAGAAGGCGGAGATAGCCCAGCTTGAGGCACCTGAAATTATTTCCAACTCCGACTTCAAAATCGACAGCGGTGCCTACACAAAAGACTCGGCGTACTGGGCTTCCGTGCGGCCGGTTCCCCTTACGGCGGAAGAGGTGGAAGGTTATCAAAAGTCCGATAGCATCGCGGAGGTTTCACGGAGAAAAGAAGCAGGCGATACGCTTAAAGATTCAAGGCATAAAGGCTTCCAGCCATGGGACCTGATCATCGGCGACAATTATAAAATTTCAAAACACTCAAACTTTAAAATTTACTTTCCGATTCCCGGGTTCAACACGGTGGACGGATGGAATTTTAATTATAAAGTGTCCTTTGGTACAATTCTTCAGGACACGAACAAGACAAGATTTTCTATAACACCAGTCTTTCGTTACGCTTTTTCCAGAGAAGAGCCATCCGGAAATTTGAATTTCACCCTTCGAAATAAAAATTACAGGCTTGAACTTGAAGGCGGTCGCTTTATAAAACAATACAATCCCGACGAACCCATATTGCCCATTGTCAATACTTTTACGACGCTTTTCCTGGAAAAGAACCTCATGAAGCTTTATGAGCGTGACTATCTCGACCTGTTATTCAGAAAAAGGATCAATCCCTATTTCACCATTGGCACCACATGGTCCTGGGCCAGGCGTCGCGAACTTGAAAACAACTCCGAATTTAAAATTGTCAACCGGGATAAGATCGAAGACTATACTCCGAACAGACCCGTGAACGAAGAGTTATCAGACACTTCATTTCCCGTTCACAATGCATTTATTGGGTCGATCGGCTTAACCGCCAGGCCTTGGATAAAATACACGATCCGCAACGGCAGACGATCGGAAGTACCTAATTCTTCGCCTATCATTACGCTTGACTACCGGAAAGGTTTCGATAACATTCTTGACAGCGATATAGATTTTGACCAGCTGGAGCTGGCGATCAAGCATGGATTTAAAATCGGCATCCGTGGAAACGTAGACCTGGCGCTGCGCGGTGGACTGTTTCTCACTTCAGACAAAATGTACTTTATGGACTTCAAGCATTTTCAAGGAAACAAAACTCCATTCATCACCAATGACCCTGTTGGAAGTTTCAGGCTCCTGGAATATTATGCATTCAGCACCAGCGATAAATATTTTGCAGGAAACTTACACTATCAATTTCGAAAGTTTCTGATCACCAATATCCCATTGGTACGACTGGCGGGCATTCGTGAAAATATTTTTGTGAACTATCTCGCTTCACCGACATCAAAGAATTATACCGAGGTCGGTTATTCCATCGACGGCATATTAAGGTTTTTGAGACTGGAGGCAGCGGCTAGTTTCCAGGATGGGAAATACCTGGATTATGGATTCAGGATCGGAATCGCATCCTACATCACCGGTAATTTTTCCGACAACTGATCACACATTCTGCAGCTTGTCCTTATGGATTGCTAACATTTCAAAGTGCTTCCTGTCGCTCATGTTTTTCTTTTCGAGTAATATCTTGTTGCCAGTCTCCTCAAAGTTTTCCAGGTAGTAAAGATTATAGCCAAAACCGGTGACCACGTCGAACAATTCATCCCGTTCGTTTTGATCGAGCCGCTTGTAGCATTCGATCATTAAGTTAGGCTTGTATTGTGTTAAGATCTCAGGGATTGTTTTCAGTATTTCCTTGTCATATCCCTCGGCATCTACTTTTATTAGTTCGAGTTTCGGCAATTGACCCTGGAAATTTTCCTTCAGGTATTTTTCCAGATTTCTACCCTGAACCTTAAGGGTGAAGTCGTGGTGGTGTTTTTTCTTGTGAATTTCCGACAAAAAGCCTCCATTGTTAAAGGACGCATCCGAATAGTTAAAAACAAATTCACCTTCGTCTTTGGTTGCCGCAAAACAACGGGTTTGAATGTTTGTATGCGCTGGGTTCAGCGAGGCATTTTTTTCCAGGATCTTATACACATATTTATTGGGTTCCAGGGCCAGCACAAGACCACTTTTTCCCGCCGCTAACGCCATGGGTACTGTAGTATCGCCGGTATGCCCGCCTATATCGATGATCATGGCCCCGGGCTTTGCCAGTCTTTTATAAAAATTCACGTTTGAGGTTGTAATGGTTTTCGGTTGCTCGAATGGGTGCAACCACTGCGCATATTCAACAGTGCCTATCCTGTCGATCTCAAACTTTTTTATTTCATAACCATATTCCAGGAATGTCTTTTTTTGCCTTATTTTTTCCAGCTTTCGTTTGATGTAATTTATCATATTCCTGTCCGGTTTTGAGCAAATATAACAAAACTCCAAGGGTTAAAGTATCGCAATACCGCGGCTGCGGAGCCGGGAACAAAACCAAAATAAATTTGATTATTAATAGAATGGTACAAGGTACTGTTTATGCCTGTCAGTAAATAAAGGAGCTTCGTTCAGTGGCTATATTTGCTGTCGCGTAATCAAGACTCTGGCGTAATTCGAATTCATTGATCATGAAATTGACCCTTTCATCATACCTATCCATCTGTTGCCTCGTTATTCTTTTCGGGTACATCTCCTACAAGGAGTGGTCTACAAAACCGAGCCGCGACAAAATTTCAGACGAGGGTGTATTCGAAGTCCAGTATGAAGGTGAGATCGCGGACCAGCGCCTGCCAGCCGTTTCGTTTGACGTACCTGCTAAAATGTCTTTCGCTGGAGAGCCTGTTCCCCTGGATATTCCCGACGTTCATGAGCGCCTGGACAAGGAGCTTCAAATCAATTGTTACCTGCACAGCAACACAATTTTTCTTATCAAGCGGGCCGCCCGCTGGTTTCCCGAGATGGAAAAAATTCTAAAGAAATATGATATCCCAGAAGACTTTAAATATCTGCCGTTGATTGAAAGCAATTTGATGAATGTAATATCTCATCGCGAAGCGGTAGGTTATTGGCAAATTCTTAAGTCTTCGGGCACGGAACTCGACCTGGAAATTACCGGTGAAGTGGATGAGCGTTACGATCCGCTGAAGGCCACCGAAGCAGCATGCAAGTATTTAAAAAAATCCTACAAAAAATTTGGCAACTGGACTATGGTTGCCGCTTCGTATAACCGCGGCATGAGTGGTATGGATCGCGCGCTAGAAGATCAATCGGTGGATTCGTATTACGATTTATACCTTAACGATGAAACCTCGCGATATGTCTTCCGGATCTTGGCCATCAAAGAGATTGCTGAAAACCCTTTGCGCTACGGATTTCATATTGAGCCTGCGCACCTTTACAAGCAAGAGCCATTGCGATATATCGAAGTCGATGAAACGGTTAAGGATCTTGTAACTTTCGCCAAAGCGCACGGAACGAATTACAAATTGCTTAAGCGTCATAACCCCTGGTTACGGGAGAACCGGCTTACGGTGAAAAAAGGCAAGAGCTATCGGATAGCGGTGCCGTCGTGAGTTTAAAGCTGAAAGCTGAAAGCTCGTGCGTGCGTAAGAATAGGGCTGCGTGTTGTCGGGAAATTTCTTTTGGAAAGGCTTTTTGGTTCCCTCCCGTGGGCTTAGTTCCGGTTCTTGATCGTCATACTTTAACAAGGATCCTTTGAGC
>DASUTP010000305.1:0-3713 GCA_036374515.1 Chryseolinea sp. | reverse complement strand
AGACAATCGTTGCAATAAGTTCGCGTTCGCCTTCCGTCAACGTAGAGGGTCCACGCAACAGCAGATGCGTAAGTTCACGAATTGGCTGAGCAGAATCTCTGCGATATTCAAGCAGTCCCGTAATTCCCGGGAGATGATCTTCAACTGGTATATATGGCATATGGAAATGGTTTCAGGAAAGTTGAAAACAGCATCCGCTGGCAGCCCAATCATGCCAGCGGATCTGTTTCTTAGTTGAGAAGGATAAAATTGTCTCTGTGAAATCTGACAGGTTTGACTCTGTCCGCAGACAACCCAAAGCCTGCGGACATTATCAGTTGCGAATCATTGATTCTTTCCCTTCAAATTGATGTGATCTTTCGGTAACCCAAATCAAACCGATCGATGTTATTTCCACCTCCGAAAGGCGCTGCACGTTCATGCATGTGTTTTGATTACAGAAGAAGGTAGTGAACAAGGGCAGCAAACCCAAACTTATGCCGGCCGAATTCCCTTCTGTATAATCACTTGCACAGTATTGACCGTGCCCTAGATGAATACCAATGATTTTGTCAAATACAGAGAGATGATAATCAGCCGCGTTCAGGCGGGTGTACAATAGAGGATATAAAAGAAGATTTTAAAACGGTACAAGAGGATTCTTTAACAACATCGGCTTCCCATCCCATTGCAAGATGTTGGACCGAAAAACATTGCGGAATGAAATCCTTCACAAAGGCGACAGCAACTTTAGCGTTAGAATGATTATCGACTGGACTGTCAGTAAAAGTCTTTACAAAACTCTCCATGGCGTCATCAATCCGTTTATTTTCATGGTCTTTTATACAAACAACATATAGCGTGTCCCTTTCTAACTTTTGCTTTACCAACCGATAAAATTCCCCGTCGTGTTCAAATATTCCATCGACGCGTGCGAACTCCCTGGAATCCGAAGCATAAGGAATCGAAATTGGAATTTTAATCGTCAGCATTTCTGCTTGCGAATAGGCATCAGCATCGAACTTTTTGATCATTTCCCTGTCATTTTTGTACTGAAGGCCAAGAAAAACGCCATAATAACCCATAACGTTAAGGAGGAGTAACAGGGCAAATAGTATGGAGAAAAGCTTTCTCACGGTTCGATTCAGGTTGATCGTTTACCCAAACTAATGCAAAATAATTTGCATTCAAAAATATTTGAGCACCTTTCCGCCGACATCGCCTAAAAATTCTCCGCTGATTAAGTCCACGCGCTAAAAAAGCGGATGCGTGTATCTGGGTCTTGTGGGTGAAATTTTTGACATCGCAAATGATAATCTTGTCCAAGCCCGGGAATTGCGGTTGATAGCAATGTGCTGCCAGCGAAATTCACCTCACTTTGTGACGAGCAAATCCAATGTATTGCTTTGGTACATAATATAGATACCCAGCAGAATAAAGACAAAAGGCGTTACGAGATGGCCATACTTTTCAATACGCTTGCTGGCAAATGGATGGCTGCTGATATACCTGGCGAGCAGACACCATAAACCGGTCATCAATAAAAATATGACCGTCATGGCAATCTTGCCCGTGCTTGTAAGTGTCGCGTACAGGGGAACGTAGATGCTTATGTTATCTCCGCCATTCGCAATAGTGATCGACGCCACAGACAAGATTTGGAAAATGCTGCCCGTTTTGAGGGGATTTAGGGCAATAGTAACGTCTTCTTTCTCTTCAGAAATATTTCTTACCAACGCTACAAGCGATTTTATTCCTATATAGATAGGAACGATTCCAAGCAACCCAACATATTTAACATCGATGAGGAGGCCGACGAATGATCCGACAAAACTCAGGCCTGTCAACGTAGCTATGCCCAAATATTGTCCCAATACGATGCAACGTTTCTTGAATTTTGGATCGCTGAAAAGCAAAACCAGTATAAAAATATCATCGATATTCGTCGTAACAAAGGCAAAGATGCTCGCGACTATGATTTGCATTACTTAAAGTCGTAAAATTTCCGCTGCCTTGCCTTTCAGGCCGGCATATTTTATGAAAAGCATACTCATTACTAAAATTCCAAAGATCAACGCGGTAGTAATAAATTCAGATTCAAGGAGTAGCCCACCCGTTAGCGTGCCCAACGCGGCACCGATATCTCTCCACGTAGCGTTGTCCGACACGGCATCAAGGCTTGATTGACCTTTTATTGCAGCGCCGGGTGTTAATGCCGAAAGTATACTGTAGAACGCAAAGCCAATTGCCGCGCCAACTTCAATGTATCCGGCGGTCAAAAAGATCAGACCGAGCAACACCATTGCCATTGAAATAATCACAATGCGTTCAAGGCCGTATTTATCGGCGATCCATCCACCGAAAGGTGAAAATAAAATAAGACAAACTCGCCTGTATCCCAGATAAGATGCGGCCAGGATGCTGGCTGTCATCACGGAAATATCTTCCCTGTACTTCAAGAAAAGGACGCCGAGCGTCACTACCACAACTCCTTCGATTAAAATGGAGGAGCAGAAGGTCAAAAGATTGAAAGTGGATGGAACTTTCGCAAATCGTCGGAAAGAAAAGGGGGTTATTTCGCCAAACTTATTGGGAAGTTTCCATGCAAAATAAAAACCGGGAAGGGATGCGATTGAAAGAACGACAAAAGTAATCTCAGGCTCCAGTGGAAACAATAACGGAGGGGCCACCAGCAGAGTAACCATCGGCCCGGCTTCCTGCACACCCTTGCTTAATCCCAGCGAAAGGCCTCGTCGCTCGTGATCCAGGGCGTATGATATTGCACTGATACGAAGGACTGAGTATGACAGACCCCAACTTATCCGGAATAATACCCATCCTGCAATGCCTGTCACTAAACCATAACCAATTGTAGAAAATACCGCTACGCCTACTGCAAAAATGGTCATCAATCTGAAGCCGTAGTTTGCGCAGGCCCGCGCGATGACGGTGTTGGCGAAAATCCTTGCGAATCTATTGATGGAAAGAAGAATTCCAATCCACGCGGGCGACATTCCCAGGCTCTCGCCATGAAGCGGAAGAAATGGGTATAAAAATGCGTCACCGAAACTCGCAAATGCCAGGGCAAACGCGGCATAAACCGGTGCCTGGAACGATAATAACTTATTGGAATTCATGAAGCTACTCTCGGAACAAATTTCCATCCCCATGCAATATATAAATCCTTCGCGGGATGCATTAGCCTGCTTTTGCGGCATCGCTGCAATATTTTAAAACCTTTGAATAACTTCTTTTTTCATGTTCTTAAAACAGAAACCATCCGCGATAAAGAGCCAAAGCATTATCTTCATCCCTTTATTTAAGACTGCTATGAATTACGATTACCCACCCACCCCAACAACCCTTTCCGGTGAACACATTTCTTTGTTACCGCTGGAGGTTCAGCATCTCGCGGATTTACAGGAAGCTGTCAGGGATGGAGAATTGTGGAAGCTCTGGTACACTTTTATTCCAACGCCGGAGGGCATGGAGGCATGGATTAACAAGGCCCTTCAGGAAAAAAACGACGGAGTCTCACTTCCATTCGTGATCAACCGAAAACAAGATAACCGGATCGTTGGGTCTACGCGGTATATGAATATCGAAAAAGACGTCCGCCGTCTTGAGATCGGGACCACGTGGTATGGGAAAAGTGTTCAGCGATCACCGGTCAACACTGAATGCAAATTACTTTTGTTACAGCACGCCTTTGAAAATTTAAAATGCCTGGCGGT
>DASUTP010000304.1:0-9833 GCA_036374515.1 Chryseolinea sp. | reverse complement strand
GAAGGCTTCGCCAGATTCTTCGCATATCTAAATTTATTTGTATGCTCCATGCTAATACTGGTTCTGGCCGACAACCTGGTCTTAATGTACCTTGGATGGGAAGGTGTTGGATTGTGCAGCTATTTGCTGATCGGCTTCTGGTATGAAGAGAAGAAAAATGGCGATGCCGCGCGAAAGGCATTTATTGTTACGCGGGTTGGAGACACAGCGATGGCAATAGGCTTATTTATGCTCTTTAACGCGTTTGGCACGCTGACAATCCAGAATATCTTAACTGAAGCTCCGCAGACCTTGATCCCTGGTTCACAGATGGCAACCATCATCGCCCTTTTACTTTTAGGGGGCGCCGTCGGCAAATCTGCGCAACTGCCACTGCAGACATGGCTGCCCGATGCCATGGCCGGCCCATCGCCCGTGAGCGCATTAATTCACGCTGCAACAATGGTTACGGCGGGTGTTTACCTCATCGCCCGGACCCACGTTCTTTTTGAGCTTGCGCCAGCGGCCCAAAATATTGTAGCAGTAGTTGGAGCGTTGACATTACTTCTGGCAGGATTCAGCGCGCTTACTCAATTCGATTTGAAACGTGTACTGGCTTATTCAACCATCAGTCAGATCGGATACATGTTCCTCGCCCTGGGTGTCGGGGCATGGTCCGCTGCAATCTTTCATTTTATGATCCATGCATTCTTCAAAGCATTATTATTCCTCGGGGCAGGAGCAGTCATTTACATGCTGCATCATGAGCATGACATGTTTAAAATGGGTGGCCTTAGGAAGAAAGCCCCGCCGATATACTGGACATTCTTAATTGGATCCGCTTCCCTCGCCGCACTCCCGTTTATAACGGCGGGCTTCTACAGTAAGGATAATATTTTGTGGCTCGCCTTGGTGGCGGAAAAGGGTAATTTATGGTTTTTTACCGCTGCACTTGCCGGGGCGTTTATCACATCCATTTACACATTCCGGATGGTGTTCGTCACGTTTTTTGGTGAAGCCAAAACACCCATAGGACATCATCCTGGATGGATGATGAATTTCCCTATGATCATATTAGCGGGGTTATCATTAATCGGTGGCTTTATCGAACTCCCTCATACCCTTGGGCACGTTCAATTGTTTTCGGATTATCTGAAGCCGCTCTTCCCAACGATCGCCCTGCAATCAAATGCAACCACCGGCCTGGAGTGGACAATCCAGCTCATCACTGCAACGCTTTGTCTGGCCGGAATCTACATTGCGTACTATTTCTATTTGAAAAGACCGGAAGCACCTGCCAAGCTCAAAGCATCAGTTGCCAGCCTTCATCACTTGTGGTTTACCGGATGGGGCTTCGACACGCTATATAACACCCTGCTGGTACGGCCATATGTCTTCCTTGCAACTATCAACAAGCAAGATGTAATCGACCGTTTCTATACGTCAATTGTGACCGTTTCGGAATCTCTGCATAACATTTTTGCAAAGACACAAGGCGGTATCCTTCGATGGTATGTCATGAGCGTGGTTATTGGAGCCATTCTAATCCTAACCCTTGGGCTATTGCTATGATTTTGATGACGTTCATTATCGTTCTCATGATCGGCGGCATTTCCGCCTGGATCGTCGCACGCTGGAATCCTATAATTTCAAGATGGCTCGCGCTACTGGCGCTGTTTTTCAATCTGGCCTCCGCGCTCCTGCTATGGTCAGATCAAAATTTTCTTATTGAACAATCCCGGTCGTCGTGGCTGGCAAGATATGAATTACCCTGGATACCGACGTTCGGTATCAGTTTCAACCTGGCTTTGGACGGTTTAAGCCTGTTGATGTTAATGCTGACATTTGTTCTTGGAATTTTCGCAGTCCTTACCTCATGGGAGGAAATCCAATACAGAATTGGCTTTTTTCATTTCAACCTGCTTTGGGTCCTGGCCGGAATCACCGGGGTTTTCCTAACGATGGACCTTTTTTTGTTTTACTTTTTCTGGGAGGTAATGTTGATTCCCATGTATTTTCTGATCGCAATTTGGGGGCATGAAAACCGTCGATATGCTGCGTACAAATTTTTCATTTTTACTCAGGCTAGCGGTCTGCTCATGTTCCTGGCAATACTGGGACTATATTTTGTCCATGGTAAAGAATCCGGCGATTACACCTTCAACTATTTTCAATTGCTGGATACGAACTTGTCGGAGGCCACAGGACGCTGGTTGATGCTGGGATTCCTGGCGGCGTTCATTGTCAAATTGCCAGTGGTGCCTTTTCATTCCTGGTTACCTGACGCGCATTCCGAAGCGCCTACGGCGGGCAGTCTGATTTTAGCGGGTCTGTTGTTGAAGACTGGCGCCTATGGTCTGGTACGTATCATCATACCGATGTTCCCGGACGCCGCGAGTGAGATTGCTCCCTGGGCAATGCTGTTGGGAGTCGTGGGAATTCTCTATGGCGCATTGCTGGCCTTTTCGCAAACGGATCTGAAAAGGCTGGTGGCGTATACGAGCGTAAGCCATATGGGATTCGTTATGCTTGGTGTCTTCGCATTTAACGACCTGGCTATGCAAGGCGTCGTTATGCAGATGATCACACACGGCATCAGTACCGGCGCTCTTTTCATTTTGGCTGGATCGCTCTATGAGAGGATTCACACACGCGACGTAGAGCAGATGGGTGGGTTCTGGAAGAGAATGCCTTTCATGGGCACCATAGGCCTGATATTTGCCATGGCGTCGCTGGGGCTCCCGGGACTTGGAAATTTTGTTGCAGAATTTTTAACACTGTTAGGCTCGTGGCAGTCCAGCCACAAGCTCACCATTTTAGCAACGATCGGGCTTATAGCCGGAACCATCTACTCATTGAGAATTATTCAAAAAGTCTTTTATGGCGGCGAGCAAACAATTAGAGATCTGCAAGATCTTAACATGCGCGAGAAACTAATCCTTGTACCACTAACCGCGCTAATTATCTTGCTAGGATTATTCCCTCAACCTATACTTGACACGGTAAGTAAGTCGGACGTGTTGATCAAAAAAGCAGACGTCACCATCTCAGACCCGCAAAGCATTTTTTCCATTGCCAGGGAGAAAGGAGAGAGCAATGACTAAGACCGATTTCCTCAGCATCGTTCCGCTTTTTATACTTACGAGTTCGGCGATCCTGATTCTGTTTTCAATTGCGGTCAAACGAAATCATAAAGTAATCTATGTTATCACAACGGTGTCGCTGGCTGCGGACTTTGTTTACCTGGCAGTGTATAAGGCCGCGCAGAAATGGGTAATCGAGCCACTTTTCATTTTCGATGGCTTTGGCACATTCAATACCGGGCTGATATTGTTGACAGCCTTGGCGGTAACTATGATCTCTTACGCTTACTTCGAACAACGCGAAGAAAGGAAAGAAGAATATTATATCCTGCTGATCCTGGCGACGCTTGGCGCAATTGTGCTGGTTATCAGTAAACACTTTGTCTCGCTTTTTCTGGGATTGGAAATACTAAGCGTCTCCCTTTATTCCATGATCGCATATTTGCGAAAACGCGAAAGGTCAGATGAAGCAGGGATCAAATACCTGATCCTTGCGGCGTTTTCCTCTGCATTTTTACTTTTTGGGATGGCATTGGTTTATGCTGCCGTTGGCTCAATGGATTTTTCCACCATTGCACAGCATCTTTCTTCATTACCCGAGATGCCCTTGATTGTGTTTGCAGGCTTCGGGCTGATGTTAACGGGAATAGGATTTAAGCTGGGTGTCGTGCCATTCCATATGTGGACCGCCGATGTTTATGAAGGCGCACCGGCACCCGTAACAGCATTTATTGCTACCGTTTCGAAAGGCGGCATGATGGCCTTGCTGGTTCGTTTTTTCGTTGAGATCAACGGTTATCAATACCATTCGTTAATTCTGATTTTTACAATTATAGCCATTGCTTCCATGTTTGCAGGAAACTTCCTGGCATTGAAACAAACAAACGTCAAGCGGTTGCTCGCTTATTCGTCTATCGCGCATATCGGATATTTGCTGGTTGCGTTTCTAGCAGGCGGAAAGCTGGGCGTGGAAGCAGTAAGTTTTTATTTGGTAGCTTACTTCATAACCACCACTGGCGCATTCGGAATTCTAGCCACCCTTTCCGATAAAGATCGCGACGCTGAATTGCTTCAAGATTACAGGGGTCTATTCTGGAGGCGACCCCTCACTGCCACCGTTTTTGCCTCAATGCTCCTTTCGCTGGCAGGCATTCCGCTAACAGCCGGCTTTATCGGAAAATTTTACATCGTGGCCGCTGGTGTAGACTCCAACCAATGGTTGCTGGTCGTCATGCTTGCTGTCAACAGTGCGCTCGGCCTGTACTATTATCTGAAAATAATCGCAACAATGGCTGAGCGTTTTGAAACGGAAAAACAACGGGCAGAGCAATTACATCCGTCAGTCTACATAATCAGCGGGGTCACTATGTCGATTTTAACTTTGTTGCTGGTTTGGATTGGTCTCCAGCCAAGCGCCATAATGGTCTTAATTCGGACCCTTGTCGCCATAAATTAAACTCAATTTGCTGCAATCGATTGTGACCGAGCTAATTTTGTAGTATATTCAACAAACTAACCCCAACGGCCATGCAATTTCACCCAAATGAGCTGTTTTTGGTCTATGATCCACACTCCAATGTAGGTAAACAGACCCGGGCGATCGCCCGTGATATTTGTGCGCACATCAATGAGGTCGACGTTATCCACGAAAAACTCTCCCCTACTTATTGGAAAGAAATCATCAATATGGCAGGCGTTCATCCAAATGATCTCCTCGACCATTCTCATCCTGATTATAAAGCTATGGTATCTACCAATACCTTTACCATGGACGGCTGGCTCGAGGTGCTTGTTCACGACGCTCACTTGATAAAATACCCTATCGTGATCTTCAATGGTTGCGGCGTTGTGTGCCATACGCCAACGGATATTATGAAGATAAAGCCCAAACCGATAGGAAAAGTCCTTCCTCACTTAAAGGACTGCCATTAGTCAATTTCTTTGTATCAATTCAAGGTGCGATTACAGCGCCGCCTGCCTTTCTTTTAATTAAAAGATTTCCAAACTTTCTTGTCCGGACTTCATCCAGTTGCGTGTCATTAGCATGATCTTACGATCACGTCGGATATGGATTTTCTAAATTCATTTCGTCGAAAACACATAATCTTATTTTCACCAAATAATCAGCCATGCAGAAATTTTTATTGATCATTAGAGAAGATCTAAAAACAATCGGACGATACACGGATGAAGAGCGATTCTCCAACATGCCAATAATGCAGAAATGGATTGAGTCTATTGCAGAATCAGGAAACTATGTCGAGGGAAATCCTCTGGAAGTAAAGGGACGTTACGTAACAAGGAATGAAGTTCTCTCTGATGGACCGTTCATTGAATCAAAAGAAGGCGTCAGTGGATTTGATATCATAAAAGCTGAAAATATCGAACAGGCCGTAGCCTTTGCGCAAGCTTGCCCTTTAGTGCTGCAGGGACTAGCCGTTATTGAGGTTAGGCCTATGTCCGAATTAACAGACTGAAATGAGCCCGGCACGCGCGGAAGTGGATAAGCTGTACAAGGAACACTTTGGAAAAATGGTGGCTTCCCTGCTCTATTCTTCACGCGATATAGATCTTGAAACGGCTGAAGACATAGTACAAGACTCCTTTTCGGCAGCGTTGACCGACTGGCAAAAGAATGGACTCCCATTCCATCCAACGGGATGGCTGTATAAAGTTTGTAAAAACAAGGCGCTGAATAAAATTCGAAATCACAAGAGGACGCAAGGTCTTAGGGACGATCTGAATTTACAGGATGTTGAAGTGAAGTTTGCTGAAACTGCCTTTGACGACCAGCAATTAAAATTGCTGTTCGCCTGTGCGCATCCTGACCTTACACCAAAAACGCAAGTGGTAATTACTTTAAAATATGTAGCAAACCTTAAGGTTGAAGCCATTGCCAGGATTCTTGCTATGACCATCGACGGTGTTGACAAGATCCTGCTGCGGGCCAGGCAGAAAATAAAGGATGAGAAAATCCTGCTGGAGGAGCCCGTCCTAGCCGCCCTAAAACCACGCCTTGGAATCGTTCACAAGATTTTATACCTGATATTCAACGAAGGCTATAAATCCTCCTGGGGAAAAGAAATTCTCAGGGAAGAGCTGTGCGAGGATGCGCTTTTTATGACCAAAGGACTTATTAATAGCGGACTTGCCACTAAAGAAACAAATGCTCTCTATGCGCTTATGCTATTCAACGCCGCCCGGTTTAAAGCGCGGTTCGGAGCGTCAGGCGAGCTGCTTGATCTGGAAAAGCAGGATCGTTCCCTTTGGAATACCGAGCTCATATTACTGGCCACAGACTTCTTGGTCGGAGCCAGGAGTAATTTATTGTCCAGTTACCATCTTGAAGCTTCAATCGCATTTGTACACTGTACAGCGAAGAGTTTTAACACGACTGATTGGAAGACGATCCGCCAATTATATGAGCAGTTGCTTCGTAATAATCCCAATCCTTTTGTTGAATTAAATTATGCAATTGCCCTGTATTATGCCGGGGAAAAAGAGCGTGCCTTTGCGATGCTCCATGAGTTGCATCGTCATCCCTTTTTCAATCAATACTGTTCTTTGAATGTCACACTTGGCAAGTTTTACTTACTCGAAGGAAATGCTCAGAAGGCTAAGACTTTTTTAGAACGGGCTTCTACACAAACTTCTTTCGAGAAAGAGAAAGATTTGATACGAAGGCTCGTCAGCGATGCAGAGGCGCAGGTGCGATCTTCTAATGGAAAACAAGTTTAATAAATGCCTTATAATGTTATAACCAGGACCGGCCCGCTTACCTGGGCAGGAAGTTGTTTCGGAAGTTGTTGTCTAAAAAGTTTGCTAAATATGTTTCGGCTACCCTGTATGCAAAAGATATCTATCTTATTATCCTGAATAAAGTCAATCATTTGATTTATTCTTTTGTCATCATTTGATGACAAAAATTTCGGACTAATGTTGCCCTTTGTCCGCATCATTTCAATCCACTGAAGAGCTTCTTTTCCATTGCCGAAATGAAGGGTCTTCACCTCCAAAACAGAAAAAAAGTTCTGAAATCTTTTTATTAACTCCGTGAAAGCGGAGAACCTGCCGTTTTTTTTTGGCTCCAGATCGACTGTCAATATCGCGCGGCCTGGTGTTTTGGAGGCGTATGACTGTGGTACAACAAGTACCGGCGAAGTGGTGTTGCGTGTCAGATATGTCAGGACACTCTGCGATGTCGGTTCTTTATTTACATCCCTCCCCACCACTACCACACTTGGCGTAACAGCCTCAATCTGCTTCATTAATTCCGTGTGCAAATTTCCCAACGCTATTTCTTCTTTTACCTGAATACCTTCCATAAAAATAATTTCGCGCAACGATTTCATTTTTTTACGGGCATCCTGCAAAAGCCGGTCGATGGCGAACGATACGATAATAGGATTATCCGACTCTGGGATCTCTTCCAGGTCGATCACATGACACAGCTTTACTGTTCCACCGGAGCGCCTGGCAAGGGTAGTCGTATATTGAAGAGCGTTGTAACAACTCTCCGTAAAATCTACTGGAACAAAATATGTAAATGTTTCCATAAAAATATCAGGACTGAACCTCCGCGTTTTCCATCTCTCTTTGTTTATCGGCGCTGGTTACTACTTTTCCGTCGTCGCGCGTGATCAACGTAACCTGGATGTCCTTCGTTTTTGCCCTCTCTTTGAAGTCATCAATCACCTCGAGAACATCATAATCAATGGTAAGTGATTTCGTCATATCAATTACCAATTGAACCCCATTTGGCAAGCTGTATAGTTCTTTTTTGATTCTTGCCTTGTTCAGAAAAACAACTTCCTCCGCCAGTACTATTTTAACCCTCTTGGAACCGGTCGGTGTCTTTTCCTGACGTAACGAGTGAGAATTCTTATAGCTGTTCCTTAGGATGATGATGATTGCCACAATAAGACCGATGGTAATTCCTTTCAGCAAGTCTGTAAACACAATACCTATGACGGTCGCCATAAAAGGAAGAAACTGACTCCATCCGAGCCTGGCCATCTGTTTGAAAATAGATGGGTTTGCGAGTTTATACCCTATCACGAGGAGGATACTGGCAAGCACTGCCAGCGGAACAGTATTGAGCAAACCAGGAATGAGAATCACACAAAGCAATAACAACATGCCATGAGTAATAGTGGACAATTTTGTTTTCCCACCCGATTGCACATTTGTTGAGCTCCGAAGAATCACCTGGGTGACCGGTAACCCTCCGATTAACCCGGATATTACATTGCCACTCCCCTGCGCAATCAATTCCCGGTTCGTATTGGTATGCCGTTTATACGGGTCTAGCTTATCAGTGGCTTCGGTTGAGAGAAGGGATTCAAGACTAGCTACGATGGCTAACGTTACGCCTACGGTCCAAACATCAAGGCGTCCGATGGCGCTGAATTCTGGTGACGTAAACTGCGCAAAAAATTCCGATACGGTTTCCGACACCGGAACATTGACCAAATGTTGAGAACTTAGCGACCATTCCGGAAAATAAGCGGCTGTAACAAGTTGGTAAGAAATGCCGGCAGCTACAGCCACCAAGGGACCTTGTATCAATTTGAAAACCGCGTACTTCTTAGCCAGATGGGCTTCCCAGAGGAATAAAATCGTCAGCGAAATTATGCTTACTACGATGGCGCCGGGCGTAATAGCATCCAGCATATGGACCAGTTCCGAAAAGGTATTATAGCCATCGACCTGGACAAAACTGAAATCGCCTTCATAGTCCGCGTCGTATCCTAAGGCGTGGGGAATTTGCTTGAGAATAATAATAAGCCCAATGGCTGTTAGCATTCCTTTGATTACTGATGAAGGAAAATAATATCCTATAATACCCGCCCTGGAAAGGCCGAGCGCAATTTGAATGAGGCCGGCGATAACCAGCGCTACCAAAAAAACCGGAAAGGATCCCAGCTGTTGTATGGCCGTTAGAACGATCACTGTTAAGCCGGCTGCGGGACCACTAACGCCTAACGAAGAATTACTGATTGCCCCCACAACGACTCCGCCCACAATACCAGCGATCAACCCTGAAAATAATGGGGCGCCACTGGCTAACGCAATGCCTAAACAGAGCGGAACAGCTACGAAAAAAACAACAATCGCAGCTGGAAGATCGTATCTAACGGACGAAAAAAAACCTTCCCGTAAATGTTCGTCAGCTTTCATAAAACGCAATTCGGTTATTACTCCAGCTAGATAACCATCCGACATTAAGCTGAAATTAAACGGGGATTAGAAAGCCCTAAGAAGCACCATATTATAACCAAAAAGCCTGTTATTACTTAGCCCGCATCTGGCACCAAGGGAAGCGCAATCGTCACAGTTGTGCCTTTATTGATTTCCGAAACTACTTCCAGTGTACCCTTGTGGATTTCAACGACGCGCAGTGTCAAGGGTATGCCAATACCCGTGCCCCGGATTTGACGAACATTATCAGCCCGGAAAAACGGTTGCGTTATTTTAGGGATGTCAGCTTTTGGTATCCCTACGCCATGATCCTGAACAGTGATCGTTACCACGGCATGATTTACACTGGCCTGCAATCTTACTTCTCCGTCACCCGAAAATTTGCTGGCGTTATCAAAAATATTTATGAGAGCTGTTTCCAGCAAGTTTCTGTTGCCATGAACGAGAAATTTATATTTGCTGAACTGCTTGGCGAAGGCCAGGCTCACCCTGTTGTTGGAGTTTAAAAGATCATATTTTTTCTTGGCGTCACAAATTAACGTTTCCACAAAAATATTCTCGCGGGAGATA
>DASUTP010000303.1:0-26697 GCA_036374515.1 Chryseolinea sp. | reverse complement strand
CCTCAAATCAAATGTTCGCTGGGAACTGGAGGGCAATGGCAACATCGATTATGTTTACATGATGATTGCTGCCGCAATTCTGATTCTTGTAATCGCGTGCATCAACTTCATTAATCTTACGACCGCACAATCAGCAGAGCGCGCAAAGGAGATTGGTATACGCAAATCACTTGGCGCTTTAAAAAGACAACTCATCATTCAGTTCACTGGTGAATCTGTGCTGGTGGCTTTCGCAGCGATGCTGGTGTCGTTTGCTATGATTCAGACATTGGTTCCAATGTTCAACTTTATGACGGAAAGTGCAGTTCAGTTTTCGATGATCTCATTGATCGCGATTTTGGCAGGCATCGGAATAGTGGTTGGAATTGTTGCCGGTATTTATCCGTCACTTTACTTATCGTCAGTAAAACCAACCGCTGCGCTGAAAGGTAAATTTCTGCAAAGTCCGAAGGGAACTTCGATACGCAAGGCCTTTACTGTTTTTCAGTTCAGTGCATCGATGGTACTGATCTGTGCTGCAGTCGTAATCTTCAATCAGCTTCAGGCAGTTCAAAACAGATCCCTTGGTTTTAGCAAAGAAGAAGTGATCGTAATACCAGTAAAAAATCAGGATGCATTGAGAGACCGCTTCGCAGAAGTGGAGACCGAATTCAGGCAACTTGCTGGTGTGAAAAAAGTTTCAGCAGCATCTAACATTCCGGGTCGATCATTCAATCAAAATGAAATTTTTGAATCGACTCATCCTGAAAATGACATTGATGTTTCTGAGCTCGTTGTTGACCACGATTTTCTTAAAGTACTAAACATTTCGCTGGCGGAAGGACGTGATTTCCTAAGGGAGAATCCCGCGGATGCAGAAAATGCATTTCTGATCAACGAAACTACTGCCCGCAATCTTCAGCTCGATCATCCGGTTGGAAAGCAAATTACCTGGGAAAGAGATGGCGATGCCGTGAAGGCGACTGTGATCGGTGTTGTGAAAGATTTTAATTTTCAAACCCTGCATCACACAGTAAAACCATTGTTGATCAAATTGGGAAATAATGGTTTCAATTACATCGTTCTGAAACTCAACACCAATGATGTCAACAAAACGATTAAGGAAATAGAAGGAACCTGGAAAAAATTCGACAACAGGTTTACGTTCGAGTTCTTTTTCCTGGCTGATAATCTTAACCAACAGTATCGCAATGAGCAAAATATCAATCGCGTTATCATTGCATTCTCGGGAGTAGCCATTTTGATTGCCTGCTTTGGACTGCTGGGAATCGCAGCGCTCACATTCCGCAACAAGACTAAAGAAATCAGTGTAAGAAAAGTTCTCGGTGCTGAGTTCGGTAATCTCGTGGTTTTGTTGCTTAAGGATTTTACTATACTGATTTTGGTTGCCGTAATCATCGCTACACCGGTTGTAATCTGGATCATGCAAAACTGGCTTCAGAATTTTGCTTATCGCGTTACGTTGAATCCAATCATTTTCATTGGTGCTGGAATATTTTTGATTTTACTATCGTGGGTTACGTTAGGCTACCTCACGCTGACAACGGCAAGAATCAACCCGGCCACTACGTTGAAGAGGGAGTAGTCTTTAAGGCGCGAGACGTGATCAACAAATAAACTTTGGATCCTGGGCGCGGTATTTTACATGTCTCCAGGGTAGGCAATGTCTTCCTTCACCTCACCTATTTCAACTGCCGTTACTTTTCCCACGTGCACTCCGGCTTTAAGCACGGGGAGTAACCCATAGCTGGTCTGATAGTATGAAGCGCGTTCCCCAAATTTCTCTTTTGCTGCAAAATAGAACCTGATGCAAAAATTGTTTCGCAGACCTTCCGCCTCAGGCCAGGTAATAACAATCTCATCCCTCACGTATTGATAAACCTGCGCACAAAAGGGATACAGCATCTCATTGGCAAACGCTTTTACACAAAACGAAAGGAAAGCGTTTAGGGTAATCAACCTTTTGCAAAACACATTGTGACGAATTTTTCACGCATGTGTCTGCTATGAATTTGGACCTAGAATAACTAATGGGGAATCACCTCTAAATAATCTTGCACAACCCAGAAAGGAAATTAATTCGAACTTTCAGACTGATGTACGACATTAAAATGCTCAACGCGCGAATCAAACTTTATCATGATGGATTTGACTAAGTCTGGCACGACTGCCGACTCAAGATCGATTCCAGCGAATGATCGCATATCTTCCAGAGTCTCCCATCGTGTGATGATTAAAAACGCTGTACCCTCCCTCACCTCCCTTCGTAAAATAGAAAGGCTTTTGAATCCTGGTAATGCTTTCAGGTCAGGAAGTGTTTCATTCGTGAGATGATGAATGTATTGTTCGGCTTTCTCCCGAATCGAAATACCCCTCCAATGTCTTTCAACCATAGTAATTTAGTGCATTTTAAATTTTATCCGCAGCTTTATGCGCTGTCAATTCGATTCTAATGAAATAAGATCATAGCGCTGCTCCTTGAGCTTCTTACCAAAAGCTGTAGATTCCTTTTCTTCAGTTAACTGAAATCCCTCACGTCTGTAGAGTGCTGCGGCTGCAAAAAGCTCGTGTGTCGTCCATAAATACGAGGCTTTATACTTGCGCGACCGTAAGAAGTCCATATACAACGAAATCATTCTCTTTCCCAGTCCGATGCCTCGGTACTCAGGCTCCAAATAAAAATACCGAAGCTGCGCAACGTTTTCATCGCGATGCATCAGTAGCAGAAACCCGATAATCCGAGCATTGTGCTCGGCAACCCAAACCCGATCTCTCTCAGCATTGTAGTTGGCGTGAAATTCATGCATGCCGCGGGCGACATAGGACTCAAATGACACTCCGTAACCATATTCCTCATTGTATATTTTTCCATGACGATGAATGACATAGCCAAGATCTCCGGGTTCAAGGCTAGTGCGAATTGATACATCACCTACGCTGATCTGGCTTTTCATAGTTATTCTTTTGCTTTAGTATTGTTTTGATTTGGCTCATACTTGCTAACAGCAAATCAAGATCTTTCCCGGAAAGCTTTCTTAGAATTTCCTTAATCTGATCGTTAGAAGATTTGTTAAGCACTTCAAACTCTTTCTTTCCTGCTTGAGTAAGGTTTATAAGAACTACCCGAGTATCGGCCTGCGAACGTTCTCGAGTCAGGAACTTTCTTTTCGCAAATTGTAACAACACACGGCTCAGGTATCCTTTGTCAATGGACAATCTTTCAACGAGGTCGCTGGCTGTCACATCCTTACCATGATATAGTTCATACAGGATCCTTACCTCAGCTAATGTGTAGCTACTGTTTAATATGTGCTTGTCAAGCAATCCGATTACAGATGTATAAAAACGATTGAACGATCGGAATTCCTCGATTGCCTTGCTATTCATAAACAAAAATAAAAAACACTAGTTGACTAAGTCAACTATTTATCTAAAAACAAATATTCTTGGCAATCTTCAATAGCCTAGTAGGATTTTATTGATGTTTCATACATTCTATCGCTTTTGATTTCAAGTAAAACAGAAGAATCTATATTTCTTTAAGGAATCTTTATCTATGATCGCTTAATGAAGATCACCTAAGGAATTCTTGATGGTTGGAGATATTCTCACCGATTAACCACCCGTTGTGGATGTTTATGTTGCTAACGCCAGTACTTCTGTACTAGTTGAATGACCTTCTAAACTCCAATGGAGAGACGTTAGTTTTACTCTTGAACAGTTTATTGAACGATTGCGAATGTTCAAACCCAAGTTGATAGGCAATCTCGCTGACTGACAGGTCAGTCGTTGAAAGTTTCTCCTTTGCCTTTTCAATCAGCTTATTGTGAATATGATGCTGTGTTGACTGCCCCGTTAAGGACTTCAGTAAACTTCCTAAATAATTCGGTGATACATTTACCCCGTCTGCGATCTGATGCGCAGTGGGCAACCCTTTCTCAACAAGGTTTTCGTCCTGGAACCATTCTTCAAGAATCTGTTCGACTTTTTCAAGTATTTGATGATTGGTTTTCTTACGCGTTATGAATTGTCTTTCGTAGAAACGCTCGCAGTAACTTAGAAGCAATTCAATTTGTGCTATAATGATCGTGTTGCTGAACTTGTCAATGTTTGTGTGATACTCGCGCTGGATATTCTGCATCAGTTCAGTAATTACTAGCTCTTCCTTCTCGGACATGAACAGCGCTTCATTCACTGCATAGCCAAAAAAATCATATTGCTTTATTTTCCTAGCCAAAGGAGTGTTCCATAAAAAATCGGGATGGATAAAGAGCAACATTCCGGTAGGCCTTATATCTGATGTTTCAACCGTGAGATGAACAACTTGCCCTGGCGCCACGAATGACATGAGCCCTTCATCAAAATCATACTGTTGTTGACCATACCTAAATTTCCCCTTGATATTCCTTTTCAAGCCAATGGAATAGAAGTTTTGAACCCAGCTAATCTCCTTCTCTTCAGTCTGGTATTTTACAAGACTGTAATCAACCAAACTTACAAGTGGATGCTCCGGCTTTGGCAAACCGCTCATTTTGTGAAATTCGATAATAGTATCGAACGTGTAAATATTTTTCGATTTCATAGCGAAAGTGGATAGCGCCCATCCTACGATAGACGCTACCCAAGTTTGTAAGTTAATAGTCTGTAAACCTACTCAGTACTTCATTTGTACTGAGTTCATTCTTCAATATATCAATTTTGCTGTTTGCCATTCCAAATGAATCACTCCCCATAAAGAAATGCAAAGGAGGACTCTGACTTTCCGCTAATTTAATAAAAGCGTGCGCTGCTTTTTCAGGATCGCCTGGCTGGTTTCCCGGGATTTGTTCACGATGCACCTTATCGAGCTCTCGAGCCTCCTTGTATTCACTGATCGGGTTGGCTGCAAATTGCAGTGAGCCCTTTAGCAGGAAGTTAGTTTTGAAGTAGCCGGGATAAACAATTGTTGCATGGACGCCCATTGATTTCACCTCAGCGGATAATGCTTCTGTAAGCCCCGCCACTGCGAACTTTGTAGCGTTGTAAAGACCCCAACCCGGGAATGCACCAAGGAATCCAGCGATGGAAGAGATGTTAATAAAGTGACCTGATTTTTTCGCGCGGAGATAAGGCATCACATTTCTGATCACATTTAAAACCCCAAAGACATTCGCATTAAAATTTTCACGGGCCTCCGTATCAGTGGTTTCTTCTATCGTTCCCAGCTGTCCATAGCCTGCGTTATTCACCACAACGTCTATCCCACCAAAAATGTCGATCGTTTTTGCGATCGCAACCTGTACACTTTTTTCATCGGCCACATCTGCGTGCAAGGGAAGAAAGCTTGACGTTATGTTGATCTCACGAGTCAATGCTTCTACTGTTCGAGACGTAGCTGCAACGCGATAACCCTCTTGTAAAAGAGTTTTTACAAGAGTCAAACCTAAACCTTTTGATGCTCCAGTTACAAACCATACTTTTTTCGTGTCCATTGTCGTAAATGTTTTGTTGTTGATTTATTTAACAGTACAAAGTTGCAGTGGGTAGAACGAGGAACTGTAGCTAAATCAATGGTTGTTGTAGCCGAAGCAATGGTCTAGGCAAAAAAATTCTAATACGAAAACAGCGCGATGTTAATAGCTGCTAACGGAAAGCATGCTGTAGTGGTAGTTGCCTTTGTATTCAAAGCCGTTCAACCCTGTATACATCGCCGATCGTACGAACGGATAGGCGTGTTCCTCCTACGTTGTTTGAATTGCACGCGCACTTTCATTATGATTTTATGTATGCCACCAGAGCGGGATGGTCTTGAGTGTTCAAATTCTTTAATGATCTACCGGACCTTATCTACCATTGCTCACGCAACTCGAACCTAAAAATCCCTTCGGGATATTTGGTTATTCTTTGCAATGGTTAGGTATTTTTTTTGATGGTAGTTTGTCCAAAGGACTCCTTTGGGGTTGCGGGACCCACCTAACGTATTTACATTCTGTAGTGAGCACATTTGGTATCGGGAAGTGAATTTTTCGAAGATGCTGAAATCAACTCAATTCAAAATTCAAAATGAAAAATCGCTTGGGTCTTTACTTGCATGATTATTAGACACTTAGCTATCATCATGCTCGCCATCTGCTGCCAGAACGTAATTACTGGGGGACTCCCTAATGTTTTTAAGCTCTGTTTGTATGCTCGTAACTACCTGGCTTCTCGTCGCTAACGTCTACCTGACTTTATCTACCTTTGTTACTTGCGCAAACACCTAAAAATCTGTTTCAGGATCTTTAGTTGATACCTGAAACGATTTTTCGTCTCTGATTTTATACTAACTTGTACTGAACAATTTTCAAATTCATTTCTCATTAGCAACAGAATTCTGGATAAGTCGTATACTAATGCAAAACTGTCGAACTCCTCCAGAAAATCGTATAGTTTTATATAGCTATGTAAGATGTATACCCTTGTCCACAACAATATTACTTATACCGTCAAGGCACCTGTTTATCCGATTAATTTGATTGTGGATCACTATGTAATAGTAAAAGGACAAGGGCTATCAATTCCTGACAGACTATTTCCAAATAATAAGACAGAGATTTTTTTTAATCTCGGTGATAAAGTGATAGGGATTAACAATATAGATGCTTCAACATCTACTCTTCACGACAGCACTGTAAGCGGCGTAAGAAGCACTTTTTTTGATTTTGTGTCGCCACAAAACTATTTCATGGTGGGATTGCGTTTTTCGCTTTTTGGGTTTGGTCAGTTGTTTCAAATACCCGCCACCGATTTTACCGACAAAAATTTTTCCACGCAGGACGTATGGGGCAGGGAAATGACATTTCTCCGTGAACGCCTGCATGAAGCAAGCCCCAATAATGAGCGACTGATCAATGTGCTGAATGAATGGATCATGGGCTGCCTCGCCAAACGTTCGCTGTCGGAAATTAACCAATGGAATAGATTGGAACAAAAATTTGGTATCACCAGTCTGCCTGTTACCGAATTATTAAATCGTTATGTGGGATATACCCACAAACATGCGATACAACTCATAAAAAATAACTCCGGTCTGGCACCTAAGCACATTCAAAAAGTTAATCGTTTTAACCGGGCCACCCAGATCATAAGTTCGTCATCTTTTCAAAGCTGGGGGCAGGTAGCCTATGACGCGGGATATGCTGACCAAAGCCATCTTATCCGAGAGTTCAGGCACTTTTCAGGCTATACGCCGGAGGAGTACTTGCATTTGAAACCAAAGGAATATCGCAAGAACATGCTTCTTCAGTCCGAAGAACCACAAACGCTCTCCAGGTAAATTTTATTCTATACCCAGGCATTCATCTGGGGTAATTTTATCCATCGCTTAGGCAATCGCACGATTGGATCGCCATCGCTCTTGTGTGATAACATTTGCCGCTTTGACAAAACAGTTTGACTATCTATTAAACATTTTATTTTATGACTCATCAATGCTTAATTACAATTTGCTTTTTTGCCCATAATGACCCCATCAGGAGAGTATCCATTGGGGCACTTATACTAATTCTTGCGGATAGCGCGGGTTGGACTAATGTTTAGTCCATGGTGTACCAATTGTGTGACCCGGATATTTACGATACTCCAAATTTCATGTACTCTCATTTAAAACACATGACTATCATAAATTCGATTTCAAAGACTGCCTATTATACCCTTGGTGTTAGGGCATGGGATGCGACGCTTCCCAAGCCCGCATGTGGAGATACGTTCGCAAAATTGTTCATGAACGAAGACGCGCAAAAGATGTGGCAAGAATTCAAGGACGATTTGAGGCCTAACGCGAGCAACGCATCACGGCATGCGATTATAGATCGCCAGGTGGCCGAAGCCCTCATATCTCATTCTTACGCGCAAGTTGTAATTATCGGCGCTGGCTTTGATACGCGCGCCTTTCGCATGAAAGGCGGAAGATGGATCGAAGTAGATGAACCTGCAATTATTGGTTACAAGGAGACAGAGCTTCCAACTTTCAAAGCTCCTAATCCCTTAATCCGGATACCAATTGAATTTTCAAAGGAATCTTCGATCGATCGACTGTCGTGCTTTTCAACACAGACAACAACGCATATTATTCTTGAAGGCGTGTTAATGTATCTCAATCAGGCAGATCGTCGCCGTCTAATAGTGGGGTTGCAGGAAATTTTTCCGCACCACATTGTGTATTGCGATCTTATGCGCCGTTCATTTTTTGAACGCTACAGTAAAGAAATACACGAGAAAATCGTTTCGCTGGGAGCAACGTTTACGGATATTTCAGAACATCCGGAAAGTCTCTTTTTAGATAACGGATACAAGCCTTTGTCTTGCGTTTCTATCCCTCTGTCTGCTGCTGAACATGGGAATCTTGGTATCCCCTTCTTTCTCGTACGATATTTTTTCAAGACTTTAAGGAAAGGCTACTGCAATTGGCGGTTTGAGTTTCGAAGGTAGCTTCAGCCTACAAAGCTGGAAGCTTCAAGAAATTCCACAACGGGAAAATTCAACACTCAAACTCCTGAATACCTGAAGAAACACTGCTGTCTTCATTATCGGCTTCTTATACAGGCTTACGCCTTGCCTGTAATGCAGCTACATAGACGGGGTTGTCTATAACATAGTACCAACCATGCTTGAACCAAAAATTAATTTTTCACTAAAATCATTAATTATGAAAGAAGTAAAGGCCCTTCTAAAATTCGTAGCGGCTATGTCAGTTTCAGGCTTGCTGTTGTTAGCTTGCACTAATTCTATTGACCCATCACCAGATCCTGATGTGGGCGATTCCGGAACAGCTACCATTGAAGAGTTAGATAGTATTTTTGATCAGTTTCGACTTTCGCCAGCCGCGGAAAAAATAGCAGGCCATGCACCAACATCATCGGGCAGTTCAGGATTGAAGATTAATATCAAGGATACACTCCGTCTGATCGAAGGCGTGGATATACCCATTCGTTTTTTGCACACGGAAACAACAGACGTTAAAGGCGTGTACATCCAGGTAGTTGGTGGTTCATTTTCATCCACCCATTATTATGACCTACCTGAAATAGCTGAATCTGAGGAAAGCGATACGGTATCCATTGTAGTGCTTGACTTTGAAATTGATGACGAGCTTCCGGGAGTTCCACCTGCGCGCGCACCTTTTGAAATTGAGATGACTCCTTACGGTCCAGATGGCACGCCCATTGAGGATGCTCCACCTATACCTGTTATTGTTGGTGAACCTCATCCCTCCATGGATAATGGTCTCTGTGGACTTCCAAACGGGTCGTGGGTTTGGGAGAGATCTTATATAGATGGTGAGTTAGATGTTGAGTTCTTTAACAGTCCTTACAAGGTATGGGGCTTAGAAGGCCAGGATATTAAAGGGTGCTGCGTTGACGGTATCTCTGGCTATGGAGCATTTTGTTTAAATGCAGATTCGGAATTCCAAAAAACGTTAAATTTTCAAACCTTCTTTATCTATAAAGATGAGGTATTTAAATTTTTTGATGACGGAACTTTCGTAAGGTTCACGAGTCAATACAATGCTAATCCTTTCCCATTGGAAACTGACTTTTGTACTGACACCAAGGGATTGGTGCGTGAGGTAATGAACAACATTACTTATAATGGAGATTGGTCAACACGAACCGTTACTATGCCTGAAGGCATGAATCAGTACTATTCAACTGCGGATTATCTCAGCCTGAGAACAACATCCTCAACAGGCTTAGGATATGGAAATCCCGGTGGCATAATTCACCATTTGTCCTGTGACCATCTCATACTTATCCAGCCAGACAACGAAGGAGGGGATCGGAATTTATACAAGGTCTACAAGCGCATTGTGACAAACGAAGACATACGCTGGTATGCAATGAATAGGTAAAATTTCTCGCACAATCTTAAATCTGTCACAATGAAACCGATATTATTTTGCGCTTGCATAGTGCTGGGCATAATTTCCATGTTCAGGTCTTGCATCGATGACGATGATGAAGGAACTACAGTGGTCAACTTTGGCAAAAATCGGTTCACTACCATATTAGAAGAGGATACACGCGAATATTATGTACACGTACCCAAAAGCTACAATGCTATAGATGCATTGCCGGTTGTGTTTATGCTACACGGCTCAGGGGGTAGTGGTGAAAGGTTTTATAACATTTCAGGCTGGAAAGATGTGGGAGAAGCACAAAATATACTCACTGTTTTTCCTTCAGCTGCACAATACCCTTGCGTGCTGGATGATGGTATACAAAAGCGGCGTGCAGAAAAATGGAACTGCTATGGCTTGGAACTTTGCAATGGGGAAACACCACAAGATGATGTGAAATTCCTGACACAGATCATAGATGAGCTGAAACATCGGTACATGATAGATGAAAAGCGCATTTACATAGCCGGGTTTTCCAATGGCGGTGAAATGGCAGCAAGAACTGCCATCGAGCTGTCCGATAAAATTGCCGCAGTGGTGGCTTGCGCCGGTGCTTTGCCGACTGATACAACTTTTGTTCCCACCCGGAAACTGCCGATTTTGTTACAGGCCGGAAATTCAGATGCAAAACTCATGGCACAACTGGAGACGACCACTCCGTTGCCCATGGATTTTGATGAGCTCTTTACTCAGTTTGCTGCTGTAGAGAAAATAGCAAATACAATTACCCGGTCATTCGCGCTCGACAGCGTGTATACAGTAGGTGGGACTTCAAACACTTTTATCTATGCAGATTACAAAAATGATTTTGGAAGCAGCGATAACGTGTTCAGGTTTATGCTGGTGAAAGGACTTGGTCATTCTTACCCTAACGGCAAAAACCATCCGCTGATGGGTGCAGAAGTACATTGGAATTGGATGAAAGATTATCGGTTGCCCTGATGATTGACATGCTTCAACCAGATAGAAACACTTTTTTCAATAACCTACGGGAAAATGAATACTCGCGGCTTGATCAAGCCGGCCACGTTTATTTAGACTATACCGGTGGCAACATTCATCCGAAAAGTTTAGTTGAGAAACATGTCGCCTATTTACAAAAGGAAGTCTATGGAAATCCGCACTCCACTAATCCCTCCTCGCTGCTATCGGATAAACATGTAAACGACGCCCGGGAAAAGGTCTTGAATTTTTTTAATGCGAATAACTATTACTGTGTCTTTACAAACAATGCAACGGGCGCATTGCAAATCGTGGGCGAAAATTATCCGTTTTGTAATGAAAGCCATTTTCTACTTACAGACGATAATCATAATTCCGTGAACGGCATACGAGAATATTGTCGGAGTAAAGGCGGTGATTACACCTATAGTATTATGAACCGCCACGACCTTTCAATTCATGAACGCCAATTATATAAAAACTTGATTAGTCATCCAGATAAGAAAAACAAATTGTTTGCTTTCCCGGCTCAATCGAATGCATCTGGTGTGCAGCATTCTCTGAAGTGGATCGACAAAGCACACGAGCAAGGTTGGGATGTGCTGCTGGATGCTGCTGCCTTTGTTCCCACATCCAAATTAAACTTATCAACTCATCCCGCTGACTTTGTATCCTTGTCTTTCTATAAAATTTTTGGCTACCCAACTGGTATTGGTTGTCTATTGATTCATAAATCAAAATTCAATAAACTTAAAAAAGGTGTCTTTGCTGGCGGCACAGTTTCGTTAGTCGCAAATACCTATAGCGCCTACTTTCTAAAACCGGACTACGGAAAATTTGAAAACGGAACACTTAATTATCTGGGAATTCCTGCTATCAGTCAGGGTCTGGATTTTATAAGTGCTATTGGAATGGAAAACATCAGCCAGCGTATAAAAGACTTGAGTACGGTACTATTGTCCGGGTTTAAGCAATTACTCCATAATAATGGATTACCGCTGATTAAATTATACGGTCCAAAAGATTTAGAAAAAAGAGGTGGAACGTTTTTAGTTAATTTTTTTGATGAAGACGGGCAACCTTTTTCACTGCAGGAAATAATTCAGAGGGCGAACAACGAACTAATATCACTGCGCACAGGGTGCTTTTGCAATCCAGGTATTGACGAATTGAACAATGATCTTTCAGCTGATGAGTTAAGAAATTATTTCAACGGCAGGGATCATGGTGACTATGAGGATATGACAGGTTTTCTGAACAAGATGAGGGGAGCCGTACGAATTTCTGTGGGCATTCCCACCACCGGTCATGACTTAGAGAAGTTCAAAAATTTCGCAAGAAGCTTTCTCAATCAGAAGGTCGCAAAAACGGCATCCTCCCCCACAATTTTATGATGCACCGACGCGGCAACGATGAACAGACGACCTTGCGAAATTTATTGAGATACAGGGAGAATCTTTGTCGCTTTTGAGATCGGCTTTGAAACTACGTTGCCCCATTATGACCAGCAACGATCGCATAGCAGTCGCTAAAACATTTTTCGTTGACGAATTACCCGCCTTATTTACCTTTCACACAAACACCTAGAAATCCCTTTCGGGATCTTTAGCTTTTTTCAGCGATGTTTTGATGAATTTTGTTCCTATCATTTGCCCTACTCCTTTGAATTTATAAATGCTATTAGGCTTCTGAAATCTGCTTAAGCGCGAAGCTAATAGCGTCACACTCCGAAATGTCACGCCTCGTTAGATTGGGCCGAGGCGGCGTCGTGTCGAGCATAAAAAAGCCGGAGACTTAAATCTCCGGCTCCAATCTTAGATTCACAATAGCTATTTCGCCGCATCACGCAACACCTTTATCTTATCGTGTGACGCTTTCAGCGTTTGTTTCTGCTCTTCAAGCATTGTGCGAATATAGGCGGGAACATTCTTCTCGTTCAGCGCATCTTTATAAGCATTTTGAGCTGCATCCTCACCTCGTTCACAGTTTGCCAAAACCGTGTGACGGTCGTGACCAGTGAAAACAGCTTTCACATCCATCCAAGCACGGTATAACTTTCCGCTCGCAGTAGTTCCCCTGTCATATTCTCCACCCAGGGTCTGCACTTCGTCGGCTAAGTTTAGCCTTATCTTGCGGCTTTCATCAATCATCAAAGCAAAAAGCACTTTTAAGTCGTTGTCTTTCTCCTTGGTTTCTTCGATGGCTTTCTCGTAGCCGGCGATCCGGTCATTATTTATTGCTACCAAGTCATTTAATACCTCAATCGTTTCTTTCGTTGTTGTTGTTGCTTCTGCCCTTTCCATAAATTTTTGTTTTTATTTTGAACATTGTTACTTTAAACGTTATCCGTCAATTAACGTGCTAGATCAAAACCTTCGAATCACGGTTGTTTCTGCCCACAACTGCGTCAAAATTTCTACAACGTTAGCAAAGATACCGCAAGGGCCGGTGCTAAGGGGATCGGTTGCTTTGCTGACTCCGCTCCTGTTAACGGAGATACTGGCAGTCCGGAAAAAAGCTATCATAAACCTGCACAAAAATTGTGGTACCGGCACCAGTCCATTTCGGATAATGTTCGATGCGGATGAGGTAAAGGATAACGGTATGGCTTACTTGAAGAAGCAAATGAATTAAGAGGCTGCTTCTAGCAATGCCAATCGAAATATTGAAGTCGCTAAAAACATCATCTGATAAAGATAAATACAAAGCACATTGACGGATGTCAAACTGTATGTATCAATGACAAGGTCATTTGTTTCAAGGTGGTCGTGCGTTTGATTTCGTGCGGGATCCTATCCAACCATGAAACGGACCTTACTTGTATTCTGTTTTCATCCATTTATCCCACCAAGTAAGGGTTAGTCCAAAATTAAATTTGAACATTCGGTGATGGAGGTCGTGATGCGTTGATCCGATGATGTGCTTTTGCAATGACCGCGTGCCATAAACCTCCGCGCCACTGTGATTGACCATTGCGCTTATCGTTAAAGCCGTGAATATGACACCTATCATAATCGGATGTAAGGGAATAAATATAATCAGAACGGGGAAAAATATAAACTGTAGCAAAGCTTCCAGCGGATGAAAGGAAAATGCAGTGAATACGGTTGGAAGAATGCTATCGTGGTGAACTTTATGAATTATCTTGAAAACGCGCGGCTGGTGCATCCAGCGGTGAAGCCAATAGTAATACGTCTCGTATAAAAGAACAACAATCACCGGACTCGCGAAGAAATAGGTCCATGGGTAAGTTTCTACGTCAACATATATTGCTGTCAGCTCATACTGATACGCCAACAAAGAGATCGCACATAATAGCGCAAAAATAAGAGAACTTAACATTGCCCAACGGATCTCACGTTTAATCTGGCTGCTCCTTTCCTTGAAGGAGTTTCGCTTTGTATGAAAAAAACGTTCGAGCAAAATCTTATAAATCACAGAGGCAATAAAATACCTCAAAAAAATCACAGTCACTAAGGAAATGATCAACGTTATAACAAGGCCGGGATAGTTCCAAAAACTGCGTTCCAAAAAGTAAAACATAAAGAGAATTTACACCTTCTTCCGCCAAAGGCATGCCAGAGCAGATGGTGAGACGGAATTGTGGGTCATTATACCAAAAGGTGTTCAGACAAGTATCGAAATCCCCGGGTCAAACATCTAACTTCAGTTGTGCCCGAGTTCTAAACGAATGTGCGGAAATGATGACATCCTGTATTCAAAATACTTGTATTAGGAAATACCGCCTATTAATTTCCATGGAATTTGAAGATAACTTATTTATTAGTTCTTCCACATTAAGGTTAATCCTCAATTTTTTGTTCTACTTTGTCTTGTCATAAAAAAATGGTTGCCACCAGCTGTTAAGCCCCAGTTCGAAGGCTTGACTGATTATAGCGAATGGTCTTCGTTAAAAAAGATGATCAGACGATGCAGGAAAATAATGAGGCGTTCTAGGATGTATCATATCTAAAAAAAATGAACCAGGATTACTTAAAAATTAAAAGAGAGCTACTGACTTCAGGAAAGCAACTTTCTTTTTACAGCTTAAAAGCTCTTCAGCAACAAGGGCATGCAATAGATAAGCTGCCGTTTTGTATGCGGGTGCTGCTTGAAAATGTACTGAGAAATTATGATGGTTATGTTATAACAAAAGAACATGTTGAGACCATACTCAATTGGAAACCGAAACCGGCTAAAAAAGAAATTCCCTTTATGCCCGCCCGGGTGTTGATGCAGGATTTCACCGGTGTTCCCGCCATCGTGGACATTGCTTCACTGAGAAGCGAAATGATCCGGCATGGTAAGGATGCTTCCATCATAAACCCTTTGATACCAGTCGATCTTGTAATCGATCATTCTGTGCAGGTCGATTATTTCGGTACGAAGAATTCTTATGACAATAATGTAGATAAGGAATATGAGCGAAACAGAGAACGCTATCAATTTCTAAAGTGGGCTCAAACGGCTTTCGATAACTTCTCTGTGGTCCCTCCAGGAATGGGCATATGTCATCAGGTAAATCTGGAATATCTGTCAAAGTGTATTATGGAGAAAGACGGCGTAGCATTTCCGGATACATTGGTGGGGACTGATTCGCATACGCCCATGGTAAATGGCCTGGGCATCGTTGCGTATGGTGTTGGGGGAATCGAGGCAGAAGCCGCCATCCTCGGGCAACCACAATTTTTTGAAATGCCAGAGGTAATAGGACTCAAGTTGACAGGAAAGCTGCCGGTGGGAACCACGGCCACAGATCTTGTTTTAACGATTACAGAGCTCCTTCGTAGCACGAGGGTTGTAGGAAAATTTGTTGAAGTTTTTGGCGAGGGGCTAAACTCCCTATCCGTTCCTGACCGCGCCACAATTGGAAACATGTCACCCGAATTTGGTTGTACGATCACCTATTTTCCGATTGATGACAAAACGATCCAATATCTCGACAAGACGAATCGGCCCAAAGAATTAATGCAACTTGTTGAACGCTATAGCAAAGAAAATTTATTGTGGCGTGAACATGAGCATCTGATAGAATTCAGTGATGTGGTAGAACTTCCACTTGGATCTGTAGTGCCAACCATTTCTGGTCCGAGCAGACCACAGGATAAAATACTACTAAAAAATTCGAAGGAAGCGATTACTGGAATCCTTGAAAAATCATATTTCAGGAAATATGTCCAACATTCTGACCGGCCACTCAACCGATGGGCGGGTGAAGGCGGTAATGTTCAGCCATCAGAGGTTGCTTTGGCAGAGCACTCAGACATGCGCACAGTAAAGGTTGGTCACAATGAAGAAGGATTCCACCTGAGCGATGGCGATGTTGTTATTGCTGCCATTACCAGTTGCACGAACACCTCAAATCCCGATGTTATGATTAGCGCAGGACTACTGGCAAAAAAAGCACTGGACAGAGGACTCATGACAAAACCGTGGGTAAAAACGAGCCTGGCACCAGGCTCGAAAGTAGTTACTGATTATCTTCAGGAAGCAGGATTATTGGCAAAGCTTGAAGAACTCAGGTTCAATGTTGTTGGTTATGGCTGTACTTCGTGTATCGGTAATTCTGGTCCCCTACCACCTCCTATCGCTGAGGCAATAACCGACCATGACCTGATTGTGGCCGCCACGTTATCAAGTAACAGAAATTTTGAGGCACGGATCCACCCGCAGGTAAAAATGAATTTTTTAATGTCTCCACCGCTGGTGGTCGCGCATGCACTTGCCGGGAGAATGGATATCGATATGAACAATGAGCCCCTCGGAGTCGATCCGACAGGCAAACCTGTTTTCCTGGCGGAGATCTGGCCATCGCCTGGCGAAATACAATCAGTTGTGGATCGCGTTGTGAAAAAGGAATTCTTTCAGAAAAATTACGATGAGATTTTTGAGGGTAATGATCAGTGGAAGTTGCTTAAAGCGCCCACAGACCCGGTTTACAAATGGGAAGAAAACTCAACTTACGTAAAGGAAGCTCCTTTTTTCATCAACATTTCAATGACACCGTCACCTATTAAACCAATAAAAAATGCTAGAGTATTATTAATGCTCGGAGATTCTATAACCACTGACCATATATCTCCAGCGGGATCATTCAGCGCGCAATCCCCCGCGGGCAAGTATCTTTTATCGCTGGGAGTTAGTGTTGATGAATTTAATAGCTATGGCTCCAGGCGTGGTAATGATGAGGTTATGAAACGCGGTACGTTTGCCAATGTCCGGATAAAAAATAAACTGGCCTCAAGAGAGGGAGGTTTTACAACTTTCTTTCCATCAAATGAAGAAATGTCGGTCTACGATGCGTCCGTCCGATATGAGGCTGCGAAAACAAAACTTTTAGTGATTGCAGGAAAGGACTATGGCAGTGGATCTTCGAGGGACTGGGCCGCGAAAGGAACCTACCTCCTTGGTGTTCGGGCGGTCATAGCAGAAAGTTTTGAGCGTATCCATAGAAGCAACCTCGTGGGAATGGGAATTCTTCCACTCCAGTTTCTTCCTGGCGAAACCAGCGCCTCGATTGGTCTTGATGGAACGGAAGTCTTTTCCATCGAAGGATTGGACGATACCCTTGTTCCGGCAACTGAATTGAATGTGATTGCGATTGGTGCTGGAGGAATGACAAAAGATTTTAAAACGCTGTGCAGGCTGGATAGTAAAATCGAAATTGACTACTACCGAAACGATGGTATCCTGCAATTCATGCTGAGACAATTCCTGGCGCGTGCTTAATATTGATTCCGAGCTGTGTGCAAATGGATAGCGAATGATCGGTAATGTCGAAGCCAAATTTCGAGGCGATTACCCTTTATCCCTGAAAGAAGCCAGCGACGACTTCAATGACAAAGTAGCAGCAGATCAAAAGCTGAATGGATACAATTATACTTCAGGGTCAGAATTAAAGAGATGGCTTCAAAAACCATTCGGGGCAATCATAAACGCAACCTTCCCGAACTTCGGCGATAGCGTAGTATACAACACTTAAAGGCGCCTGGAGTTGCGAAACGTAGGTAATGATTAAAGCCAAAAGTATTTGATCGCCCTTACGCCGGATCCTAAGTGACTGTCGGAGGGACGACAGTCGCATGATATTTTCCACTTTGCTGAAAGTTTTCGGGCGCGGATGTAGTAACTTGTTAGTAACCTAAAATCTTTCGACATGGAAACCTTAAGTACAACCGCCGCACCCAAAATGCACAAGGACCTTGAGAAAACCGCCCGTGAATTAGGTCCTGAAATCAGTAAGTATGTGGAAGAGGATGAAAGTAATCGCAGGCTTTCTCCATCTGTTGTGACCGCATTGAGAAATGCGGGCTTTTTCAAATTGTTTATGCCGCAAGCATTGGGAGGAGTGGAAGCCGATCCCGTGACCATGGCCAGCATAGTAGAAGAGGTAGCCAGGCACAACACTTCTGCTGGATGGTCGTTAATGGTCGCCAACACTGGCTTTCCCGAGATTGTTCGGCTACCCGACGAAGGCCTCAACGCAATTTATGCCGACAATCCTGACGCCTTCGTGGCGGGCTCCGTTCATCCTCCGATGAATGCATCACGCATTAAAGGTGGATTTTCCATAACGGGCAGGAATCCTCTTTTTAGCAATGTGCACGAAGCTCAATGGCTAATGGTTCTCGCTTTTGTTTTGGAGGAAGGCAACATGAAAATGCAAGACGGTCACCCTCAAATGATCGGTGCATTTATGGATGCCAAAGATTGCGAAATCATCGACACCTGGCATACCATCGGCATGAAGGGAACCGACAGCAACGATGTCGTCGCGAAGGATGTGTTTGTACCCGATTATTTAACTTTTCCACTTGACTCTGAAGCTCACCCTAATCCTCGTTTTAAGGGGCCACTTTATCGTTTTCCCGCCAGCGGCTTGAATATTGCCTGTTTCTTTTCGCCAGTATCCCTAGCGTTAGCAAGAAATGCAATCAACGAACTAAAAATCCTATCGGAAAAGAAAACGCCCCTTGGTTCGATGGTCTCGATCAAGCAAAAGGGCTCCATGCAGCGTAAACTTGGAATCGCCGAAGCTTTGGTGCAATCAAGTCGTGCGTATCTTTATGAAGCAATTGAAGAATGTTGGGAAAAAGTCAAAGCAGGTGGTGATGTCACGCGCGAAGATAAGGCGAGATTACTCCTGGCGGCCACCCATACCAATCAAAGTTGTACAAAGGCGGTAGACCTGATCTATTCCGCCGCAGGAAGTACAGCCATTTACACCCGTCACAAGATTGCCCGTTATTTTACCGATGCACAGGTACTGAAGCAGCATGGATTTGTAAACGACAGCCGGTATGAAACAGCCGCACAAATTTATTTCGGGCTACCTGCGGATTTGCCACTCGTTGAGTTTTGAATGAATCATACAAAGTAAGACTAAGCGGATCAAATAGTGAGGGCGTTGCTTGCAGGTCGTTGTAACGCTTTCACTAATTTGAAAGTTTTACAATTGAGACTTTTACGTTGGCCATTTTACCGCAATGTTAAAACTCCCAACGTAGAACCACCAATTGAAAAGCTCACGAGCTATCATTCATTTCAACCCTACTTCGGAGTCAGTGTAAGAAATGTTCCAACCTCTCCATTGGATGTATTGTTTGTTTGAATTGAATCATTTAGAATGAAGGCTAAGGACTGAGGTGCTTCATAGGGTTCTCCGTTCGCAATAACCGGATCGGCATCAGGACATTCAAATTTATGAGAGCTGCCGGTTGCCAATGACACGTGGTTCAACAACAATGAGAATTTCCATTGGTCTCCCGAATGTGTGGGTGGAATTACAAATCCAGAACCACTAACAACATTGAGTGTGCCTATGGTGCCAGGATCGCAGTGCATGGTGCAACCAGAAACAGAGATGCTGGGAGGTGCAACTGTTGGCTCGTGATTGACAATATTTTTAATCGTAACATCCTCACCTTTGACATGGACATCCAATGTAGTGATATCATTATATATCTGCCCCTCAAACCCGCATGCGAAATCACCTTTATATTCAATTCTCAATGTGTAATCATATTCACTAGGTAGGATTTTGATGCGTTTGAAAAGTATCACTTTATTGTACTTCTTCACCTTAGGCTTCCCTCCTTCGATGGTCCATTTTCTCAATCCGGTGATCTCCGCACTTACTAGTACAATACCATCGTCAGGAACTGTAGCAGGTGCTTTGTAGATGATACTGTGCGAGACTGCATTACCAGCTGATATTCTTCCAACACGATCGTTTCCGTTTTCAACCCCGTTGACAAACCACTTTGTCTTAAATGGCCTGGGAACCGGAAGTGGCGGGAGCTCGTCCTCACCAGGAGAAGGATTATTATTTGGATCTGGATTTCGTGGTAATGGAGGAAGATCGTCTTCTTCTGTGCCCATACCCTGGCCATACACCGATAGCTCTTTCGTTGTGTTTACGCGTAGTTCAGGCACTTCAGGAATTTTCGGAAAAATCCCCATGTATTCGATAGCAGTCCAGTCAGTGAAGTGTTTCACTTCAACACTGATAGTTTTGTTGACCGTATTCACTTCTGCATCAGGAAGAGTATACCATACGTTGTCGGGAGCCTGATATGCAATTCCTAAAAGATCAGCGAGGTTCTCTCCAGCATTTTCGTCCTTATAGTAAAAAACCAGTTTTACGGGTGCGTTAAAGTTTGTTCCTCCAGGCAACAGACGGTATCCATTAATCCCACCAGGACAAAAATTGGTGATCGGCTGGACGCTAAAGGTGGTGTTGGTGCTCACCGCACCTGGCGGTACAATTATATCAAGTAATGCATCATCAGACCTGATAGTGCCGCCGGAAGGGCCTATCTCCATTGTTACAGCGGCGCCAATTGCAATTCCTGCTTCTGTTGGAAATGGTACATCCGTGTTCTCAATCGGACTATTTTGTTCATCGTTGTCACAAGCAATGGCAAGGACCAGCACCGCAAATATTTGGATCGCGCGTTTCATGAAAAAATACTTTTTTTTAAATGTAAATTACCGGTATAAGTAGGCGCGAATCAATAGAACGAAAGTTAGATGTCTGACGGAGAGTCTCAGTGAATCATTTCTTGCCAAATGCTTTGTTAATCGCTTCAGTACGATTCTGAACGTGAAGCTTTTCGTATATTTTATGGATATGTTGTCTTACAGTTCCCACTGAAATACCCAGGCTGTCGGCGATTTCTTTATAGAGTAGTCCCTTTGAAAGCAATTGGAGTACCTCATTTTCTCTTTTACTTAATTCACCGGCATTGACAGGATCACTGTAGTCTTTTCTGAAAAGACTCACCAGCTTACGAGCAATGTTTGCGCTCATTGGGCTTCCCCCGTTATAAAGGTCTTTGAGGCCTTCAACCAATTGCAATAAACCTGTATTCTTTAACAAGTATCCTGTAGCTCCAGCTTTCAGCGCCTCAAAAACTTTTTCATCATTCTCATACACGGTAAACATCATGAATTGCGTTGAAGGAATTTTTTCCCTGACCTGCCTGATACACTCTATACCACTGATACCAGGGAGATTTATATCCATAATTACTATATCAGGCTTCAGCCGGGGCAGATCTTGCAGTGCATCTTCAGCCGCTTCGAATGAACCCTTGATGATAAATTCGGAGTTTAGCGAAATGAATTGGACCAGTCCCTCACGGACTTCGGCAAGATCTTCAATGATAACCAGTGAAATGCTCATTGTTTTAGGTGAAAGTAATGCCTGCCTACTAATTTATCTATAGAACAAATGTTATAGCAGGGGTATTGTCAGAATTACAGTGCTACCGTTGGTGTTTCTGATTTCAAGCGTCCCGCCAAGGGCCTGCATTCTCTTTTGCATGCTCGCGATACCATTGCTAAACGGGCGTGTCTGATTCTTATCAAAACCTTTACCATTGTCGCCGATGGTTATACAAAGTTGTTCCTCCGTTTTTACACAGATATCTACTTTGCTTGCCTGGGAATGCTTGACAACATTATGAAGCGCTTCTTTTACCGTGAGATACACATTCCTTCGGAATTCTCCATTCACAAAGAGATTTGGAATTGTTTCAGGCGTCTGAACGTTTGCTTGTACTCCATTTTGGACAAGATAGTCTGCTGCGTAAGCTCGGGTGTACGCAATTAGATCACTGAGCGAATCATTTTTCTCATTCAGCGCCCAAACAATTTCTCCCATCTTATCAATCATTTCACGGGAGTACTCCCGGATACCAGTTACTTCGTCTGTAATCGGTTGCTGCATTTGCCTTTTTATCGCAATTGTCTCGCTCAAAAATTTTATTCTAGATAAGTCTGCTCCAAGATCATCATGCATGTCAGTGGCAATACGCGTTCGTTCGCGTTCAACAGCCTGTTGTCTTTCAAGAATAGTCTTTTGTCTTTCAAGCTTCCGATGGTAGTAAATACGAATTCCTCCGCCGATGATGACAATGGTAAGTAAAGCTATCGTATTCCTGAACCACCCCGTTTGCCACCACCATGGGTGAACTACAATGCGACAGGAGATTTCATTGTTAAGCCATGTACCCTCAGCATTTGTAGACCTTACAAAAATTTGATGTGTCCCAATTGGAAGATTTGAAAATGATAAAACGTTCTGAGGACCTAGACCGATCCATTCATTATCATCGAAGCGATAAGCATATTGTGTCTTGTGCTGGTCAATGTAATCAAGCGATGCAAACTCAACAGTGATATGCCTGTTATCCGGTTGCAATTCGATAGTTGGGACATCGAACTTTGAACCTGGGATATAATCGGTGTTGACTACTCTAAAGTTAGTGAACGTCAAATTCGAATTAATATTAGTATTTATAATACTGTCCGGATGAAAATAATCAACACCTGACACTCCTCCGAAGAAGAGCCACCCATCACTGTTCTTAAAGCTTGATCTACGGTTAAATTCGTAATTCAAAAGCCCGTCAGCGACACCATAATTTTGAAACGTCCCTGTCTTGATATTATATTGAGAGATACCCGCATTGCTGCTTAACCATAGATTGCCATCGTTATCCTTCTCGATCGAATAAACTGTATTATCTGACAGCCCGTCGTCTTTATTGTAATGTTGGAAAACTCCGGACTGGAAATTGTAGTTGCACAACCCTCCCGTATACGCAGCCATCCAGATCGTTTTTTCTTCGTTGTCGATCTGAAGGCGGTAGATAAAATCAGACGATATGCTATTCTTGTTTTTATCGTCATGCCGGAAATGAATAAAAGTATTGTGATCCTGATTGTACTTTATTAATCCTTTGCTTGAACCGATCCAGATGTTTCCGAAATTATCCTCCTTTGCATCATAGAAGAACTGATTTCCAAAGATCGTATCGTTACGCGCGAATGTACTTTCAACCGAGGCCTTTATAAATTTCAATATCCTGCCGCTGCGGGCAGCGTAAAGGTAACAAAGACCCGGCGAGGATTGTGATTGAATAGAAATGTCTCCAGTCTTATTTCGAATGATCCTATAATGATACTCGCCGTTAAGTAATGATAGTTCGCCTTCTTTATTTTTGATTATTGCTCCTTCACTGTACCACCTGTATCCGCCATGAAACAGGTTACCTGTCGCAAGCTTTGACTCACCGGTTTTGAGGTCTATTCTTCCAACCTGATCCCAAATATTTGTAAACCAGATTTCATTGTCCAATTGCTCAAGGGCCATGATATAGGAACCCGTGTTTGTTTTGTTATCTTTAATCACAGGGAAGTCTCTGAATCCCCCATTCTTTGGAATCATCTTATTAACGCCATCTCCAACTGTACCGATCCACATGAAATGATTTCGATCTTCATAAATGGAATTTATTTCATTATGACTTAATGCATCTCTGCCCGGTGTGTTAGCCGAAAAATGTTCAACTTTCAATGAACTAGGATGGATCTTGAACAAACCTTTCGTGCTTCCTGCCCAAATATTTCCACGACTATCTTCTAGTACTACATCGAAGCGAATAGTTTCATATTGTATCGATGAGGGTAAGGAAATTATCAGATGTGTTTTTGTTCGCGGATCAAACCGAATCAAACCGTTCCTATTTGTAGCAATCCAGTAGTAGTCGTTTCGATCGTGAAGAACATTAAATACCTCATGATTGTTGAACGACGAAAAGTCGGGACTGGTGGAAATCTTCCTTCTACATCTTTTGAACTGGGAATCGTAGAAGAAAATTCCGCTTCTACTCATGATCATGAAATTTCCCCGTCTGTCTGAGGCTAGGTTTTCAACACGGCTTATTTCAATTAAATTATTATCTTCATCATATACTGGAATCTCTGTAAATTGTTTATTCTTTTTGTTGAATAGAAGCACTGCGTGTTCACAGGCGAGTAATATTTCATCATTACTGATGAATACTCCATCCGCGAACTCCAACTGTTTCCTGTCATACCGGTACCGTGCGTTAGTAAAAGTTTCGGGATCAAATTCATTGAGCGAGGAGCTTCCCCCTACCCAAAATTTGCCCGTCACAGTATCTTCTTTAAGAAAAAAAGCCGCATTGTCGCTAAGGGTTGCGGCATTGTATGGACTATGCTGAAATGTTTTGAACCGATAGCCATCATATCGGTTAAGACCGCCGTGGGTACCGATCCATATAAATCCATTTTTGTCCTGGTGTATGGCATAAACGTACCCCTGGGAAAGACCGTCGGCCACACCGAGTTTACTGATACGCCACAAGTGTTGACTCTGCCCACAGAAATGGATCAAATATGTAAGGACCGTAAAGGCTACATGACGGTACATGCCGATGTGAAGGGATATCCAATTTACTAATTTTTACTGATGCTTTGTCTACATCGTCTAAAATCCTGGATCTTCCTGTAAAACCTCGCCCACGATTCTGTTACCTTACGCAAAAGTGTAGCCCTGCGCCAAAGAGCTCTTACATTTTACATCAAGTTTTACATTTTGCGGTTTGGAATGACCACGTTAATTGTAAAGGATCGGTAAACAGCGACTACTTCCCCGCCCCTTTCGCCCACGTATCTCTTAACGTCACGGTGCGGTTAAAGATCAATTTACTCGAAGTAGCATCAGGATCGAGGCAGAAATATCCCATGCGCAAAAACTGGAAATGCTCACCTAATTTTGATTTGGCAAGTTCGGGTTCAGCATAAACCCTTTTCAAAATCTGCAGTGAATTAGGATTAAGGTGATTTGTAAAATCATCTTCGATGGCATTCATGTCCTCTGTTACAAAAAGGCGATCATACAAGCGAATTTCTGCTGGTACTGCGTGCTGCGCACTCACCCAATGAATGACACCCTTCACATTAATTCCTGATGTATCGGAACCGCTACGGCTTTCGGGCACGTAAGTACAATGCAGCTCTGTTACCGTTCCATTCGCATCTTTGATGAACTCTTCGCACTTGACAATGAACGCGCTCTTTAGACGCACCATCTGGCCTGGCGCAAGGCGGAAATATTTTTTCGCCGGCACCTCCATAAAGTCGTCGCGCTCAATCCAGAGTTCCCGCCCAAAAGGAAGCTCGCGGCTTGAATCTCCTTCCGGTAGATTCTCGCTCCTCAGTAATTCGGATTTCCCTTCGGGATAATTAGTGATTATCACTTTCAATGGATCGAACACCACCATTCGTCGCTCGGCGATCTTGTTAAGGTGTTCTCGCAAACAGAACTCAAGCAAACCGATATCAATCAGGTTGTCGCGTTTAGCCACCCCGATTCGATCGCAAAATTCGCGAATCGCCTCGGGCGTGTAGCCCCTCCTGCGTGCACCACTTAACGTTGGCATGCGAGGATCGTCCCACCCCTTTATGTGGTTCTCATTCACCAATTGCAAAAGTTTGCGCTTACTCATCATGGTATAGGTCATGTTGAGTCTGGCGAACTCATACTGACGAGAAGGGTATATGTCGAGTTTGTCTATAAACCAGTCATACAATTCGCGATGTGGAACAAACTCCAGTGTGCAAATGCTGTGCGTAATCTGCTCGATAGAATCACTTTGGCCGTGGGCAAAATCGTACATGGGATAAATGCACCACTTGTCACCTGTCCGGTGATGATGAGCGTGTTTGACGCGGTAGATCACCGGATCTCGCATAAGCATATTGGTGTGCGACATGTCTATTTTTGCCCGAAGGACTTTTGAGCCATCCGGGTACTTACCCTCCTTCATCTCTGTGAACAGTCTCTTGTTTTCTTCAACCGATCGCCCACGATAAGGACTGTCTGTTCCCGGCTGAGTAGGTGTTCCTTTCTGCGCCGCCATCTCTTCGCTTGTGCTGTCGTCTACGTAGGCCAGTCCCTTATCGATCAACGTGTGAGCATAGGTGTACAGTTGATCGAAGTAATCTGAAGCATATAGTTCTTCAGACCAATCAAATCCCAACCACTTAACGTCACCTTTAATGCTTTCTACATACTCGGTTTCTTCCGTTACGGGGTTAGTGTCATCAAAACGCAGATTGGTTTTGCCGCCATACTTCAAAGCCAGTCCAAAGTTCAGGCAAATGCTCTTGGCGTGGCCCAAATGCAGGTAGCCATTGGGTTCCGGCGGAAATCGCGTGGCAATGGTCTTATATTTCCCATTCTTTAAGTCGGACTCTATGATCTCTTCCAGGAAGTTCAAACTCTTTTCTTCGGCCATATTAATTTCTAAAAGACTGCAAAGATAAAATAATGTCCCTTTATTAAACAGACAGGGCTACGTAACCTGGGATTTTTTTATCTGTGAACTCCGCTGGTCGGAGGATTTTTGCAGCAGACAAGCGGCTAACGTGCATCGTAATTTCTACGCAGCAACCGTGCTTTGAAATTCTGTCACGCACAAAACTTTATCCGCCCTGCCGTTTTTTCCTGTTTCGTGCTATCT
>DASUTP010000302.1:0-5324 GCA_036374515.1 Chryseolinea sp. | reverse complement strand
ATGATTATGAAGAAGTATCGCCACTATTTCTTGCTTGCCGTCCTCACGTTTTTCAACGAAACTGCAGCTGCACAGCAGCGCCCCAATATAATTTTCATTATGGCCGACGATTTGGGTTATGGCGACATCGAACCCTTCGGTCAAACACTGATCAAAACGCCTAGCCTTTCCCGCATGGCAAAGGAAGGCATCATATTGACCAATCATTACGCTGGGACCAGTGTATGCGCTCCATCGCGTTGTTCTTTGATGACAGGACTTCATACCGGTCATGCTGAAGTGCGGGGAAATCTTCAATACAAAATCAGGAATGGGCAATTGCCGATTTCCGACGGAGCTGTAACCGTTGCCGAACTGCTAAAGACTGCTGGTTACACCACCGGAATAATTGGTAAGTGGGGCTTGGGAGACACGGGTACAACCGGCGATCCGAATAAACAAGGCTTTGACTTCTTTTATGGATATACCGACCAGATATTGGCACACAATCATTTTCCCGAATTCCTCCTACGAAACGGCAAGAAAGAATTTTTGCGAAATACAGTTGAATACCTCGATTCAACGGCAGGGCACAAAGGACTTGGCAGTGTAACAACGGAAAGAAAAGATTTTGCCGATGAGCTGTTTAAGCAGGAGGCATTGAACTTTATAACAGAAAATCGTCAGAGAAGGTTTTTTCTTTACCTTCCATTCATTATTCCTCATTGCAATGATGAAGCACCAAAGGATTTCCAATACGAAGTGCCATCGCAACGGGAGTATGCTTCTCAGCCCTGGTCCAAGGATGAAAAGGATTATGCAGCTTCCATCTCGTACCTGGATGAATACGTTGGAGAAGTTCTGAGCCATTTGAAAAGACTTCGGCTCGACAGCAACACTCTTGTAATTTTTACCAGCGACAATGGGCCGAGGGTCGACCAAATGCGGTTTAAGAGTTCAGGGGAATTACGCGGCTTTAAGCGGGACCTTTACGAAGGAGGTATCCGCGTTCCTTTTATTGCCTGGTGGCCGGGCCGCATACAGGCTGGTCGCATCAGCGATCACGTTTCAACATTCTGGGACTTCCTGCCCACAGCCTGTACGTTATCCGGTGTGAAAGAAACCTATAAGTCAGACGGGATCTCATATCTTCCTACCCTGTTGGGCAACGGCAGACAGCTGCAACACGATTACGTCTACTTTGAGTTTCATGAGAGGGATGGCGCGCAGGCTGTCCGCCAGGGAAAATGGAAGGCGGTGGTCCGCGGCATCAAAACACAAAATCCATTGCCCTTGGAACTATTCAATCTTGAGAATGATCCATCGGAAGCTACTAATGTGGCCGATGAAAATCCAAAGGTCGCTGCGGAAATGATGACAATTCTCAAAAAGGCGCATTCACCTTCGAAGACTTTCGCGCTGCCGTCGGACAGTAAATAGCATGTGAGTCTAAGCAGGATTTTCTTCAAACCATTTAACGATGGCGGGCATATTTTTTTCAAACCCTCCCGGGATGAAGAAATTTAGCAATCCACATTTTTCATTGGTATTGTTTGCAAAGTCGTGCATAGTCTTTGCAGGTATCCTTAAAAAGTCGCCCACTTGCCCATCGACCCAGGTGTCGCCGACTAAAACAGAAGGCCGCCCGGCGATGACATAAAATACTTCATCATTTTCTTCGTGCAAATGCGCACCTGGCCCCGTGGAATTGGGTTCGAGCCACCATTCGGATACACTGTACTTTTCCTTGGTTTCAGCTTCATCCGCTTTGAAAACCGCTGTCATTGTGCCGCATTGGTAGGTTCGCCCCTGGCCGCTTTTCAAGATAATAGATTTGCTACTTCCTTCGCTGTTTTTCATTTTGTTTGAGTTTTCTTCACCACACAAAATTCAGTTCCCTGGATTAAGATACATTGTACAATACAGCTACAAAGAGCTTGCTTACCAATTTCGTCAACATATTGTTCGTTACCTTCCCGAAACTACCGGCATTTTATGGACAAGTCTTGCATCTGTTAGCGCGTCGACCAGATATCTAGCAAGGTTGACCCTGTTGATGGTCATTCTTGGCTTTGGTATATTGTTATAACTCTCTATGATTTGTTGATCGCCTTTGAAATTTGTCAGTCCCGCTGGTCGGACAATCGTCCATGCTAGTTTTGATTCCCTCACAATCTTTTCCTGGCGTTCATGATCGCGGTAAGCGTATCCGATGTTGCTGTTATCTATCAGCCAGCGAAACCACCCAGGCAAATCATTCTTGGTTTCGGCCACTCCCCACGCTGAACACACAACGATTCGCCTGACATTATTTTTTTCCGCCAGCATGACCACGTTTCGGGATACATCCGACAAAAATGTGGGTGGAGTTCTGAGCTTAGCCCAAGGGAAATCTGAATTCCTGGAAACATTCAAAACATTAATGATTGCGTCACAATTTGAAATGGCTTTTTCCAGGTCCGAAATCTTCTCCGCCGCGCCTTCAAAGATTGTCATTTTATCAGACAAGGATTTTATCTTGCCATGGTCGCGAACAAGGCAATTCAATTCATATCCCGCTTGGATAATTTTCTCTACAACATACCTGCCGGTACGTCCCGAAGCACCCAACAAAAGAACTCTCATAACACTTTCTGGAGCGGGTCAATTGTTTATTGCGCTTTCCCTATTAGTGAACTGATATAAAATGAAAGCATCTACCGCGTTTTAATTTATATAATAATCCGGAAAAGGAAGTTAAATTTAACGTCCGGCCAGTTGACCTTAACCTGCAGTGAAAAACCCATCCTTGAATTTCTCCAAATACCTTTACTGGTTCGTCGTAGCGCCACTGATGCTTTCTTCTGGCTGTGAGGAAAAAGGAACTGCTGACGTTACAGATTGGCCCGAATATAACGGCGGGCCTGATCGGAATCATTTCTCGGCCTTAACACAGATCACAAGGGAAAATCTTAACCGGTTGGAAAAGGTTTGGGAGTACGCGTCAGGTGGGGCTGATAGTATTGGGAACAAAACGCAGATACAGTGTAATCCGATTATTGTCGACGGAATACTTTTCGGGGTCACTGCGGGCTCACAGGCATTTGCGGTAGATGCCGCTTCTGGCAGTGAGCGATGGAAAACGGACCTCAAAGATGAAACGTTTTCCATGACCAGCCGGGGACTTACTTACTATAGCAATGGCGTTGACAAACGTGTTTTTTTTGGGTATGGACACCTCCTCTATGCGCTGGATGCTGCAACGGGGAAACCGATTGCTTCCTTTGGCATAAATGGAAAAATAAATCTTAAAGATGGGCTGGAGCGACCCGGCGCCGATGACTACGTTGTGTATAATACGCCAGGAGTGATATTTAAAAATCTTCTTATCACGGGGCAACGTGTCGCGGAAGGACCTACCGCACGCATGGGTGACATACGTGCTTTCGATGCGATGAGCGGGAAATTGATCTGGACATTTCACACCATTCCAGATAGCGCGGAATTTGGAAGTGATACCTGGCCACAGCACGCACGAAGAAATAATGGCGGTGCCAATTCATGGATGGGGATGGCAATCGACCGCGAAAATGAAATTGTTTATGCCCCGACCGGTTCGGCCTCATTCGATTTTTATGGAGGCGACAGACCAGGAAGTAATCTGTTTGCCAACAGTCTCATTGCCTTGGACGCGAACACAGGTAAAAGAGTATGGCATTACCAGATCGTTCACCATGACATCTGGGATCGTGACCTGCCTGCTCCTCCTAACCTGTTGGATATTGAAAAAGACAACCAAACAATACCCGCTGTTGCGCAGATTACCAAGCAGGGACACGTTTTTGTCTTTAACAGGCTTACTGGCGAACCGCTGTTTCCCATTGAGGAAAAGCCGAGTGAAATGATGGCCATGCCAGGGGAGCAACCTTTTGCAACGCAGCCCATACCGGTTATTCCGGAGCCTTTTACAAGACAGACTTTTACTCTGGATGATCTACGGCCGGATGTGGCTCAACGCGATAAAATCCTGGCGCTGGTGAAGGGTGCACGAACGGGAAGACCATACCTGCCCATTACACGTGAAACAACAATCGTTTTTCCGGGGACGGATGGCGGAGCGCAGTGGGGTGGCGCCGCGGTAGACCGGGGAAGTATCATGTATGTGCCAGCGAAAGAGATCCCCGTATTCACAAGTCTCATCGATGCGCCAGGCAGTAGCGCGATAACAAGCGGAAAAAAATTGTACCGGATGCATTGTGCGTCGTGTCATGGCGCTGAGTTACAAGGCGACCATGCTGGTACATATCCCGCACTCATTGAGGTGTCAAAGCGGTTGGCCAGTGACCAGGTCCATCAGTTGCTAATGAAAGGGCGTGGAATGATGCCCGCGTTTACCCATATTCCGGAACAGGAACGAAATGTTATCGTGTCATTCCTGCTGGGAAGGAAGGATACAACGCTTGCGGTATCTGCATCCGCACGATTGGCGCCCTACGTGCATACCGGCTATAACCGGTGGTACGATAGCCTGGGATTTCCCATCAACAGGCCACCCTGGGGGACACTCACAGCGATTAACCTTAACTCAGGAAATCGGCTCTGGCAAGTGCCGTTGGGAGAATTTCCCGCTTTGAAAAAAAGGGGCGTCCCTGCCACCGGAACGGATAATTATGGAGGTCCGCTGGTAACTGAAAGTGGACTGGTATTCATTGCCGCGACGCCAGATAAAAAATTCAGGGCGTTCGATAAAAGGAACGGACAATTATTGTGGGAAACAGACCTGCCCGCGCCGGGGTATGCTTCGCCTTCCACGTATGCGGTAGACGGCAGGCAATTTATTGTCATCGCCTGTGGCGGCGGAAAATTAAAGAGTCAGTCGGGAGATAAGTACGTTGCATTTGCCATCAAATAGAATCTAATGTTTCAGGCAAAGTTGCTTCATAGCATGACAGCCAACACTGATTGTAGATTTCATCGCGGCAGCTGGCGACAATCATATGAAAGCTTGCAACGACTAGAAATGGTGCCAGGGTGCCGCACGACTGATTTCATTTTTCGCATTCTAATCTCCAAAAAATTCATTATTCCTTTCTCCGAATGGAGCCATGAAAAGTTCAAAAAAACTTAAATTGACAACATGTGCATATCTGTAGCACACGGCGTACGTGCGAGACACCATTCGGGTATAGCATTCTTGGCGTTCTGCAGCATTGCAGATTTATTGCTTACCGTCTTGATAATGGCCGCTTGCCCGACTGCTTTTTCACAAGCTTACAAGGGTACGAAGCGGCTGGCGGATGTAGATTCGACCTGCATCCGCAGCTTCGTGCGAAGCAACGATATAAGGATGTTTTACGGGGGACAGG
>DASUTP010000301.1:0-6160 GCA_036374515.1 Chryseolinea sp. | reverse complement strand
CTGAGAGGCCCGTGGTCCGGCGCCCCATTCCAGATATTCGTTGGCGATGCCAGCGCCGCCAGATACGCCTGGCCTGGTTTTGTTAGCAAGCGACACGGCATACTCGATAACATTGTCAGCCACCGGAACTCTCCTGACCAGGTGCTGGTAAAATGAAATTTCTTCGCCGGTCAGTACTTTGCTTACCGATCGTACTTCATCAGACGTTGTATTCTTAACGACTTCCACTTCGTCTTTGAAGGAAGGGTAAGTGAGTTGAATATTGAACATAAAACGGTCGAGCTGTGCTTCCGGCAACGGGTAAGTGCCTTCCTGCTCAATTGGATTTTGCGTAGCCAAAACAAAAAAAGGACGCGGCAGTTCGTAACGTTGTCCCGCGATGGTAACAGCATACTCTTGCATCGACTCCAGCAACGCCGCCTGAGTCTTCGGGGGAGTGCGGTTAATTTCATCGGCAAGGATAATATTCGCGAAGATTGGCCCCTTTACAAATTTAAAGTTCCGTTCCTTGTCCATCGTTTCCGCGCCAATGATATCGGATGGCATCAGGTCGGGGGTAAACTGAATACGTTTGAACTGAAGGTCGAGGGAGGTGGCAATGGTTTGTACCAAAAGTGTTTTCGCCAAGCCTGGCACCCCAACGAGCAGCGAATGTCCATGGCAAAATATGCCTGTGAGCACTTGCTTCACCACTTCCTCTTGCCCGATGACAATGTGGGAAATTTCAGTTTTAAGTTTTTTGTAGCCAGCAGCCAGCGCGTTGGCTGCATCAACATCAGATGCAAATTTTGTCATTGTCGCTCGTCTAGAATTCCACAGTTATCGTATTCTGGATCTATGTTTATAAATACATCGCCCCTGGCTTTTTGAAACCATTTCTGCAATACTTTGTCTTTTTTCTCGTTCAGGGTTGCCGTTTGAATTTTAGTCCAGTCATCCTCAAGCGAAGCCTGATGGGGAGGGATTCTTGCTTTGTAGTATAAAATTCTCACAGCATCCTTGCCTTCGTCCGTGCGATAAGTTATGGGTTCGGAAATTGCTCCTACATCCATGGAGTCTAGTTTAAAGAAAACTATAGGGTCCAGCTCATCCACCGTAAGGTTTAATCCGCCGTCGCGGTCACTGAAGAATCCGCCGTTGCCTTTGGTTTGAACATCATCCGAAAATTCTTTAGCGGCTTTCTGAAACGTCATGCTATCCGCAACAATCAACTTTCTAAGGCTGTCCAAGCTGCGCGTAGCCTTAGCGATATCCTGAGGAGAAGGCTTCGGAGAGATCAAAATATGCCTGGAATTATATTCATTACCCCTTCGCTCGATCAATTGCATGATATGTATTCCGAAGGCTGATTCGAAAGGCATGGAAATTTCTTTGGGTTTTAGCTTAAAGGCCATTGCTTCGTATTCGGGAACCATTCGACCTCTTGCCGACCATCCCATCTCTCCTCCATTTGATAGTACGGAAGGGTCATCTGAATATTTTTTTGCTACCGTAGCGAAATCCTCACCCGCCAGAAGCTTGTTGCGCACTTCTATCAACTCCGCAATGGTCTCGTTCTTTTGTTCTTCGCTCACCTCAGCGATCTTGACGATCTGGGCTACCTGCACGGAAGCTGAAAAGTACGGAAGACTATCTTTTGGGATCTTGCTGAAAAACCTCTTCACCTCTGAGGGAGTGACGACGATACCTTTTGTCATTTCCTCTTCCATCTTGCTGACGATCATCTGCTCGCGGATCTGTTCGCGTAACTCCATGCGTACCTGCTCCAGCGTTTTGCCATACAATGCCTCCAGTTCGTCGGCCGTCCGCCCGGACTGCGACAAGATCATGTCCATACGATTCTGGGTATTTAAATCCACTTCGGCATCAAGCACCATCACGGAGTCGATTTCTGCTTTCGCCAGCATAAGTTTACTTCTGACAAGCATGGCCAGGTATTGACATTTTGCCTGCTGCGAAGGTGAACCTCCATTGGTGAGATAATCCTGATAGGCCCGTTCCAGTTCTGACTTAATAAGAATATAATTGTCGACCTTGGCAATGATCTTATCCACCACAAACCCTTCGGTGTCCTGAGCCTTTGATTGGATCATGACCACACTGAATAAAATCAAAAAGTAATATCTGAGGCTCGCGCTACTTTTCATATTAATTATAAATCTCAAAATCGTCGTCATTCTGTGCTTCTTTGTAAACTTCGTCTTCTAATTTTTTTGCTAAATCTACCTTCCGTTTGTTTAAAATAATGTTTCTAATATCATCCCTAACGAATTCTAACGGCGACACGTTATCTGAAATTCTGTAGTTATCAACCTTAAGGAAATAGAGAAAGTTATTATCAGAGGTTTCATAATAGGGATTAGTTTTAAGAAACTGTATTTTATTTGGAATTTCAGCTAATGGCGAGTTCTTAACAAGTTCATCAAAAACCATCCATGTGGAATCGGAAATGTGATAAGCGGCCGAGAAACTAAGGCAATAAGACCTTAACTCGCTCTCCTCCTTTTCACGGCTTGAATAAATTAACTCTTTTATCTTATTCGTCCGTGGCGCATTTTGGGGGACTTTTATAAACGTCGCCTGAACAATGTTTTGCTTCAAGATGAAATTATCAACGTTGTCCTTGTAATATTTTTCAATTTCTGCATTCGCCACAACCGTGTCCAGGTTTTTATTGACGTAATAGTTCTGATACTCGTAGGCGATAATGCTGAACCTGTAATCCAGGACCTTGCGTTCGACCTCAGCCTCATTGATGTCGATCTTCCTGGAAGCCTCCTGAATTAGCAATTGTTTGCGGATCCAACTGGTGATATACGCCTCCACCAGCTTGGCGCTATCTTCCGGCGGAGTTCCGGAAGCCACTATTCCGATCAGCTCATCCTTATATAGGTATGAATTATTGGCCCGGGCAGCCGGCTGGCGTTGGGCGTCGCCGTCGCCGTTTTCGCCCTTTATCTTGATCAGGTCGCAAGCCGGAAGAAATGTAGTAAAGAAAAAAAGCAAGCTTAAACCTTTTGTAAAGGCTCTACCCCTGACTTTGTATTTGCTGCAGCATGTATTGCTTGCCTTTCTCATTAATTTTTACCAGATATTTCCCCTTCAGCTTATCCACCCAGTTTTTCTCCAAAAACGTTTGATAGTCTGAGATTATCGAGGGTCTCGCCTCCTCAAACGACATAGTACCGGGTGGAAGTATATCTTTTAGCCACGCAAGGTAATACATTCCATTGTTTTCTGAGGAATAAACCCCTTTCGCCCAGGGCACCTTTTGCAGTACTGCGCGTTCTTCCTTCTTGAAATACCCCGACTCCACCTTAATTTTCTGCTGCGCGATAAAGCCCTCCGCTTTGCTTTCCAAACCGTCGCCGATCAATTTTTTGAGGTCTTCAAGCACTTTCTCGTTTCCGGAAGAATAAAAAACCACCTGGGCACGCTCGCCGGCCGTATAATCGGCCCGATGGGTGTTGAAATAGGCATGCTGGCCCACAGAATCTTCCGACGCCTTCCCCCAAACCTCTTTTTCCATTATGTCGAACAGCAAAATGCCCTCGTAATATTCCTTGAGCAGATATCGATATTCGGGATGTTCCCGGGCGATCTTTTCTTCAACGGCCGTCATGATAGTGGCGTCTACATACTGCTGGTACAACAGGTCAATGTATTTCTCCGGTGCCATTGTCGACGATCGCTGGTTCGCCGCCACATACTGGAAAAAGTCTTTCACCAGATATGCCTTATTGTTGACTTTGAAGAGGATTGCTTTGTCCTCGGTTTTTCCAGCCTTCCATTTCCCTTTTACCAAACTGCTGTCGGCAACGGCCAATACCTTTGCTTTTGTTTGGGGGTTCTCCTCGAAGTTGTATTCGCGTCTAAGCTTCGACTGCCAGGCCTGTTTGGATAATTCGGTTCGTTCGTCCCTTGCAACACGGTTCTTCAGGGTTGTACTCATCTCGTCCAGCGGCGGAAGGGGGATCTTACGCTCTAACCGCATAATGTGCCAACCATACTGAGTCTGGAAGGGATCAGAGATCTCCCCCGGCTTCTCCAGGTTGAATGCTATCCTTTCGAATTCCGGCACCGCCGACATAGCGCCTGTACCGAACGGCCTCAATCTGCCGGCGTTCTCCTTTGTGCTGACATCTTCGGAATACTGTTTGCACAGTTCCTCCCATTTCACACCCGCCTGCAGTTGATCATACACCTCGAAAATGGCATCCTTCACCTTGACATTTTCCTTGGCGTTTCCCGTCCGGATCATAATGTGAGAAACTTCCACCTCCCCGCGGGCCGGCCTGCGTCCGAAAACTTTGATGATATGATATCCAAACCTGGATCTAACGGGGAGGCTAACATCACCCACCTTTGTGGCATAGGCGGCAGACTCAAAGGGATAGACCATTTGCATTGCCGTAAAGAAACCGAGACTTCCCTTGTTCGTTTTCCCCGACGGGTCGTCGGAGGATTCAGCGGCAACCTGTCCAAAATCCGCTCCTTTCAAAATCCGGTCTCTTAATTCTGTAATCTTTGTGTAGGCCTTCAGGGTATCGTCAGGCAACGCATCCTGTTTCACCGCCACAAGGATATGCGATGCATTGATCTCCTCGCGCAGCCTCGCGTAGGTTAGCTTTACCAGGCTGTCAATAATCTTTGTGTCGGGCAAATATGGCTTCCGAAGTTCGTCTTTATAGCCGTTGAATTCTTTTACAAATACCTTTGTCGTATCGAACCCTCGGCTTCTAGCTTCCTCCACCTTCAATTTGAATTTGATAAAAAGGTCCAGGTATTCGTTGATCTTTTCCTGGGTAAAATCCTTTTGCGGATCCTGATGATTTTTTTTATACAGATAAATAAATTCCTCCACAGTTACCGGCTTTTTGTTCACGGTAAAAAGGGTTATCGGGCTCTTTTTATCAACCTGAGCTTGTGAAAAAGAGAAGAAAAACAGCAGGACAAAAAGTAACGTTATGGCTGCACGCTCTATCATAATTCGGGATAAGGTTAGGCTATCTATTTGCGAATTGTCTTTACCAGGCGGCAAATGTTATGCTCACTTGTTCGTTGATATTCGACCTTATCCATGATGGATTTGACCAACCGTATTCCCAGGCCGCCCTTGCGTTTTTCGTGAATGATATTGTCTATGGCAGGAGTACTGAATTCATTTATATCAAATACGGTTCCGTCGTCTATAATTTCAAAAACCAAGGGATGATTGTTTTCTACACTGATAATAAGTTCAAACAAGTCTTCATTATTACAATGATGGGCGTGGATCATAAGATTGGAACACATTTCATCCAACGCTAAAACGATCTCGCTGATCTGAAGATCGGGAATGTCGTGGTTTTTTAATGAGCCACGAATAAAATCCCGGACACCCTTCAGGTTCTCGATGCTACACCCAACCTTGTATTTATACTTATACTTCATTGACCAATTGCTTTGCTTGACTCTTATCTTTTCCTATTTGAAGCAACTCATTTAGCCCTAGAATACTAAACGTGTTTGCTACTTTGTCGCTCATGCCAAATAGCACCATTTTAATATTCCGGTCCTTAAATTCTTCGATGTAGGACATAAAGACTCCCAGTCCTGCCGATGAAATGTATTCAAGAGCGCTGCAGTCTACCAGGATTTTCTTGTATCCTTCGCCCACACTTTTGGCAATGGACAGGTCAAGCTCAATTGAAGAGCTGGCATCAATTTCACCGATTAAGGCAATAACATCTGCGCCATCTTCCTGTAGTCGTTTGATGTGGATCATAGGCTTTTTAACGTGGTTTAAATTTTAATGTTGAGACAAATAATTTTGCACTTCTCATGTAAAAAAGGAACTTTTTTATTACTTGAACTTTACAATCATCGTGGTATAGTCATCATCAATGTTGGAGGTTCCCGAAAATTCATAAAGCTTGTTAATCAAGTGATTTTGAATCTCGGAGGGGCTCATACCGTTCGCCTCGTTCACCACACTTGCCAACCGGTCATAGCCGAATTCCTCCCCTTTCCCGTCCTTGGCTTCCGTTATGCCATCGGTATAAAGCACCATGATGTCTCCGGGTTTATACTGAAAGAGGTTTGACTGAATAAAACTGCTATAGGTTTTATTTCTAACCATCCCCAACGCAACACCTTTGTCTTTCAGAAACTGCGCTGA
>DASUTP010000300.1:0-4442 GCA_036374515.1 Chryseolinea sp. | reverse complement strand
TATGTTGGCTGAATTCAAATTGGAAGATGACAAATTCACGTAGTTCAAATTGGTACGTGGCAGGTGACAGTTTACCAGGTTAATGTCATGAATCTTATGACGGTTTAAACGCTTTATGTTACCCACCGTACGAAAGGCAGCTTCTTCCGATTCCCACAAACGGAAGTCATCGATCTCATCTTTATAGGTACGGATACGCTGACGGATTTCACCATTACGGTTAAGCCAGACCAGCAGGATACCGATAACAGCAATGTCGAAAATCATACCATGGGCCTCAGCCAATACCTGCCCCATGAAAGAATCAAAATCTTCCAGGTAGTAATGGATGCTTAAGCTGATAACCAGGATCGAAACCAACACTAACACAATCGTGGAAGTAAGCAACGGCTTTTCAATAATTAAATTGAAAAACTCATTCGCCTTCTTAAATCGTTTTTGTAAAATTCCCATCAAATTGCGTGGATTGTCTTTAAAAACTGAAAATCATTTAAGCCAATTGCAGGGCGCTAATTTTTTGAACCAAAGCTACATTTATTTTCACATGCGATTCAAACGTCCATCCGGCAATGTGGGGGGTGAATATTACATTAGACTTGTCGCGCAAAGAATTAAATGCCTCATTTTGGGACGCCGTCAATTTATCAAGCTTCTCATTTTCGAGCACGTCTAGTGCGGCGCCGCGTAAATATCCCTCAATCAATGCTTTATCAACGGCGGTCAAAGACACTATCTCTCCACGCGCTGTATTAATAAGTATAATAGGATTTTTAAACTTCTTAAAGTAATCCAGATCTACCAACATCCTTGTTTCGTCTGTGAGTGGAATGTGGAGGCTGAGGATTTCGGCCTCCCGAAAGATGGTGTCCATATTCGCCTCTTTGCAAAACGCATCCGAAAAATTGCGTTTATACTTATCATACGCCAAAACATTACATCCGAAGCCTGATAAGCGCCGCGCAAATGCACGGCCCGTATTACCGTAGCCGATAATTGCAACAGTCTTTCCCATAATTTCGCCGCCCCGGTTAGCCTCCCGCGCCCACGTCTTTTTTTTAACCTCCTGATCAGCCTTGACAATATTCCGAATCAGCGCGAGCAACAATCCCATGGCGTGCTCTCCCACGGCATCACGGTTTCCTTCAGACGCATGAATCACCTGAATATTCTTCTCTGCGAGATAAGGGAGATCCAGGTTATCGAGGCCCGCTCCCGCGCGTCCTATAAACTTTACTGAAGGATTGCTACCGAGCAAATCACGGTCGATGGGCGTTTTGCTGCGAACGATTATCCCCTGGTAGTTTGTGTGGGAATCGCTGATCATCTCACGGGTAATCTCAGGTTGATAGTCAGCTTCCCACCCGATTTCCTGCAACATAGCAAACAGACTCGGGTGCATAGGATCAATTATGAGGCATCTTGGCGCAGGCATCAAAGCAATAAATGAACTGTGAAAAAATAAACCGTCAATCCCAATAGATCATTCATAGTCGTGATAAAGGGACCTGCCGCGAGGGCGGGATTAAAATTAAATCGATTTAACACCAATGGTGTAATGGTTCCAATGAATGAGGCGAAGAGCACCACGCTGAACAACGCAAGGGATACAAGAAGCGATAACTGATACTCACCAAATAATAACACGTTGGCACCAAAGACCAAAACAGCCAGCACCATTCCGTTCAGGATGGCCACGAAGAGCACCTTGATTAAACGCTTCCATAATCCCTCGTCCACAAAGTCGGGGTTTGCAAGACTTTGGACAATCAATGACGACGACTGAATCCCCACATTTCCGCCAGTTGCCTGAATCTAAGGCGTAAAAAATGCGATCGCGGTTACACGCGCGAGTTCAGTTTCGAAAAGGCCCATAAACTTTGCATTCATCAGACCACCTGCGATGCCAATCAGCAGCCACGGCAACCGGGCACGGGTGTTTCTCCAGACGCTGTCATCTTCCTCGACATCTTCGCTGATACCAGCCATAATCTGTCGTTCTTCTTCCGCCTGTTCCGTGATAACGTCCACAACGTCATCGATAGTGATCCGTCCTACAAGCTGACCCTGCACGTTTACGACCGGCACCGATTCAAGATCATATTTTTTCATCATCTCGGCCACCTCCCAATCTTCCAGGTAGGTTTCCACAGCGACAACATCTTTCTCAATAATGTCGGCCACGATCGTCCTGGCATCGGACACAATCAGATCCTGCAAGGCAACTCTTCCCATCAATCTGTCCTCTTCGTCGACGACGTAGACCGCATAAAACTTGTTAACATTTTCAGCTTGCTTACGGATTTCATCTACACACTGGACTACTGTCCAGTTATACCTTGCTTTGATCAACTCTTTCGCCATCAAGCCTCCGGCCACATTCTCCTCGTACCGCAGCAGTTCCGTTACCTGCTGTTTCAATTCCGGCTCGAGACCTGACAATACTTCCTCCCTTTCCTTGATGGGCAGCTCATTCAAAATATCGGCTGTGTCATCCGAAGCAAGCTGATTAAGGAAGTTGATGATGCCTGACGGTGGATATACCTTCAGGAATTTCTTTCGCTTATCCGGATCGAGATCGCTGATGATCTCCGCCTGGATCTCGATGTCAAGAAGATCCATTACGTATTTGGATTCTTCCGGCTTAAATTCATACAACAGGGAAGCAATATCGGCGGCCTTTACATGCGCTAAAGCATTACGGATAAAATGTTCGTCGCGTGCGTCGAGCGCTTCCTGAAAACGATCACGAAACTCCTTTGTTAACTCAAAATCAACCGCCAGCTGGTCCACGACTTTTCTCGATTAAAAGGGTGAGGTTTGTAAACTCATCTACCGATAACTGCTCAGCCCGTTTGTCCAGTAGGGGAAGCATTGAAATTTCGGCTGCCAAATTTAGATTTTTTAAAGCGTTGCGCAAGGTCTTCCTTCGAGTATTGAAAGCTTGTTTTACAACCTGAATAAAAAGTGTTTCGTTACACGGTAGGCTAACCACATCGTTACGCTCAAGTCGAATTACAGCAGACATTACTTTTGGAGGTGGTGTGAATACTCCGGGCGATACCTTGAACAAATTTTGAATGTTGTAAAAAGCCTGTAATAATACACTGAGAATGCCGTAGGTTTTACTTCCGGGCGGCGATGCGATCCTGTCGGCAACTTCTTTTTGGAGCATGCATACAACCTGATCCACGAGATCACGATGTTTCAAAATCTTAAAAAATATCTGCGATGAGATATTGTAGGGGAAATTTCCAATGACAGAAAATTTTGTGTCAAAAATAGATGTGATGTCGATCTCTAAGAAATCTCCTTCGATGATCCTTTCGTTGAGGAACTGATAGTGGGCTCTCAGATATGCAACCGAGTCCCTATCGATTTCAATTAATTTTAGTTGATATTGGTCGTTGGCCGCTAAAAACTGAGTGAGCACTCCCATGCCAGGTCCGATCTCTAATACCTGCTGCTTTGCCGATTTGCTCTTCAACGCACCGACGATGCGGCTGGCTATACTCAAATCATGCAAGAAATGCTGGCCCAAAGATTTCTTGGGTCGCACTTTATTTGTTTTTCTATGCGCACACATCCGCCAATCTACAAGGAACAAATAGATATTTTTCTTAAATCGCAAAGAATTGAATTCAATCCATGACGCAATCACAAAAACCTCGTATCGGAATAACCCTTGGTGACTATAATGGAGTAGGCCCTGAAGTAGTGATAAAAGCCTTAGCTGACAATCGTCTGCTGAATCTTGTTACCCCTGTCATCTATGGGTCGGCGCGCGTCATCTCTTTTTATAAGAAGCTGCTCAACATTGAGGAACTCAACTACACCCAGGTGAGAAACAAAGGGCAATTTACCCTGAAGAGCATCAATGTGGTTAACAGCTGGGGCGAGGAATCTTTTGAGATCAACCCTGGCAAGGCTTCGAAAGAAAGCGGTAAAGCGGCCCTCATCGCCTTGAAGCAGGCCTCAGCGGAATTAAAGGAAGGAGTCATCGACGCGCTTGTAACGGCACCGATCGACAAGCATACGATCCACAGCGATGAATTTCCTTTCAAAGGACACACAGAATTTCTGACGCAATTTTTCGAGGCCGGCGAGAGTTTGATGTTTATGATAAGCGACAAGCTGCGTGTAGGCCTGGTAACGGAGCATATACCGGTAAAGGACATTGCATCGTCGGTGACAAAGGACAGGATAGAAGCCAAGCTGAAGGTTATGGACTTGTCGCTCAGAAAAGACTTTGGAATACAGAAGCCAAGGATAGCGGTCCTGGGACTGAACCCTCATGCCGGCGATAACGGCCTGCTTGGTGACGAAGAGGATCAGATCATCAGGCCCGTGGTACTGGATCAAAAAAATAGAGGAAGGCTTGTTTATGGCCCTTTTCCAGCCGATGGCTTCTTCGCCGCGGGCTCCCACCTTAAGTACGATGGAAT
>DASUTP010000299.1:0-3405 GCA_036374515.1 Chryseolinea sp. | reverse complement strand
GAGAAGATTATCATGCAGTGATCAAAGACAAGCTCAAGGCGCTCCTCGGCACCCTTCAGGATGCAATCGGAGCTATAAGCGGACGGGCATTCGTCGATTCTGCACCCGTTATGGAACGGGCTTGGGCCCAGCGCAGCGGGCTGGGCTGGATCGGTAAAAACAGTTTGCTACTGAATCGCGAGATGGGCAGCTTCTTTTTTTTAGCGGAGATCATTATAGACATTGAGCTCGAGTATGACGAGGCAATAAAGGATTATTGTGGCAGTTGCACGGCTTGTCTGGATGCTTGTCCAACGGATGCCATAGTGGAACCATACGTGGTTGACGGAAGCAAGTGTATTTCGTATTACACTATCGAATTAAAGGAATCCATTCCGTCGGATGTTCAAGGCAAATTTGAAAACTGGATATTTGGATGCGACATCTGTCAGGATGTATGTCCCTGGAACAGATTTTCGACGCCTCACAACGAGGAGAGATTTAATCCTCCCAGCGCGCTGGAAGGATTTTCCAAGCAAGACTGGCGGGAGATTACCGAAGAGGTTTTTGCGAGAGTTTTTGGCAATTCTGCCGTAAAGCGAACCCGTTTTGAGGGCTTAAAAAGGAATATGGCATTTGTTGAGCAACCGGGTGGTCCGGAAAAGTGCTAAAAAAATAAGCCCTCCGATTTTGCGGAGGGCGTTTCTCATAATTTTTTCTTTTGTTTTTTAAACTGTCAAAAAGCACCGGTTCAAAATTGCTTCATGTTCATTCCCAAAACTGGTATAACACCAGCGCTTGAGTTCGTTTACTTCATCTGCCACTAACATTTTGATGGCTTTACGCAGCTCTTTTTCAAAGAGAAGAGCACTAAAACTCACTTTGGTGAGCACTGTCTTCACGTAATTTAACATGGACTGACTTTTAGTAAGATTAAAAAATTGAGTACCCTAACAACTGTTTAATTTATAAAATTGTTCAATCATCTGAAAGAACATTAATAATTTTCGTTCATCTGATGCTAAAAACTGGCTACTTGGCGATTTTTAGTCGGTTTTAACAAAATTTACAACGATTGCGAACGAGGGTTATTATCCCTTAACCCTAATTTGTCGCAAGATTAAAAAAAAGATTATTTATGCGTGGAATTTTTTCGATGAAGCTTTTTTTAAGTCTTTTATTCATTGCAAGCCCGTTTCTAACGGCGTTCGGTCAAAACGTTCGGATTACGCTGGGACCAGATGAGATCGCGGAAAACCAGATGTGGACCATCACCATCACCGTGCAAAATGACCGGCTAAAAAGCTTCGATAATTTTCCTGAGATCAAGGGTTTTCGGAAGCGCGGCCAATCCACGCAATCCTCGACAAATATCGTAAACGGGCAGATTTCGTCGTCTCAGAGCGTTATAATGACCTATATGCCGATGCAGCAGGGGTCAGTGGTAATACCACCTTTTTCAATGAAAGTCAATGAAAAGGCTGTATCTGTGGCCGGTAAGACGGTAAAGGTAGGCCCGGCACAACAACAACAACGCCAGCAAAATGACCCTTTCAACAGCTTTTTCGACAGAAGTCCTATGGATGACTTCTTCGGAGAGGGTGAGACTGAATTCGTCGACATAAAAGAAGATGCCTTCCTTGCATTGACAACGAGCAAAGACGAGGTATACGTTGGAGAGGGATTTAACACCACGCTCTCCTTTTTTGTCTCCCAGGACAATCGTGCACCCCTCCAATTTTATGAGCTGGGGCGTCAACTGGCGGAAATCTTAAAGAAGATCAAACCGACCAATTGCTGGGAAGAAAACTTCAATATTGAGAATATCGATGGCGAAAGTGTCAGAATCAATGGACGTGACTACACCCAATATAAGGTCTATCAGGCCACGTTTTTCCCCCTCAATGCCGAATCCGTAAATTTTCCAAGCGTCGGACTTGAGATGATCAAGTATAAGGTGGCAAAAAACCCTTCTTTTTTTGGCCAAAACAGAAAAGAAGATTTTAAAAAATTTTATACCAAGCCAAAACGCGTTACTGTCAAGGAACTTCCCCCACATCCATTGAAAAATTCTGTGGCCGTTGGGGATTACAAATTGGATGAACGCATCAGGAGCAAGGATCTGGAAACGGGAAAGAGCGCGGCGTATAATTTCAATATTTTTGGCGAGGGAAATATTTCAGCGATTGCAAAGCCGGATGTGAAGGGCGATGACCGGTTTGAATTCTATGAGCCGAACGTAAGGCAGGATATCACCCGGCAAAACAATCGCGTCACCGGAACAAAGTCGTTCGATTATTTTATGATCCCGAAAGAGCCCGGCAAATACAAAATGAAGGATTATTTTCAATGGGTATTTTTTAATCCAAGGCAGAAACGATATGACACACTCAAATCTCAGCTTACCTTAAACGTTGTGGGTGAAAGCAAGAAGAATGAGGCCATTCAAGCAAGCGATATGGGAAATTTCTATGATAAGATCGATATAGCGGACAATACACTTCGCAGCGTGAAGAACACAACATGGCAAGGCTGGGCTTTCAATAGCTTTATTTTGGTGATGTTGGCAGCTTCAACTTATCTTGTGCTCCGAAAATAATTACAATTTTGGATTTTAGAGCGGAGGATTTGCCTGCCTGGCTGGGAATAGCATTTAAATCTAAAATCACATTCTAAATTCTACAGTCTAAATGTCGAACTCATACGGAACGCTCTTCAAAATCACGACCTTCGGTGAATCTCACGGTCCTGCTATTGGCGTAATTATCGATGGTTGTCCTGCCGGATTGGAGATCGATGAGCAATTCATTCAAACAGAGCTTAGCCGGCGTAAACCCGGCCAGAGTAAAATCACCACCCAAAGAAAGGAGGATGATACTTTTAAAATTCTTTCCGGCGTGTTCGATGGAAAATCTACCGGTACGCCTATTGCTATTGTTATTGAAAATCAGGATCAACGCAGCAAGGATTACGGACATATCGCCGAAACCTTTCGACCGTCGCACGCCGATTATACCTATGAGGTAAAGTATGGAAATCGCGACTATCGCGGCGGCGGGCGGAGTTCAGCCCGTGAGACGGCTGCCAGGGTGGGAGCCGGTGCTATTGCCAAACTTCTTTTGAAAAAAAACGACGTTGAAATAAATGCCTTTGTTTCCAAAGTGGGTGATGTAGTGGCACCCCATTACACGCGATTGGATCTTTCAAGAACCGAAGATAACATTGTGCGCTGTCCCGATCCTGCAACTGCAGAAAAAATGATCGAGCTTATTGATCAGGTAAGACTTGAGCGTGATACAATAGGGGGTATTGTGACTTGTGTCATAAGAAATGCACCGGTTGGGTTGGGCGAACCGGTGTTCGATAAGTTACATGCGGAATTGGGAAAGGCGATGTTGAGCATTAATGCCGTTAAAGGATTTGAGT
>DASUTP010000298.1:0-8565 GCA_036374515.1 Chryseolinea sp. | reverse complement strand
TAGTCTAATTTCACGCCAGAGTGTAAAATGGCCTTTTTAGGGCGATTTGGGGCCTTTTAGGGGCCGACCGTCTGGATTTGGGAAAGCTCAGTTTCAAATCAAAGCGCCTATTTGCAAGGTTTTGCCCCGGATTCGTCCGCTGCTTCTCCAAACCATACCAGGCCATACTCCTTATAGATCCCTATCCCGATAGCATTCCATTTTATTTTGCTCCAGGTTCCGCTGTTGATGAGCAGCGGATTGTGGCCGGGACTAATCTTCCAGCCATCGATGCCTTCTTTTGCATTGGCACCCAGGGAACTATAATATGCGATTTCATACCCGTTCGATGAATAATCGGCTATCTCTTTCGGCTTTGACCACATGCAGCTCGCGACCTTATGATCATTTGTATAGCAACAAGAAGTCCAGGTTCCCTTATCGGACCAGCTATGGGGGTTGCACTTGTTTTTCGGATGAAATTCATAATGTTCCGAAAGATCCCTTGCATGGGTCTGCGCGACCAGGGTAAGCTTTGCAGATAATGGAATAGGTGGTAGGTTTTTACTTTTCCTGTAATCCATGATAAGCCCGTACAGTTTTTTTTCCTCGTCAGTGAGACAGACGTCCATTAATTCAGGTTTTCTATCAAAACCCAGAGACAGGAAAATCAAAAAAGGCAACAGTGCAAACGATCTCATAACCCAGTATTTTTTTCAATAACGCCCATGATATAAAAAATATCCTCTTTTTCTAACCTTATTTTTTTAATTTGCCGCCCGCAAAAATGGGGCGCTGCCCAGCACAAAATTAAACACTTGTAAAAATGAGCGATCAGAAAATCAGCATCAATAATGGGAAACTCAATGTACCCGAAAATCCTACCATTCCTTATATAGAAGGCGACGGCACAGGTATAGACATCTGGCCCGTATCTCAGCACGTCTTCGACAAAGCCGTTGAGAAAGCCTACGGGGGCAAGCGCAAAATCAATTGGAAGGAAGTCCTGGCCGGGGAAAAATCATTTAACAAAACCGGAAGCTGGCTTCCGGAGGAGACGCTGACCATTTTTAAAGAGTATTTAGTTGGGATAAAGGGGCCGCTGACCACTCCGGTGGGCGGTGGTATCCGTTCGCTGAACGTGGCCCTTCGTCAGGAGCTGGACCTGTACGCATGCGTACGGCCTGTCCGTTGGTTCAAAGGTGTTCCTTCCCCTGTCCGCGAGCCGCAGAAAACCGATATGGTTTTGTTCCGCGAAAATACCGAAGACATCTACGCCGGAATCGAATTTCAGGAGGGCACGGAAGAGAATAAGAAATTCATGCAGTTTTTTAAGGAAAGCTTTGCCAAGGGATACAAGAAAATACGTTTTCCTGAAAGTTCAAGTATCGGTATCAAGCCAGTTTCAAGAGAGGGAACCGAACGCCTGGTGCGCGCCGCATTGGAGTATGCGTTGACCCATAAAAAACCAAATCTGACGCTGGTTCATAAGGGTAACATCATGAAGTTCACGGAGGGCAGCTTCCGCGATTGGGGATATGCGTTAGCAAAACGTGAATTTGGTGCCGTCGACCTCGACGGAGGACCGTGGCAGGTAATAGAGAGGGGCGGCCATAAGCTTATTGTAAAAGATGCTATTGCCGATGCCTTCCTCCAGCAAATCTTATTGCGCCCTGATGAATACTCGACAGTCGCAACCCTTAACCTAAACGGCGATTATATTTCTGATGCCCTAGCGGCGATCGTTGGAGGGATTGGTATTGCTCCTGGCGGAAACATAAACTACATGACAGGTCACGCCATATTCGAAGCTACGCACGGCACGGCGCCGAAATACGCAGGGCAGGATAAAGTCAATCCCGGTTCAGTGATCCTTTCCGGTGTGATGATGTTTGAATACATGGGATGGCAGGAAGCTGCGGACCTGATCTACAAAGGTCTTGAGGCTGCAATCTCGAAGAAACGCGTTACGTACGATTTTCACCGTCTGATGGAAGGAGCCACTTTACTGAAGTGTTCTGAATTTGGTGAAGAGATCGTGAAAAATATGTGAGTACGGCAAGGTCGTTTAAAAAATGCGCTCCACACGCGCATTTTTTTTGGTGGTCGTTCGGGGGCTAAAGCCCCTTTCTCGCAGGAGAATTTTCCGCCAGCTAAAGCTGGCGGAAATGTTCCGCTGAAGTTAAAAATTCAACATCTTGATGGCAGTAAGCGCTGCTTCTTCACCTTTATTTCCCAGTTTTCCACCCGCTCTGTCCAGCGCCTGTTGTTGATTCAACGTAGTGATCACTCCAAAGATGACAGGCTTCCTTGTCTTGAGTCCCGCCTGCGTTATGCCATAGGCTACCGCCTGGCAGATATAATCAAAATGCGGTGTGTCGCCTTGAATCACACAGCCGAGACAAATTACAGCGTCAATTTTTTTTTCCTCAGCCATCCACAATGCCCCGAGCGATAATTCGAAACTTCCAGGCACATTCTTGCGAATGATATTTTCCTTTTTCACACCATGTGCTTTCAGGCTTGAAACAGCCCCGTCGTACAGAGCCTCCGTTATCGCTTCGTTCCATTCAGCTACAATAATGGCGAAGTTCTTTTTTGAAAGATTTACCTTCGATTTAACGTGCCCCGAGGTTAGTGGTCCGGCCATACGCTTTTGGTTTTGAGGAATCCTAAAATAAAAAAGGGATAGAAAAATCTATCCCTTCAATGCTATGAAATATTTTTAAGAATTCGGTTCCAGTCGTGCTTTAAACTTCCGTGCATTTTGATATTCCGATGACTCCCAGTATTCGTTGATAATTTTGTCATACGCCTCTCTCGCTTTCTCAGGTTGGTTTAGCTTTTCATAGGCGAGAGCTTCCTTCATTAAATACGCGGGGGAGAAATATTTATTGGGTTTATAGTTTGCGGCCTTGCTGTAGTACTTGGCTGCATCGTCATATTTCTGCTCTTCCATATAAGAATCACCGACGAGGCTATAGGCCCGGGCCTGGATCAGCAAATCGTTGGCGCTGAAGTCGGCGAGATAAAGTCTGGCCAGCTCAAATTTTCCCTGCTTGAGGTAGCTGACGCCAGCATAATAGTTGGCAAGGTTCGCAGCGTCGGTGATGCCGTACTCATCGATAATTTCTAAAAAGCCGAGGTTATTACCATCGCCATTTAAAGCTTTATCCAGACTGTCGGCTTCGAAATAATAAACAGCCTGAAACATTTCCTTTTGTGCTAGATCATTCTGGCCGTTTTTGTAATAATTGAAAGCGAAATAACCTCCAACAATAATCAAAATAGCAGCTGCAATCCCTACTACGATCTTCGGGTTCTGTTCGATCCAATTTTCGGCACCTGCTAACTTCTCTTTTAGGGCTTCCGGGTTTTCGAGGAGTTCGTGTTTGTGTTCTTCCTTTTTAGCCATTGTATTTCAATATTATCCCGACCGAAGGGCCGAAATCAAAAATTCTTAATCATCCGACAGCTCGGAGGGGCGCAAAACTACAAATTAGATGTTTCTAAACAAAGGCTCGTCCGTTAGTCCAGGATAAACGGATAGTCGGTTTGTACATAAACGTCCGTTAGGGCTTCGGACGGATCTGGATATTTGGATTCTTCTGCAAATTTTACGCTTTCGTCAACCTGCCCAATGACTTTTTTGTCGATTGCCTCTAGTTCCTCCTCCGTTGCAAACTTTTTATCCAGGATCGCTTTCCTAACCACCTCAATCGGATCCCGTTGCTTGTATTGCTCTACTTCGTCCTTTGTTCTGTATTTCTGGGGGTCTGACATGGAATGTCCCTTGTAACGATAGGTGCGGAATTCCAGCAACGTAGGACCTTCACCGTTTCGCGCTCTTTCCGCTGCCCGTGCCACCGACCGGTGAACATCCTCTACCTTCATGGCGTCTACAGGTTCCGATGGCATATCATAGGCATCAGCAAGCGTGTAAAGCTCTGTTACATTGGAGGTTCTTTTTACAGATGTGCCCATGGCATATCCGTTGTTTTCAATAACAAAAATGACGGGCAGTTTCCAAAGCATTGCCAGGTTGAGCGCCTCGTGAAAAGCTCCCTGCCGCACCGCGCCGTCGCCCATATAGCAAATACACAGATTCCCCGTCTTATTGTATTTTTCCGCAAAAGCCAGCCCGGCTCCCAACGGTATCTGCGCGCCGACAATACCATGACCGCCAACGAATCCAACACTCTTGTCAAATATATGCATCGACCCGCCTTTGCCCTTCGTCGTCCCGGTTTCTTTGCCGTACAATTCAGCCATGATAGCTTTCGGGTCGGTCCCCAACGCAAGAGGATGGCCATGATCGCGATAGGCCGTGATCCACTTATCTCCTTTTCTCAAAGCTGTAACCGCGCCGGATGCACACGCCTCCTGTCCTATATATAGGTGACAAAATCCCTTGATTTTTTGCATTCCGTAGAGCTGTCCCGCCTTCTCTTCAAACTTGCGCATCAGCTGCATGCTCTCATACCAATACAAGTATGTTTCCTTGGAAAACTGTGTTGTATCGTTCTTCTTAGCCTCAGCCGGCTCGTTCTTCGCTTTGGTTGTCGTAGGCATATCCCTATTTTTGGATTCGAGTTGCGAAATTAATTCCCAAACGAACATTCGCCAAACTTTCATCCATTAATTCCTTTCATGCATCTTGAAACGCTCTATCTTTTAAGTTTTAAGAACTATTCGGAGGCGAATGTTCATTTTTCGCCCAGAATCAACGTTTTGGTAGGCAAGAATGGGAGTGGCAAGACCAACTTATTAGATGCGATCTTTTATCTGGCGTTTACCAAGAGCGCTTTTTCGTCGTCCGACCAGCAATGTATTACACAGGGCCAGAATTTTTTTTTGATTAAAGGCGAAATTCGAAAGGGCGATTCATCGAATGAAATCAGCACCTCCGTTCAAATAGGATCAAAAAAAATATTCAGGGATTGTGGTATAGAGTATCAAAAACTCAGCGAGCACATAGGAAAGTACCCCCTGGTCCTGATAGCGCCCGATGATGTGAACCTGGTCAGGGAAGGCAGCGAAGGTCGCCGGAAATTTTTTGATGGGATTATTTCCCAGCTGGACAGACAGTATCTTGAAAACCTGATCCAGTACAGCCAGGCGCTAAAGCTGCGCAATGGCTTGCTGAAGATGTATGGCGAGCGCGGGTCGCAGATCGACTGGTTAGCGCTGGAAGCGTACGATAAGATCTTGGCTGAATCAGGCCAACTGATCTTCCAGAGGCGATCAAGCTTCATTCAGGAATTCTTGCCGGTATTTCAAAAATATTATCGTTTTCTTGTGGAGGATATTGAATCGGCTGGCGTTCGTTACTGGTCGGAGCTATCCGGCAAGAGTTTTTTGCAGGGATTGTCGGAATCAAGGCAAAAGGACGCGGCGCTCCTCAGAACGAACTTCGGGATACATCGGGATGATTTTGAATTTATCTTGGCTGACGATGCACTGAAAAAATTTGGATCGCAGGGTCAACAAAAATCATTTGTGGTAGGGATGAAGCTCGCTCAGTTTGAGATTCTGGAAAATCACAAGGGGTTCAAGCCCATTTTACTTTTGGATGATATTTTTGATAAATTGGATGACTTTCGAATTGCCCGGTTGTTAGAACTTATAAAATCAGATTTTGGGCAGCTTTTTATTACGGATGCGCGCCCCGAAAGGACAACAGGTCTGTTAAAGCAGATTGGGGTGCCGTCAACAATTTTCACGGTCGATCAGGGAATGGTGAGTCACTATGAGCAACAAGAAAAATGAATTTCAATCCGTCGGTCAGGCTATTCGAGACTTGCTCAATACCTATCGGCTGTCAAATAAATTTGATGAGGCCAGTATCATCGACGCGTGGGAGCGGCTGGTAGGAAAACCCATCGCCAGCCGCACGAAAAAGGTCTTTATTAAAAATAAAGTCTTGTTCGTTGAGTTTGATTCGCCGACCATGCGTCACGATTTTTCACTTCATAAGACGGAGGTTCTGGAGGTGTTCCGAAAAGAGTTTGGCGAGGGCGTTATTACTGAAATAATTGCCATGTAGCTTCCTCAACGCGCTGGCAAAGGCACAGACAGCCAGCGGTATACCATAGGTCCGGCCAATAATCCGTTAAATTCTTAGCATAAGTTTTGAAAAAGTGGAAAAGCGTCTAATTTTGCACTCTCTTTTTTAAAAAAGCCTCCTGAGAACTTCGGGAGGCTTTTCATTCGTTCTTTAAAATAGTGTTGGGGGAATACCAAAGCGGCCAACTGGGACAGACTGTAAATCTGTTGTCTTATGACTTCATAGGTTCGAATCCTATTTCCCCCACGGTTTGTTTGGTTTCAAGTTTGAAGTTTTGAAGTTTGAAGTTGTGGTAACTTCCAGGCTCCCAAGCTTAAGACTTCAAAGAAAATAAACCAGCAAAGTGAATAGTAAATGTGCGAAGCGTTGAGGTTCCGAAACTTCAAACTTCAAACTGGAAACTAGCAACTAATACGCGGGAGTAGTCCGCCGGCGGCGGATCCAAGCTATAGTCGCGGGTTCTTTGATAAATTATTGGAAATCAGAAGGAGCTTAACAAGTTAAGCCTCAAACTGAAAAACAAGTTAATAGCAAGCGTGCGAAACGTTGAGGTTCCGAAACTTCAAATTTCAAACTCGAAACTAGAAACTTAAATACGCGGGAGTAGCTCAGTTGGTAGAGCGATAGCCTTCCAAGCTATAGGTCGCGGGTTCGAGCCTCGTCTCCCGCTCTTAACCGAAAGGATAAGGGCAATAGTCGGTTCTGCCGGATGGCGGATCGTCTCTGGCGCTTATTGAAAGTAGGGAGCCAAGGAGGTGGGTCCACTGTCTGCGGATCCGAAGGGTGCAGGCGCAGGGTTGTGAGTTTGCGCGGGAGTTGTAGATACTGTTGATGTAGAAATGCAGCAGGAACAAAGTAAAATGCTGTTGTAGCTCAGTGGTAGAGCACTTCCTTGGTAAGGAAGAGGTCGTGAGTTCAATCCTCATCAACAGCTCAAAGAATAGAATGAAGAGAAAACAGAATTAGAACAAAAAATAAAACATCTATACTTTAAATTTTAACAGGGATTTTCAAATATGGCTAAAGAAACATTCGATCGTTCTAAACCACACGTAAACGTTGGTACCATCGGGCACGTTGACCATGGTAAAACAACACTTACCGCTGCGATAACAAAAGTTCTTGCATCAAAAGGACTTGCTGCGATGCGCGATTTCTCTTCAATCGACAATGCTCCAGAAGAAAAAGAAAGAGGTATTACCATTAATACTTCACACGTTGAGTATGCTACCGACAAAAGGCACTATGCACACGTAGATTGCCCGGGCCACGCTGACTATGTAAAGAACATGGTTACGGGTGCTGCGCAAATGGACGGTGCAATCCTGGTGGTTGCTGCAACGGATGGTCCAATGCCTCAAACTCGTGAGCATATTCTTTTGGCGCGTCAGGTAGGTGTACCTGCACTTGTCGTGTTCATGAACAAAGTTGACCTCGTGGACGATGCGGAATTATTGGACCTTGTAGAGATGGAAGTACGTGAACTGATGTCCGCTTACAGCTTCCCTGGCGATACAATGCCTGTGATCAGAGGATCCGCTCTTGGCGCATTGAACGGCGAGCCTAAATGGGTTGAAAAAGTGGAAGAATTGATGAAGGCCGTTGACGAGCATATTCCTCTTCCAGTACGTTTGATCGACAAAGATTTCTTGATGCCAGTAGAAGACGTGTTCTCAATCACTGGTCGTGGAACTGTAGCCACCGGTCGTATCGAACGCGGTGTTATCAAAACCGGAGACCCTGTGCAGATCCTTGGAATGGGTGCTGAAAACCTTTCCTCTACCATTACTGGTGTGGAAATGTTCCGTAAGATCCTTGACAGAGGTGAGGCTGGCGATAACGTAGGACTTTTGCTCCGCGGTATCGAAAAAGAGCAGATCAAGAGAGGCATGGTTATCTGTAAACCAGGCTCTGTTACTCCGCACTCTAAATTTAAGGCTGAGGTTTACGTATTGTCTAAAGAAGAAGGTGGTCGTCACACGCCATTCTTTAACAAGTACCGTCCGCAGTTCTATTTCCGCACGACCGACGTTACGGGTGAAGTGAAACTTCCCGCTGGCGTAGAAATGGTAATGCCTGGAGATAACATTTCAATTGAAGTTGAATTGATCAATAAGATCGCTATGGAAAAAGGTCTCCGTTTCGCTATCCGCGAAGGTGGCCGCACAGTAGGATCTGGTCAGGTTACTGAAATCTTAGATTAAGCTTAAAGCATAAAGCTAAAAAGCATAAAGCTAAAGGCAGAAAGTTGAATGACATATTCACTTTCTGCTTTTTAATTGGAGTCTGGTCGCCTTGAGCAGACGTCCGGTGTTGGCTGAGTGGGGGCGAAAACTTTAAGCTTTGCGCTTTCAAGCTTTTCCTATACCTTTGCAGTCCTTTTGGGCTGAGTGTATTCGGGTGCGGCTCAGGGGATTGAGTTATACTCCCTAAAGTAGCGTTCAAAAGGCAGGAAAAAGGATTTATAAACGGGTGTAGCTCATCCCGATAGTCATCGGGAGGTAGAGTAGGCGGAAACA
>DASUTP010000297.1:0-6614 GCA_036374515.1 Chryseolinea sp. | reverse complement strand
TAGTGTCATCTGTTACACGTTCAGCCATGGCGTCGTAGTCGTGCTCTAACTTGTCGTTAAGATTTACTTTGTCCCAGGTGGCTCGAAACGTCGTGGCGTAGTTCATCAGCAAAGGGAACGTGGGAAATGCGGAGACGATTCGTCCCCCTTCGATACCAAAAGCAGCACCTGCCTGACACAAGAGATCGCCTGAACCAGCTCCGAGGGCAACATGTTGTGGCGTGACGCCCTCTTTCTGCGCAAGAATGGACTTCATTTCCTCCTGGACATCGAAAGCGTAACGGTTTCCCTCGGCAATAATTCCTTCAAGAGCGCGCTTGGCTTTTTCGGATGGGCCATAGGGATTTTCATTGGAATTCAACTTGATCTTAACACCGCCGGCATGCAATTTTCCCAAATGCTGGCGCTCGATCTCACTGACCGGAGCAGCCATCAGTTGGTCGGACAATGCGATGCCTACAGGCAATCCAGCAGCGATTGAAAGCGTAGACTTAAGCCAGTCTCTTCGGTTTTGCATGGCAGTGGTAGAGGTAGGGATTCCTGCGCTTCCCTAATTTAGGCAAAATAAAGATTGAAATCACATCCGTGAAAACTGGCCGTTTCAATTACTCTTGGGAAAAGATTTAGAATAAAATCACCGGAAAGCAAAGCGACCGGATAGCTAATGGCTATTGAGGTACCGGCCGCCTTTGCCTCTTTATTAACATCTACTTGCCGATTAAGGAAAATCAGGCCGGACGATTGCGTTTATTTATGATATTGCCGCGGTCAATTTAATTTCGATGGTTATGAGAAAAAAATGCGCATACCGGTCTTCTATCTTTACCACCGCATTGCTACTGCTATTCGCAGGGAACTTTTCAAAAGCGTTTAGTGCTGATCCAGTGGAAGGCCGGTGGGACATTGTGATAGACTCAAATGGGAAGTCCCTTCCTTCCTGGCTCGAGATTGAGCATTCCGGAGTAGAAACGCTTGTCGGACGATTTGTCTATGCCGGCGGCAGTGCACGGCCCATATCGGTCATCAATGCCGTTAATGGAAAATACACATTTTCTATTCCTCCACAATGGGAAAAAAGCAAACGCAATCTTGAATTTGAATTTGCCTTAATGGGTGATCAGCTAAAAGGCACGATGGTTTTTGTCGACGGAAAGAGCTATAACTGGACTGCGCAACGCGCACCATCGTTAAAAAGAACAACTGAGCCAACGTGGGGAGAGCCCATCAAACTTTTCAACGGCACCGACCTGAAGGGTTGGCATGCCACGGGTGAGAATCAATGGGTAGTAGAGGATGGAATCTTGCGAAGCAAAAAATCAGGCTCTAACTTGATCAGTGATCAAACCTTTAACGATTTTAAACTTCACGTTGAGTTCCGCTATCAAAAAGGAAGCAACAGCGGCGTTTACTTAAGGGGACGTTACGAAGTCCAGATCGCCGACGACAAGGGCAAAGATCCCTGGAAAGGATTTTTTGGCGCCATTTATGGGTTCTTAACACCGAGTGAAATGGCAGCAAAAGAGGCTGGCGAATGGCAGACATTCGACGTGACGTTGATCGGAAGGATGGTGACCGTAGTGGCCAATGGCAAGACCGTTATTGCCAATCAGGAAATTCCAGGCATCACCGGCGGAGCCCTCGACAGCAAGGAAGGCGAGCCGGGACCTATCTACTTTCAGGGTGATCACGGCCCCATTGATTTCAGAAGCGTTGTGGTCACGCCGGCTAAATGAGCGCGAATTTCTTTCTTATCGCAGGCCATCCGACAAGTATTCAGTTTGGCTGAGGCAAATTACTACAGTTATTCCTCACGCATTACCGACTTGATTTTATCTACGATTGCAGGCGTAATTTCCGTTACCCCATGAACTTTGCGCGCATGTTCCGCCGCGAGGGCCAATGCTTCCTTTTCCGTTTTCGCTTTGATCACTCCGTTGCAGTCAAAGCCGACGTCCCGGCATCGAATTACCTTTTCCATAATTTGAAGGTTTTAAAATTAATAGACAAACATTTTATCGCTTTCAATTGAAAGACGTACCAATACCTCTGGCATAGCGAGTTCTGCCGGCTTATTCTGAAGATCTTCCTGGGTTACGCCGCGCGCTTTGCTCGACATACCCGATAAATAAAACCTTCCTCCTTTTTTCACGATCGCATCAAAATGCTCTCGAAGACTTCCGGTTCCAACGCCAACCAAATTATCAAGTACATTGCTTCGGATCAGCTGTACCCCATCTCCCGCAAGAAATATTGCTACAGTATGACCTTCGTCAATGGCTGTCCGCGCCAAAAGAAATCCCAATGCAGCTCGTGTTGGGTTCTCAGGCCCCACCGTAATGTGAACAAGCAGTTTCATCTTGCTCGTGACACTATCCTGCGCATAGGCCATGAGTGATATTATAAGCAAAACCGGTGTAATGATACAGTTTTTCATTTTTGTATTTTTTGAAAATAAAACAAGGCGGACGATGACCAGGAAAATATTGCTGGCGTTCCTGCATCAATACTACAACCAGGTGTAATGAAAAGTATGTATCAAAAGATACATAGACCAAAAAAAATTTAAACCAACTCCATATATCCGCGTCCCAGCTTCAGGATTTTTTCCTTTTCGAACTGTTTCAGGATCCTGGAAATGACCACACGCGTTGTGCCCAACTCGTTGGCAAGTGTCTGATGCGAAACGAAAACCTTCTTTGAATTATTTGTATGCGCGCTGCTTAACAGATAGTCTTTCAAGCGTAATGCTATTGGTTTAAAAGCTACGCTTCCAAATGAATTTAGCAGTTCATCGTAACGACTCTTATATGTTCTTATAATGTACTGATTCCACGAAGGGTATTTCAATTGCCAATCAGCAATGAGATAGGCAGGAAGAATTAATATTTCCGAATCCTCTGTAGCCATGCCGAAGGCAGCGCTGTTATAATCCATATAAGCGGCGGACAGCGACATCATGCAGGTTTCCTGCGGACCAACGTAATACAACAAAATTTCCCGGTCATCCTTTTGCTGGTAGACACGTATTTTTCCGTGTATGACAATGGGAAGAAAATTCAGGTGCTGACCTTCCTTGATGAGAACATCTCCCGGTTTAGCCTGTATGACCTTACCGTGCTTTAGAATTTCCGATCGTAGTTGCGGTTCCGTGAATAGATTTAGCTCATTTACCCAATCCTCTTTCATGCGTTCTTTATAGTTTACAACAAACCAATTGCAGTGATGGTTATCGGTCTGAAATGAAACAGTCTTCCCGTGCTTTTACAACGAAATCCCGAAGCCATAAGCTTGAGAAGTGATCCCGGATTTCATTCGACTGCGTAGCAACAGCATGAAAATGTATCTAAAAATCATGAGTCATCATACGATATCCTTAATACTCTATCAATTTCTTTGAGTGTTTCAAATGCTTAGGGAATCCAACGGTGAACGCAGGAGCATATACAGCATTTGAAAAATAAACCTGCTAACTTGAGTACACAATTCTGGCGGTTTATGACTCCGACAACACGAAAAGGCTTTTTACTGCTGGCCGACATCACCGGATTCACCCCATTTGTTGCCTCAACGGAGCTGGAGCATTCGCAGGAAATATTGCAGAGTATGTTACAGGGCATTATTTCTTTCTTGACGCCGGCCTTCAAGCTTGCGGAGGTTGAAGGCGATGCGGTATTTGTTTATTCCGACAAGCTAAGCCGTCATGACACTGTCCTCGAAGTCATTCACTCAGCCTACTTTGCGTTCAGGGATAAAAAAGCATCGCTTCACAGAATCCGAACGTGCCACTGCAAAGCATGCGAGATGGCTTCGTCTCTGGATCTTAAATTTATCGTTCACTACGGCGACTATATTATGAATAATGTTGGCGGAAAAAACAAACCGCTGGGGTCATCGGTGAACGTAGCGCACCGCCTGCTGAAAAATCATGTAGCGGAAGCCACGGGCTGGACAGCCTATGCCCTTTTCACAAAAGATTGTCTGGACGCAATCCAATCATATCCCGACAAACTTCACGAACAGCGGGAAGAATATGAGCATATCGGCAAAATCCAGACATTCAGTATCAACCTTGACGAGCAATATAAGAACTACCTTTCCGAGCGAACAGTATATCTGCGGCCTGAGGACGCGGACCTGATCGTGCAAAGAGATTTTTCAATTGCTCCGGCAGTGCTGTGGGAATGGTCAAACGACCCAAAAAAGCGAACGTTATGGGCAATCGGTTCAGACTGGCAAGTCCGATCGCAACCAAACCGTGGAACGCGCAGGGGTGCAACCAATCATTGTGTTAACAGCAAGGTGATTGAACAAATCCTTGACTATAGACCATTTCAATATTACACCTCTTCCATAGGAAGAGGACCGGTCAGCTTTACGCAAACCGTTAAATTCGAGGAATTAATATCGGGAACGAGATTATTCTGGCACGTCAAAATGAATGGTGTCTTGCCAAAGTTTTTTAGACGGCTTATCTGCCAGCTCATCGTTTTGAAAGGGATGAGAGTCCACGAAGGGTTCGAAAAACTCAGCCTATTGGTGGAAGAGGAAAAAAGAAATTCCTAGCCTACAGAAAACATCAACTTTGGTAACAACCACCAAATATCGTTGTTAAGAGCAAAAGTATCAGGTCTTGCACCTGTCTTATCTTTTATAAACTCAATTGCTCTGTCGTGGCTGTCAGCATGAAGTTGGAAGGAGAATCTTTCCAGCGAATACCAAGAAAATGCGCCAGGGTGCTTATCTTTTGGTTGGTCTAAAATGACGATATCAATATGCGGTCAGTCTACTTATTATTTTTTGGTTGCCTCTTGCTTTCGCTGTCCCCTGCAGCGGGCCAGGACTCCCTGATCTTTGAAAATGGGAATTCAATCAAAGGTGAAATCAAAGGAATGGATCGCGGAATTCTTACGATCGAAACCGACTACAGCAATAGCGATTTCACGATAAAGTGGGTCGAGGTAAAGCGAGTATATACAAAAACGCAATTCCTGATAACGCTTACCAACGGCGACCGGCTGGTTGGAACGATCGCCATGGATTCTGTACAAGCAAAAATTCAAACACCCGACGGAAGTTATGAGCATCCTTTAATTGACATTGTAACCTTAAAGAGCATTGATACCGGTTTTTGGGATCGGGTTCACGCCTCCCTGAGTTTAGGTTATAGCCTAACAAAAGCGCAGACGCTGCAACAAATAACAATGCGAGGCAACGTTAGATACATAACAGAATATTCCGCAACAGACTTTTCATATAACAACCTTACTTCAACACAAGATGACGCAGACCGTGTACACCGGCAGGACGGTGGCGTGAATTTTAATTATTTTTTGCCGAAGGATTGGTATGTTCCAATTTCCGCGACCGTTCTTTCCAACACCGAGCAAAAGATCGACTTGCGCTTCCTGGCGAAGGCCGGCATAGGAAAATATTTGATCCATCGAAACAATGTGTATTGGGGATTTTCGACCGGCATCACGTTCAACCATGAAGACTTCAATGATGAAAAGGGAGTAACGACGAGCTGGGAAAGTTTCGTAGGTACGGAGTTAAATATATTTGACATCGGTGATCTTAAATTACTGACCCGCGCCGTTTTCTATCCGAGTTTGACGGAGTCTGGCAGGATACGGACCGATTTCAATTTCGATTTGAAGTATGATCTGCCGCTGGATTTCTTTATTCAATGCGGCTTAACCGTAAATTACGACAACCACCCTGTCGAAGGTGCACCTACGTCAGACTATGTTGTTCAAACGACGTTTGGCTGGTCCTGGAATTGATGCCTTCCGACTCGCTTGCCCTTACAACGCTTCGGATAGTCGCAAAAAATAATTACTTCGCCATAAATTTTCGAAACCAGCCGATCACCATTGCGTCACGTTCGTTTGTTGCAGTTCCGGATAAGATATGATTTCCCTCATAGAAAATACGCAGCTCATACGACACTCCCTGTGCTGAAAACACCTGCGCCAGCTTTAACGCGTGTTCGGGCTTTACCTGGGGATCGTTTCCGCCGTGGAGAATCAAAGCAGGGGTGTTAATGGCACCGCGCCAAGCCATCACCGAACGGTCTTCAAGAATTGTTTTCCTATTCTGCTCATAGTCACGCCAAAGATTCTTTAAATTGTTTTCATCCCTTGGCCGCTCCGCTACATATGCAGCGAGGTCCGTGATCGCCCCGACAGTCGCCACTGCCCGGACCGTGAATCCTTTTTTCAATGCCATGTAGGTCATCATGCCACCGCGTGACTCACCCAGCATGAAAACATTGCTTGTATCAGCATGTAGTTTTTTCAGCATGGGACTGACATTCATAATGTCCTGAAGGTCCGCACCACCAAGCTCATCCTTTCCCTCCCCTCCTTCACTTTGCCGCAGCGCTGGCGCAACAACAATAAACCCTTCGCGTGCCAACTTCTGGAAAAGCGGCGCATGAACGTACGCGATGTCATTACGGATGAAACTGCCGCGGTTGAAAATAATGACAGGAAATTTTTCATTTTCCTTTCCTGCTTGCGAAGTCACATAGGCAATAACTTTCAGGCCATCGCTTGTGTAGGTTATCTTTTCATATTTTATGGACTTATCCTGCACCGCATTGTCATAGGATA
>DASUTP010000296.1:0-2710 GCA_036374515.1 Chryseolinea sp. | reverse complement strand
CCATTATCTCACCGATGGAGGAGATAAACAGCAGGATTACCCCCACTGTTCCCCAGATCGTGGTCACTTTGTTCCATAGTAACAGCGAGAGAAACATGGAACTAAGTCCCCAGCAAAAGAAAAACATTGTCAGAATTATCTTGTGTTTGCCCATAGCATACTCGCTAATCATTCGCCAACTGGGTTTGAACTCCGGGCTCACAAGGTGCAATACTATCAGCGAGAAAAACGAAATTGCGGCGCTGGCGATCGTTAGAAAACCCAAGGTGCTCATTAGCGGGCAAAATTTTTGTTGAACAACGCTGCCAACTGATCCATGCACATCGTAATACCTTGTTCAAATCCCATTTCCACAATCTTCTGCAGCTGTTCCGCCGATGAGTAGATAAGCTTAAAGTCTACCCGTGTGCCGTTTGCTGTTTTAGTGAAAGTGCTTTTTCCGTTCGACACAGGCAGGTCGCGGTTAATAACGCCGTTTTCATCACTGAAGCTGTCTTGTACATTGAAGCTCTTGTGATGATCTATTGCCAGGTAATCCATACGCGCCCAATGTTTTTCACCTGCGGGACCAACCATAGCATACAACCAGTAGCCACCGGGTTCGAAATTCATATGCTTGGTCTCAGCGCGCCAGGGCGAGGGTCCCCACCACTGATCCAATAGTGCCGGTTCGGTATAGGCTCTCCATACGTCTGCGAGGGGGGCTTCGAATTCGCGTGATACGAGGATTGATTTTTCGTTGAGATCTTTTACGATCGAGCTTTCTTGAACAGTCATAATTTTCTTTTTTTAGGTGTTTTCATCTTTTTTAAAAGTGCATCCAGTTTATCAAATTTCTTCTCCCACATCTCGCGGAAGGGTTCAATAAAGTCAGCAACTTCTTTCATCGACTTCGGGTTAAAATGATAATAGATTTCTCGGCCCGTTTGCTCTGGTCTGACCAGCTGACACTCCGTAAGGACGCGCAGATGTTTGGAAACAGCCTGGCGACTGCTGTCGAAATGTTCAGCAATTGCATTTGGCGTCATGGCGTTCAGCGCTATCAGCGCGATGATCGCTCTTCTGGTCGGGTCGGCAATAGCCTGAAAGACGTCTCTTCTCATTGGGGAATAATATTAATTGAAACCATATGGTTGCAAATATATATGCAACCGAACAGCTGCGCAAGAAAAATTGAAGTTTTTTTTAAGTCGGCCAGGACGAACCAGGCGGACAGTCTGCGGTGCGAATAAAATTACGCTACGTCAGACGCGATTTGAGCAATTCCAAACTGGATAAGCCAACTGGGCCGGTTATGCTTACCGGCAGTCACGTAGATTATGACCGCACCAAACCGCGGGTAAGACAGTGGTGAGGGGCAGCGATTTGCTAAAAACAGAATGACCAATTAGCGGGTAATTATGGTAACGAAATCCAGTGCAAAGGGACTGGGCTACGCAGCGTTGGCTCAGTACGCTGGTATTGGGGCATCGTGTCACATTGAAACGGGAAGTGTTTCATAGCGGTACAACTAAAGCACAAAATTTCAAATGTAAATTCTTTTTTTGCCATTTTTATAGCGTAATGATGCGGTAGCACGACCCTTGCTATTCAGTTGCCTGGTTAAAAAGCAGGTTATGATAAGAAGTTTTTTCACGATCACTCTTCGGATACTTTGGCGAAACAAAGTCACATCCCTCGTTAACATTTTCAGCTTAAGCATAGGCATCACCTCATTTCTTTTAATCATGCTGTATATCAAGCATGAGACCAGTTATGATAAATTCAATGTCCATTATGAGAACATCTATCGTTTAGAGGGGGATTCTTTCGCAAAACTTCCACCGGTTATCGGGGACTATGTAAACGACAGAATTCCCGAGATTAAAAAAGTTGTTCACCTGTCACTGCATCTTCCGAGGGACATCAGCTACAAACCAGTAGACAATCCAGAAGATATTAAACACACGAAGACCAACGTTATATGGGCCGACAGCACCTTATGCGATGTGTTTACATTTTCGTTTATCAGGGGCCAAGCATCCACGGCGCTTGTAGCACCATTTACAGCTGTCATAACAGAACGTACATCCAAGATATTTTTTGGGGATGGCGATCCCATTGGAAAGACTTTCGAATTTGCAAATCACCAATTTGAAATAAAAGGAGTCATCAAAAACCCGGAAAACTTTCACATTGACGCGGGTGCATTTGTCTCGATGACATCGTTGCCATTAGTCTACCCTGATCGGAACTTAAACAATACTGGACCGAATTCCTGGCTGTGGAGTGCAACATACCTGCTGATGACAGATCAGGTTGATCATGCGATTGTTGAGGAAAAGATTAACGAGATCCTGGCAGAAATAAACGATGGCAATCTGTTTAACACCATCTTTCAACGTTTTAAGATCCGACCTTTGAAGGACATTTATTTCTCCGGCGCCCTTCAAAACCTTGACTATTCTCGGCATGGTAGCTTAAGATTGATAAGCGTTCTTTTCGCAATAGGAATATGTATGCTGGTACTGGCCAGCGTCAATTATATCAACCTAACCACCGCACGATCGGTCGTGCGAACAAAGGAAGTAGCGATAAAGCGCTGTGTAGGCTCCTCTGTGTCGCTGGTTCGCTTTCAACTGATTCTCGAGTCAGTCATTGTGTCGGTTATATCGCTAATAGTTGCATTGACGGCCGTACAGGTTATCATCACACCATTCAACGAAGTGGC
>DASUTP010000295.1:0-4161 GCA_036374515.1 Chryseolinea sp. | reverse complement strand
CTCAGCTCATTTTCAAACGCTTTTTCCAAGAAATATGGCTTCAGGCCCAGTGAAATAAAATAGTTATCCTTTTCGAACAAATCTTGCTCCTTTTCAAACCAAAAATGCCCTAGCGCTTTCCGCAAATTTGTCTCATTAATTATTGAAAAAAATGAGACAAAACGACGAACACCGTAGGGGTGGACTCCACCACGCTCTCTTGCGGCACTCTTTCAGCCTGGTCCGGAGCCTTGCGAACCCGCCAACACCACCTTTCCCCGAACGATAGGAAACTGGCAGCCGTTGCGCATGCCGCCACACACAGTGGATGTCATCTCGGACAAATAACAAGGCAGGGAGCTCGCCTCACAACATGAAGACGCTCGCAGATACGTGCATAAAAGAGGGTCGAAAAGCATGCGCGTGGATTTACATCAACTTTTAACAATAAAAAATTAGCCAATCAACATTTAATAGTTCGCCATGGAACCATCAATCAAATTCATCACCTTCTTTCTCGCCGTTCTGACATCGGGTTTATCCGCGGGGTTTTTCTATGCCTGGGAAGTTTCGGTTATCCCGGGGACGAGACACATTTCCGATAAAAGCTATCTGGAGACTATGCAGTCCATCAACCGGGCAATTCTCAACCCTGCGTTCTTTGCTGTCTTCCTAGGAACCCTCTTGATCCTGGCCGTCGTCAGCTACATGCAATACAGGGTGGCCATTAACCTTCCTTTCTGGCTTGTGGCGGGAGCAACCTTTAGCTATCTGGCAGGTACGCTCGGTGTCACCATGCTGGGCAATGTACCGCTTAACGAAGCCCTCGACGCCTTAAACCTCCGTGATCTTAGCACGGCCGGGCTACACGACTTTCGGAAAAGTTTTGAATCAAGGTGGAATTTGCTTCACAGCATCCGGACGGTCTTTTCGGTGCTCAGCTTTGCATTGACGGTCCTCGCTGTTTTCGTCGAAAAATACCATCGCTAACTCAATTCTTAAATCTTAAATAAATCAAAGTTATGAAGGACAAAATTTTAGTTCTGGGAGGAAAAGGGAAAACCGGCCGTAAGGTGGTACAACGCCTGATAAATTTGCATTACGACGTTCGTGTGGGATCAAGAAATGAAAATCCCGCTTTTGACTGGGGAAACCGTTCGACATGGCCTGCGGCCTTAAGCGGCATTGATAAATGCTACGTCACTTTTCAACCAGACCTTGCGGTACCCGGAGCGTTGGAAGCAATTGAGGACCTGGTTAGGGTTGCAAGGCGAGCGGGAATCAAAAAAATGGTATTGCTATCGGGCAAAGGCGAACGCGAAGCTGAGCTTTGCGAACAGGTTCTCATCCATTCGGGTATTCGCAACACGATCGTAAGAGCAAGCTGGTTCAGTCAGAATTTCAGCGAAAGTTTCTTTCTCGAACCAATAATTTCCGGACACGTCTCATTGCCACAGGCCGACGCAAAGGTACCGTATGTGGACACTGATGATATAGCCGACGTTGTAGTGACCGCCCTTTCGGATGATATACATGACGGTAAAATTTATGAGCTCACGGGCCCGCATCTTCTAACATTCAAAGACGTTTTTGCGGAAATATCGGCCGCGACGGGCAGGGAGATCAAATTCACGCCGATCTCTTTGAGCGCTTATTCAAAAATGATGGAAGATCAGGGTGTTCCGCCCGATTACATCTGGCTGATCAACTACTTGTTTACCGAGGTCATTGCCGAAAAAAGAAACGCCGTCGTCACGGATGATATCGAAAGAGTGCTTGGAAGAAAGCCGAAAGACTTTTCGCAGTATGTCCGGGAGGCTGCGGCTTCAGGTGCGTGGAATCTCAGGACTGAGTCTGAAACCATTCCCGCCAACCCATCATTTAAAATTTAAAAAAAAAGAGGTGGCCAACGTCGGCCACCTCTTCTATAAATGAACACGGTCTGTTATCAGTACCTTAGTGCCTTTATCTACTTCACGTCAGGCTCTTATATCAAATCTGTCGAGATTCATCACCTTATTCCACACCGAAACAAAGTCTGTTAAAAATTTTTCCTGCGAATCGGTGCTTCCGTAGACCTCAGCCAGGGCCCGTAGCTCCGAGTTGGAACCAAAGATCAGGTCGACGCGGGTAGCCGTCCACTTTTTCTCACCTGTTTTGCGGTCGCGACCTTCGAATTCAACTTCGGCAGCGGAGGTTGCCTTCCAGGTCGTGCTCATATCCAGGAGATTAACAAAAAAGTCGTTCGTCAGCGACTCAGGTTTTTTTGTAAGTACACCTCTATTCGACTGGTCAAAATTCGTATTAAGCACGCGCATTCCTCCGATAAGCACGGTCATCTCCGGTGCCGTAAGCGTCAGTAGTTGCGCTTTGTCTACCAGCAATGCTTCGGGCGGTAAGCTATATTTACCTTTGACGTAATTGCGGAATCCATCCGCGATTGGTTCAAGTACTGAGAACGACTCCACGTCAGTTTGTTCTTGCGTAGCGTCGACTCTTCCAGGCATAAATGGAACGGTTACGGTGTGTCCAGCATTCATGGCCGCCTTCTCGACCCCCGCACATCCTGCCAATACGATCAAATCAGCAAGCGACACCTGCCTGTCACCACTGTTGAACTCCTTTTTAATGCCTTCCAGGGTCTGCAGTACTTTTGAAAGTTGGGCTGGATTATTCACTTCCCAATCTTTCTGAGGGGCCAGGCGAATACGGGCGCCATTCGCGCCACCACGTTTATCGGAGCCACGGAACGTCGCAGCTGACGCCCACGCTGTTGATACCAGTTGAGAGACAGTCAGTCCCGAAGCAAGGATCTTTTTCTTCAGTGCAGCGATGTCGTTATTGTCAATAAGGCTAGGAGCAACCTTTGGTAAAGGGTCTTGCCAGATCAATTCTTCCCGAGGTACCTCAGGACCGAGGTAACGTGCCAGCGGACCCATATCACGGTGCGTCAGCTTAAACCAGGCCCTCGCAAAAGCGTCGGCAAAAGCATCGGGATTTTCCAGGAAACGTCTGGAGATTTTTTCATAGACCGGATCAAGTTTCAGTGCAAGGTCCGTAGTAAGCATCCGTGGCTCCTGGCGTTTTGATTGATCGTGGGCGTCAGGGATGGTGCCGGCACCGGCGCCATTCTTGGCTTTCCACTGATGTGCTCCGCCAGGGCTCTTCGTCAGCTCCCAATCAAAATTGAAAAGGTTTGCGAAAAAGTTGTTGCTCCACCTGGTTGGGGTGGTGGTCCAGGTCACTTCGAGACCGCTTGTGATGGTGTCGGGGCCTGAGCCTTTGCCAAAGCTATTCCTCCAGCCAAAGCCCTGTTCTTCAATGCCTGCCGCTTCGGGTTCGGGGCCGACATTACTTGAAGGGGCGGCGCCATGCGTCTTGCCGAAAGTATGACCGCCGGCAATCAGCGCAACGGTTTCCTCGTCGTCCATCGCCATACGTTTGAATGTCTCGCGAATATCGCGGGCTGCTGCAATGGGATCAGGATTTCCATCTGGGCCCTCAGGGTTTACATAGATAAGTCCCATCTGTACTGCTGCCAGCGGCTTCTCCAAATTGCGGGAGTGTATTTTACCATCCGCATCATCGTCCGATGAAACAACTCCTCCATTTTTCGCCACCCCTTCGGAGCCGTCTGCATAACGGATATCGCCGCCAAGCCACTTTGTTTCCGAGCCCCAATAAACATCTTGTTCCGGTTCCCAGACATCCTCGCGCCCACCGGCAAAACCGAATGTTTTGAAGCCCATGGACTCCAGTGCCACATTGCCTGCCAGCACCAGTAAGTCTGCCCAGGAAATTTTGCGACCATATTTCTGCTTGATGGGCCAAAGCAACCTGCGGGCCTTGTCAAGACTAACGTTGTCAGGCCAGCTATTAAGGGGAGCGAAACGCTGCTGACCGGCACCGGCGCCGCCACGGCCGTCACCTGTCCGGTATGTGCCCGCGCTGTGCCATGCCATCCGGATGAACAACGGCCCATAATGTCCGAAGTCAGCAGGCCACCATTCCTGAGAATCAGTCATTACTGCGTGAAGATCTTTCTTCAACCCTGCAAAATCCAGGCTCTTAAATTCTTCGGCGTAGTTAAACTTTTCGCCCATCGGGTTCGAGAGTGGAGAATGCTGCCGAAGAACGTTTAACTTCAACTGATTGGGCCACCAATCGCGATTCTGAGTTCCG
>DASUTP010000294.1:0-6592 GCA_036374515.1 Chryseolinea sp. | reverse complement strand
TCAGCCAGTGGTGATCCACTGCCAGTCTGGAGATCGTGCTACCATCGGATATTCAATCTTAGCGAAACACGGGTTTAGCAATATCAAAAACTATTCGGGTGGTATGAGCGAATGGGCCAGCTCAGGCAATGAAGTCTTAACGGAGGATTGAATGACGCGGGGCATCTCGGCGGCGAGCTCTAAATCGGCGCGAGTCATATTCGTTTTAGGTCAAATTTTTGACTCTTGTTATAAACGAGGGGGATGTATTCGACCACTACATCACTTTTATCCAAACCAAAAGTAACTATCTCAACCTTTCAATTCGTTCCTTTAACTGCAGGCCAGGATACCGCACGGAAATGACTTCATAGGGGTATTTGCTGACGACCCTACCGTTAGCCGGGAAGATCCGTACATGCGGGTGATTTTCGAAAAACCTTGGTGACTCCTCCCAAAGGGCCGATTCGCCCTTAATCTCTATAGACTCCCTAAAACCCCTCTATAGTTCAGGAGAATTGAACATTCGTGACACATCGGGTGTTGTAGTATTGCAGTTGGCCCTAAGTTACAAACATAAGTTACGAAGTTGTCCAGCCTTATTTCTAGTCCTTTTAAATCAATAATTTGTCCACATTAACTTTTTCTCGCAGCCGTCTTGACTTTTCAACCACATTGAACAGCAGAGTAAATGCTTATTTCACTTCCAACAAGATCAGCAAACATGGAAATTATGAAATGGTTGTAAAAACCGTCATTATGTTTCTGCTTTATTTTGGTCCATACGCCTTAATTGTCACCAGTATCGTGACAGCACCTCTTATACTCTTACTCCTTGTTGTTATCATGAGTATAGGGCTTAGCGGGATAGGGCTATCAGTAATGCATGATGCGAATCATGGGGCATACTCTAAGCGAAAATGGGTTAATTCAACGTTAGGGTATTCGTTAAACCTTGTGGGTGCTAACGCATTCAATTGGAAAATCCAGCACAATGTTCTTCACCACACATTTACAAACGTGCACGAAGAAGACGAAGACATCAGCCCTCGAGGTGCGCTTCGCTTGTCGCCACATTCGAAATGGAAATGGGCTCACAAATTTCAACATTTTTACGCTTGGTTCCTTTACGGGTTGATGACCCTCGCCTGGATGATTGTAAAGGATTTCGGCCGACTTGTTAAATATCAGAAGAATGGCCTCTTACAAAAAAGTAAAACAAGCGCAACAAAAGAATGGATTGTGCTCATCATCACAAAACTGATTTATGTTGGCTATATCTTTGTAATTCCGTTAGTCTTTACGTCCTTACCTTGGTGGCAAATATTGATCGGCATTTTCACAATGCATTATATAGCAGGCTTTATGCTGGCAATAATCTTCCAGCCGGCACACGTTATTGATGGCACAGAGTTTCCATTGCCTGATGATAAGAATGCACTGGAAAATAATTGGGCAATTCATCAACTCTTGACAACAACCAATTTCGGAAATAAAAGCAAGTGGTTCTCCTGGTACGTCGGTGGCCTGAACTTCCAGATAGAACATCATCTTTTCCCCTCCGTCTGCCATGTTCACTACAGAAAAATATCCAAGATAGTGGAAGACACCGCCAGAGAATTTAGTGTGCCGTACAAGAATGCTTCGTCGTTTTTACGAGCATTGATCGGTCATGCAAAGCTGCTCCGTCAACTGGGTACGAAGCCTGCATGAAGCCTTTCAGGGGTGAAAGGGTCGTACTAGTTTTCGAAAGAACAATATCTTCCTTTTCCTCGCCAGCAAACACCTTCGTTTGCCCAAAGATTATTTGAAATTTTTGCTCTCCACCTTCCAGTTAGAATTTTTCGAAAGGCCAGTTGGGTTTCCGGTGAACATTTTTCCGGCGTTTTTATCATTCTTTAGTTGCCACTGAAACCATGCTGTGGCAACTTTAGCAAACTCCCCACCGTGAGGCTGCCCGTATGTGCCTCCATGTCCGACATCCATATTTGCTACCAGAACAGGAACGTGATTAATACGATTGAAATCATCCATACCATTTGCGTAGGCGATATCTGATTCTCCCCCTAAAAGGTAAAGTGTCGGTGTATGAATTTTAGACAATTGATCCTTGGTCAGTGGCGGCATTCCGGGCATGCCGCTTCCGGGGTTGGCGAGAATTCCGCTGTTGCAGATAACCGTAGTGGTAACGCGTGGGTCAGGAGCTGTCTCCAGCGCCTGTAGTCCACCGCATGACATACCACTGACGGCAATTTCTTTGGTGTCTAGCTTGTCATAATAAGGACTGACTTTGTCGTTATTTTGAGCAATAGCCCAATCGATGGCATCAGTCATTTGAGAAGACGTTGACCGGTCACGGGTGCGCTCTCCTTCCTTCGGCATAGGCCCAATAGCAATTACCATAAAGCCGTAAGACGCCACTTCCGACAAGAAGTTTACATGTTCCCAGGGCGAATTGGCGCATGCGCCATTCCCCCACACAATTATCGGAAGCTTACCTTTCTTGGTAGCTGCTCTTAAGTCGGACGGTTTAAAAACCGTGTGCGTGGGGAGAGAACTTTCTGACACCATAATGGCTTTGAAAGGACCCGTTCCGCCGTCCTCTACAACTCTTGATGCAACGGTCGTTGTAGGCGCAACGTTTTGTGCGGACGCGGGATTGATAAAACAAAGTCCGGTAGCTACGAGCGAGGCAAATAGGGCATACGTTTTTCTCATCGTCAAATTATGGTTTTGTAATTTATGTTACGTCAGTTCCGGTGCTTTTAAAATTCACCTAAGGGGCTCTAAAATTCCATTTCGAGTTGTCGCTGTTCATATCAAACTTTGCAAGGGTGGGGGTGCTATCCCCGGACGACACCAGCGCTAGCTTCTCCTGCGAATTGGGAACTACTTTCGGCATTATCCGATAGGTTCCATCGGTCAGTTGATCAATCCGCCATAACTGCTCTGGTGCACCGGTAAATGCCGGAACGGTTATTACTTCAGCATCAGCGGTTGCAGCCAAGGCCCGGTCAGTACCTGCTATTACTATTTTATAAAACGGCCCGCCAAAATATCCACTTGAATCAGGAGCAGGTGTGATGGTCCATTTTTGATGCGGACGGGCCATATAGTCACCTATTCTCGCCTTAATGTTTCCGGTAGGCCAGGTGTTGGTTACATCAGCCAATTCCTGGGATGGAACTGGTTTGACAGGTTCGTCATTGTTACGGTTAAATCCCCGCATCCCACCTGCCATTCTTACTAAATCAACTGCCAGCTCCAGTGCATATCCTCTTCTCTCAGATTCAATTTCGTAAGTTCCTGCTTTAACGTTCTCCCCTGCAACAGGCCAACCATTTTTCCAGAGCAATGGACTGATGCCTAGGACGCTGCGGCCGCTCTGATCTAAATCTGCCTCATAATGGAAGGACATTTTTTCAATGCCCTCCTCAAGCACTATCCGTCCGAAATGGCCGGGCCCGATGAGTCTTCCCTTAGTCGCTGCAACCATTTTACCGCCACCTTCGAGCATGCTCCGTCCCACATTGTCGACGAAAGGTCCTGTTACATTTTTAGAACGGCCGACAACAATATTATAGGTGGAATTGGAGCCATCACAACAGCTGCCATGAGTGGCAAGGAGATAGTACCATCCATCGTGGTGGGTTAATACAGTGGCTTCGCATACGATGGCTACATCAACGGGTTCACTGCCTTTTATCCGTTCACCTGTTTTCGGATCCAGTTCGACAATACGGCTGAATCCAAAATAGGTTCCGTACGACATCCATAGGCGGCCCGTTGTAGGATCCAGCATGAGTCCGGGGTCGATTGCATCACAGTCTTCATAGCCATCGGATGTGGCAACCACAACCGGATCTGAGTACTTAAAATCGGGAGATTTGGGGTCGAGGGTCTTGTTCCACATGGTGAGAATAGCACCCTTGTGATTTCCACTACCACCAGTCGCGCCATACACGACAAGATAGCGGTCGCCAATTTTCATGGCATCGGGGGCTGCTCCCCCACCGGGTCTCACGCCACCACCGGTCCACGTCCACCCGTCTTCGGATATTAGCCCACCTCCGCCTGTGCCAAATGTGTAAAACTTTCCATCACATTCAACTATTGTTGACGGGTCATGGATAAACGGTTTTCCGATCTGAGCGGTTGTTGCTTGTGTTATCACTACTGCTAACAAGGCAGCCAGGCAGATTATTTTCATTCGTTTCATCTAAGGGTAAGTTTATTTTAGCGCTATATGGACCCGACATCAATCATAGCTTCCGCGATGAAAGATTTTTCTTACGGCTCGTATCCTGTTAGCTTCTACTTGAATAATTAACACTTTAAAGAGACCAGCAATTTTATTCGTAACTGATACTGAAATTTTTCAGGGGCAATCCTTTTTCATCTAAGAACCGAACAGCGAAGTTACACATACCCGGTCCGTTAATTACTGCCCCACGGATGATGTTCCTGCCCTTTTTCAGAGTTAAACGCGGAGAGGTAACATTATCTACAATCATATCCCTGTCACCGGAAAGTATAAGGGCTTCGGTACCGTTCAACCAAAACATTCCTCCCGAATTAGCTCCCGCCGCCATTCTCACATTTTTGATTTCCTCCGGACAATCGACGACCGTGACCAGCCAGAAAAGAACACCGTAACGCGGCTTATTTATTGCATAAGTAAAATGGTATAAATTAAAGTTGTACACCTTGCTGTCCAACGCATACCATTGTAGCTCCTGACCTCCCACCTTCGCCTTTTTGCCTTTTTTTGGAACGGCATTGAAATCGGCGGAAAAATTATCGGCAGAAAAGGTTGTTCTCAGGTAGTTTTCGGTGAGTATGTTATTCCGGGCAATCTCTTTTTTGATTGGTTCCAGCACAAGCCACCGTTGAATGAATCCATTGGCGTCGGGTGCTTTAATCAAGTTAGAAGCCGGGGTGAAGTGTCTCGACAGGGTATGTGTGGTATCGCCTTTAATGGGTATCGGAGGCAGGACTGGCCTTGGCCTTTCTCCCGGAGGCTGAGCTAAAATTGTATTGGCATCTACCAGTAATCCTGATAAGAGGACAAAGACCATTACTGGCAACAGTGTCTTGTTTTTTCTGTTCATCGAAGATTTCTTTATACTCATTGTTCGTTTTAAAAATGGATCATCGCTCGAACAAATGTATAAATTACACTAATAAAACAATAACGTGGTAGATGAGGTATTGAATCGTGAAATTTCTTCCCCTGGATACGATCGCGCTTTCGTTGCATCTTGCCTGGCCGCAAGTCGAATATTAGACTACTACGGTCGATAAAATAAAGGTAATCGTCTAGTAAATTTTCACTGGCTTCCATGATTCACCGTTTGAGTGAAATTTCAGGAAGTATTACACGGTATGAAGGCTTTCGGCAAAATTGCTAAACATTGAGTCAAAGGTCCTGAGCTGCTAAAATGAAAACTTCTAGTAGCGGGATCAATTGACTTCTTGCTTAGAAATGATAAGTGAGGCGAACACGGCCCATGCGCGTGACGGCTGGCATCAAACACCGGTACATCACGGGCATACAACGGTACCACTAACTTGCCGGGTAGTGTCCCAGTCTAACGCATTGAGATTCGGTATAGATCACATTTTGCATCCCGGAGAACTTGACTGAGCATAAGACCCACTAAGACTCCCAACTACCGCCAACCCAATCCTGGCGCGACAAACGTCAAAATAGAAGACAGCACGTGCACATTGTAATCAACACCTAGCGTATTCGGTATCGTGAGCAGAAGCGTGTCAGCTTCCTGGATAGCTTCGTCCGCAGCCAATTCCTTGATAAGTTGGTCCGGTTCTGCAGCATAACTTCTTCCGAAAATAGCACGCTTGTCACTTTCGATAAAGCCGATCTGGTCTTTTCTGTTGCTTTCCTGTCCAAAGAGATATCTGTCCTGATCATTTACCAAGGCGAAAATGGACCGACTAACGGAAACCCTAGGCATGCCCGGATGTCCCGCCTTTTTCCAAGCCTCTTTATACATCCTGATTTGTTCTGCCTGCTGGATGTGAAAAGGTTTGCCGCTTTCATCGAATTTCAGTGTAGAACTTTGGAGATGCATTCGGTTCTCGGCGGCCCACACAGCCGTCGCATTTGAAGCAGCCCCCCACCATATTCTCTCACGCAATCCTTCGGCATAGGGCTCTAGTCGTAACAACCCCGGCGGATTTGGAAACATAGGAAATGGGTTAGGTTTGGCAAAACCAACACCCTTCAGCTTATCGAGGAATTCCAACGCTTTACGACGTCCCATGTCAGCATCTGTTTCCCCAGCTGTGGGCGCGTAACCAAAATAACGCCATCCCTCAATAACCTGCTCCGGCGAACCTCTGCTAATACCCAGTTGCAACCTCCCCCTAGATATGAGATCTGCCGCGCCGGCATCTTCTACCATATACAGTGGATTTTCATAGCGCATATCGATCACGCCGGTTCCAATCTCTATCTTATTTGTCTTTGCACCGATCGCCGACAATAAAGGAAAGGGAGATCCCAGCTGTGCGGCGAAATGATGTACTCTGAAGTACGCGCCATCCAACCCCATTTCTTCCCCAGCCACTGCCAGATCTATTGACTGCA
>DASUTP010000293.1:0-4325 GCA_036374515.1 Chryseolinea sp. | reverse complement strand
GATTCACCGTTCGAGGTTAATCAAAACGCCTTGACGACATTGATCGATAACATTTTTAACACATCGCTGAATATTCACCATGCGGGCCCGGTCTTCAACTTTACTTCGCTGACAACCTATCAGTCCAATCATCGCTATTACGAAAATCCAATCGATGGCGATTTTTCTCCCGCCGATATTATTACGATCATCAATAATTATGGCAATGATTGGAATAATGTGAAAGTCTGGACCCAAGAGTTTAAGTTCACCTCGGCCCCCTCGGCTTCGCCGTTGCAATGGACAGCGGGTTCGTATTTGTTCCATCAAAATAGTCCCAATAAACAGGCCACTCATTTCGGAGAAAATGGGGACTTATTTGGTGCCCAGCCCAATAGCTCCGTACTTAATACCACCGAGGCGACCAGCAAGGGTATTGCATTTTACGGACAGGCAATCTACAGCGTAAATAAATATTTTGATATTACTTTAGGAGCACGCTACGACTATGAGCACAAAAAGCAAAGAGTGCTCGGCGAATATCTGGTTGATCCATTTCCTAATCCAATTTTTGAGACCCAACCTGACACGTCGGCAACGGCGTCTTACGACGCTTTCACTGGCAAGCTTGGACTTACCTATAATATCTCCAACGACCATCACCTGTATGGCGTCTATAGCAGGGGATATCGCACGGGGGGATTCACCCAGCTCTCAAGCGACCCGTCGCAGCCTCCGCTGTTTCAGTATAAACCTGAATTCAGCAACAACTTTGAGATCGGGCTCAAGAACAGCATCCTTCATAATCGTGTACGGGTCAACCTTTCCGCGTTTTACATAAAGGTGAATGACGCTCAGGTGCCGACGCTCGTATTGCCACAAGCGCTGACGGTCACCAAAAATGCGGGCGAACTTACCAGCAAGGGGTTGGAGCTTGAGTTATCAGCCACCCCATCGAAAGGATTTCAAATTGATTACAGCCTGGGATATACCGATGCTACCTATGATGAGCTAACGATTCCGAGCCAGGGTGGAGAAGCAAACCTTGCGGGGAACCGGCAAGTTTTTACACCGGAGGTGACATCAATGCTCGCCGTTCAGGTCGCGCCGCAAATCAGCGAGTGGCAGGCTTTAAAGCTAGTGATAAGGGGAGAAGCGGTAAGTATTGGCGACCAATACTTTGATCTCGCCAACACGATAAAACAAAATTCGTATGGGCTGTACAACGGTCGGGCTGGCTTCGCCGGAACAAATTTTGAGTTGATGTTCTGGATCCGAAACATCAGCGATAAACGATATATCAGCTATGCCTACGACTTTGGTGGAACACACTTGGGCGACCCAAGAAACTGGGGCTTTACTCTGCGTGGCATGTTTTAGTTAATTTCAGAAAATTCAGTTACAATCCTAAGCAAATGCCGGATTTTAAACCGAGCGGATATAATTCTCTTTCACCTTACCTGATCGTTGATGATTGCCGGAAAATGATTGTGCTGTTGAAGGACCTTTTCAGTGCGAGGGAATTGCGCAAGTATGAGCACACCGACGGTTCCATCATGCACATTGAATTAATGATCGATGATTCTGTTATTATGCTGGCCGATTCCAGCGAGGAATATCCCGCCAACGAGCTCCTACTTCATGTCTATGTGCCTGATGTAAAAAAGACATTTGAAAAAGCTATCAGCCTCGGTTGTAAACCAATACAAACACCCGAGAATAAAGAAGGGGATCCTGACATGCGTGGAAGTTTTAAAGATTTCCAAGGTAACACCTGGGCTATCGGTACTCAGGTAAATTAATTGAGTTATCAAAAAGTAAAGATGCCATACGTCAATATTAAAGTAACGGACGACGGAGTAACGCCTCAACAAAAGGCCGAACTTATCAGAGGAGTCACCGACCTCCTCCAAAAAGTATTGAATAAAAATCCCGAAACGACAGTAGTTGTTATTGACGAAGTGCCAACCGATAATTGGGGAATCGCCGGCCAGTCTGTGACTGTTAGGCGCAAAAAGCAGTAGGCTTATGGAATTTTCTCGAAATAATCTTCCCATGTAAATTTCTTTCCATCCGGAAATACACTTGTGCCGTTGACACGAAGTTTATCGCCTTCAAACTTCTGAGTCCACTCCGTTTTCCCCCAGAGGCTTTTTGGAAAAGATGCGACATCCAGGTTGGGATAGACCTTGTCACCTTTCATAGAATAAGCGCCACCCATAGCGTGCTCAAATTTCTTGTTCTTGCTGCTGACATACATCCAATGTGTGGGTGTTATGAATTGGAAGCCCACTACTGTCTCATTTGTTTCGGAATGACTCGCTCCGTCGGTTGTCGTATACTTTGTCGTCAACAGTTTCCAAGTTCCATTTGCTGGGTTGTTCGCATAGGAAGACCTGGTCTTGACCCGACGGAATACCAGCTCATCTAATACTACTTTTTTGCCATCTGGCCGAATGATAGTTCCAGATTGAATAAACCGATCGCCAACTACCTTCCATTTAAAATCCGTTTTTACGTCATCGAAAATCGGAACCGAGGATACCAGCGGAGTTTCATGATAATTTTCACCCTCAAATTTTACGGCACCTGCATAACACCGGTTAAAAACGAGCGAGTCGCCCTCTACATCCTGTGCAATGAGCATATAATGGGTGGGGGTGATAACCTTAATTTCCCGGATCGCTGAAGTGTCGCTTGAAAATTTTTGACCGTTCGCATCGATTCCCTTGATAGTCACCATCTCCCAGGTGCCGACCAGCGGATGCTGGCCATAGACAATTACACTTAAGATCAATAAAAAGATCAGAAAGGCTGCAAACTTCTTCATAGCTATAGGCTCCAGTATTGAAGTAATGGAATTATTCTTGGAAAATCAACTAATGACTACAATATGGGAACCACCAGGTAAAAACTTATCTGAAATATGCGGCTATCCTCAACGATTGTCTTGGGATCAAACTACAAGGGGAGGGAAGTCAGCAGTTTCATGAAGGCAGACCTTGATATTTCTAAATTACCGTGATGTATTGTGATTTTCCTTATTTTTTTCATTGAGGTATTCCTTCACCTTTAAGGCGCTGGTGCCAACAGTGTCGACAGCCCTTCGAAGGTCGCCCATTGAAATTCCAAACATGTGGCACCATGCCTCCACCTCATAAACCTCATCGAGATGTATGGTGTCAATGTCAACGTCCTTATCACGCTTTTGATTCTTCATACCTTTGATAGTTCTAATTGGGGCAAAAATTATTCCATCTAAAACATTCGATTGATCCCAATTTTTTGGAATTGTTTGTAGATGATTGTCCACAAGCCGTAACAATTCTCCATGATTCCGCAACAGACAATTGTTAATACATGAATAAGGCAATTAGACTCCGAAAAAAAAACCGCCTTCAACTAAAGATGCCGAGCTTACAATTTATGTCTTGTCGAAAACGACCTTGTAGGGTAGGGCAGCCGATACGGGTCTTACCTGAACAGGAGTTAGCCAAAACGTTTTCAGATTAGCGCTGTCCAGGTGAATCCATAATGATATCTTTCGCGCTGGGTACGCGCCGATCTACGGATCTCATAGAAGGTACTGTAGAACTAAAGCAAAGTGTTCAACATAGGAAAAAAAATGGTATTGAATCCCTTGGGTTTCAATACCATTTTCAGATGTCGTGAACTTCCCTTCGCCGCTAACGCTGAAAATCAATTCAACGCTACCGTTACACTCCCGCTTGTTTGAATGTTCACCGGAATTCCCCCGCCATTTACTTTTCCGTCTACCTTGTGTTCTTCCTTGTCGCCATTGAAATTCTGCATGTTCTGGAAATTAATGCGCTCCGCTCTTAGCTTAAGGTCCAGGCCGATATTTGCCGGTAAGGTAACATGTATATTGCCCCCGGAGTTGTGGACCGTAACATACTTGTCCACCTTGTTTATTTGTATTTCCATGTTTCCGCCACTGGTTGAGGCATCAACGCTGCCTTCAAGGCCTTCGAGATCAACACCTCCTCCGGAGGTATGTGCCGTCAATTCTCCTTTGATGTTTTCTCCGCGTATAGGGCCACCGCTAGTATTTGCCCTGATTTGTCCGCTAAGATTATCTAACTTTATTGCACCGCCGGAAGTTGATAGTGACATGGTGCCACTGCAATCGTCGGCATCAATGCTACCTCCACTTGTACCGAGGTCGATATTGTCTTTGGTATTGCTGACGTGGATGCTTCCTCCTGAGGTTCTACCTTTGATCTTTCCACTGAGACGATCGATTGTGAGACTGCCGCCGCTCGTTGAAAAATTCTGGGTGCCGGCCAGGTTTTTCATGCTGATGCTGCCGCCGCTGGTGTTGACAT
>DASUTP010000292.1:0-2511 GCA_036374515.1 Chryseolinea sp. | reverse complement strand
GAACACATCACTAAGCTTATTTAGGCGCTGTCTATCGGCGGACATGCTTTCTGCTTTCAGCTTTCCTCAGTCTTCCGGATACGGAATAAAAACGAAATTGGTGAACTGCGGATCAATGACAAAAAGGCAACAAAATTCATCGGGATCTTTATAGGCCTTTTCAAAATCTTCCAATTTATCTTTTGCGACAAGTTCGCGCTGTACGAATTCGTTGAGGAGCGACGCATAATAATACCAGGCAGTACCGTTTGCGGACGGTTGAAGCAAAACCTGTCCGATAGGCTGTTCTGTTCTGCAGATCGGAAATATCGGATGATCGAATCCAGCCTTCCGGATTTGGTAGGAAGCCTCCTTTAAAGTGTCCGCCACTTTCACAAAATCCTCTGAGATTGTTCCCAGATATTTTCCACTTAATTCGGGGTCGTTATGCATGTTTATAAAATATAATCTGAAATCAGGCCAGCTTCAAAAAAGTTTCCGCATGAGATTTAAGGTGCGGAAAAAAGATTTGAAATTCTGTTTTGAAGTCCTCGTAAAACGTTTCCAGCTCACGAACAGACTCATTCATTTTTGAATCATATCGTGTCCGCCGCGAAATTCCCCTCAGTGCCTGTCCAATCCCTTGAAGATGTCCGTAATTAACCAGCCAGTTGTCCTTGATCATATACGGTAGCATGGTTCGAACATCATCCGGTAATATTGAATAATGGTCGTTCAGGGTCGTGTAGGTTCTGTCGGCAAACTCGTCCAGGGGAATTATGTGATAATCGCGCCAGTATTTGGAAAGGAAGTGATCATAAAATATATCCACGATCACACCGGAATAATGGCGATACTTGGATCGTAACCTGCTCTTGCTTTGATGAACGATGGGGTGCCTGTCGGTGAACTCGTCAATCGTGCGGTGCAATTCAATACCTTTTGCAATGTCCGGTTCAAAGTTGTCTGCGAAGTTTTTTCCCTTAACAAAATCTCCAATGAAGTTTCCGACCATAATTTTCGGAAGGTCTTTCGACAAATAAATGTGCGCAAGGAAATTCATGCATGTAAAGTTATTGGTTATTTGCCATTAAGTTGTTAGGTTCAAACGCCACTACACGTTTAGTCACACACGCACGCATAATCAAAGACCCTCAAACCAACCACCACATGTCTGCATTGGCACAATTAAAACTGCTCATCAGTCTGGCACAGATCGATGGACAAGTAGCGGAACGTGAACGCAACTTTATCACCAGCATTGGCAAATCACAAGATATTACGATGGAGCAGATGGAGACGTTGTTCGACCAGCGGCACGCGCTGATCGTTCCCGATGATTTGACTGATGATCAAAGATTTGAATATTTATTCAGCCTCGTTAAGCTGATGAAAATTGACGAACGAATGTATAAAGAGGAGATGTTATTTTGTACTAAAATAGCTGAGAACCTCGGCTATGAAAATCAGGTTATGTTTGAACTGCTTCTCCACGTTAAGGCGGGCATCATGGAGAAAGATGAAATTATCAACCTCAAAGAGGTAACTCAAAAACATCTTAAAAGATAAGCCCCTTTACAAGCTACCAAGCATGAAATATTATTTACCCTTCTTATTTGCCTTCATTTTTTTTTCGGCAAATGCACAGAGAACCATTATTCATTGCGGACTTTTAATCGATGGCAGGAGCAACGAAGCCCAGTCTCAAATGAGCATTGTTGTTGAAGGCGATAGGATCGTTGCCGTGTCTAAGGGTTTCGTAACAAAAGGAAACGCCGATACCCTTATCGATCTCAGCAAAAAGACAGTAATGCCTGGATTTATTGACATGCACGTACATCTTGAGAGTGAAACGAGCAAGGACCAGTCGCTGCAGCGGTTCACCTTTAACGAAGCCGATATTGCATTACGCTCTACCTTATTTGCCAGGAGAACGCTGCTGGCTGGGTTTACAACGGTACGGGATCTTGGTGGAACCGGGGTAAACATCGCACTGAGAAACGCGATCAATCAGGGTACTGTGATCGGCCCGAGGATTTTTACGGCGGGAAAGTCCATTGCTACCACCGGTGGGCATGCAGATCCTACCAACAGTTACAGAAAAGATCTTATGGGAGATCCGGGTCCGAAAGAAGGGGTGGTCAATTCGCCGGAAGATGCGCGAAAGGCCGTCCGCCAACGATACAAGGACGGCGCTGACCTCATTAAAATCACGGCGACTGGTGGAGTTACAAGCCTGGCTAAGGATGGGTCGGGCCCCCAGTTTACGGATGAAGAGTTGAAAGCCATTATTGAGACAGCAAAAGATTACGGGATGCATACGGCTGCGCACGCGCACGGCCCGGTCGGCATGAAACGGGCGGTTTTGGCGGGCATCACCACCATCGAGCATGGTACGTTGATGACTGACGAGATCATGGATCTGATGAAGCAAAAAGGTACCTACTACGTTCCGACGATCACGGCGGGTAAATTTGTTGCCGAGCAGGCCAAAATTCCAGGGTATTATCATCCGCTGGTCGCGCCGAAGGC
>DASUTP010000291.1:0-5135 GCA_036374515.1 Chryseolinea sp. | reverse complement strand
TTGAACCCCCGACACAAGGATTTTCAGTCCTGTGCTCTACCAACTGAGCTACATCACCAAAAAATGAGGCACAAAAGTATGTAAATTTCAATTCCATGCAAAGCCTGCGTTCGATTAAATGGATGACGGGTATTTTGAGGAATTTATGCATATTTCAGAAGGTTTAAACCCGTTCTTGGCAGTCTCACCTGTGCGGGAATTTTTTCCGGCCATTGAATTGGATTTGATTTCGTTAGTTTATGATTCAGCAAATCGCATTTATAATCATATTAAGTGTAGCGATCTACTTCATTCGCAAGAGGGTACTCTTTATTCGCAGTACGATCAATCTTGGGAAGGACAAGGTCATCAACGACCGTCCGGGGGAACGCATGAAGAATATGCTTTTAGTTGCCTTTGGTCAAAATAAAATGTTTAAGCGCCCCGTTCCCGCGGTGCTTCATTTTTTTATTTACATCGGGTTCCTGATCATCAACCTTGAGGTTCTCGAGTTCATCATCGACGGAATGGCGGGCACACATCGGATTTTCGCGCCTTTTTTAGGCGGATTCTATAACATCTTGATGAATTTATTCGAATTCCTGGCTGTCGCTGTTCTTCTCTCTTGTGTCATCATGCTGCTGCGGAGAAATGTCTTGAAACTAAAACGGTTCTGGTCCGCCGAAATGACTACCTGGCCGCGGCGCGACGCGAACATCATTTTGGTCACGGAAATCGTTCTCATGCTGGCCATCCTAACCATGAATGCGGCCGATCAGATATTGCAGGCGCGTTCAGTTCCGGGTTATGTAGCCACGGGGCCGCTGCTGTTCAGCAGCATCCTTAACCCGGTCCTTCAGCCCCTTGAAACCACGGCGCTGATTTTCATTGAACGCGCTGCCTGGTGGTTTCACATCGTAGGCATCCTCGGGTTCGCCGTGTACATCACGTATTCAAAACACCTCCACATTTTCCTGGCATTTCCGAATACCTATTTTGCCAACCTTGAACCGAAAGGCCCGATGCAAAACATGCCTGTCGTAACGCATGAGGTGAAATCGATGCTCGGATTGACGGAAACCACTGTCGCGGCCCCTACGGCTCCAGGAAGATTCGGGGCCAAGGACGTGAATGATTTATCCTGGAATAATTTGTTGGCAGCGTATGCTTGCACAGAATGCGGTCGATGTACGGCAGAGTGCCCCGCTAATATTACCGGCAAAAAGCTTTCGCCGCGAAAAATAATGATGGACACCCGTGACCGGATGGAAGAGGTAGGTGTTAGCCTCCTAAAGGAAGGAAAGGGCTTGGATGACGGGAAAGCCTTGCTGGGACATTACATCACCAAAGAGGAGATCAATGCCTGTACCAGCTGTAATGCCTGTGTCGAGGCATGCCCCGTCATGATCAATCCGCTGGAAATCATCCTGGAGTTGAGGAGATATGTTGCTATGGAAGAATCCGGATCACCTCCCGCCTGGAATTCGATGTTTCAAAACATTGAGACTAGCTTTGCACCCTGGAAATTTTCTCCGGCCGATCGTTTTAATTGGGCGAGTGAAATAAAAAAATAGACGATGGCTGATACAACGGTTGAAATTCCCACGATGGCTGACCTAAAAAGTAGGGGTGAGGAGCCCGAAGTGCTTTTTTGGGTAGGGTGCGCAGGTTCATTCGATGACCGGTACAAGCGTGTGACCAAAGCTTTCGTAAAGATTTTGACTGCGGTTGGGATAAAATATGCAGTGCTGGGTTCCGAAGAGAGCTGCACGGGGGACCCGGCGCGCCGCGCTGGCAATGAATTCCTCTTTCAGATGCAGGCCGTTAACAATATTCAAACCTTGAACGGCTACGGTGTAAAAAAGGTGGTTACTGCCTGTCCCCACTGCTTTAATACCATAAAAAATGAATATCCTGTTCTGGGGGGCAGTTATGAAGTGCTGCACCATTCTTCCTTCTTGCAACAGCTCCTTCAGGAAGGAAAACTAAAAATTGAGGGGGGATCATTCAAAGGCAAGAAGATCACGTACCATGATTCCTGTTTTTTGGGACGCGCAAATAACATTTATGAGGCGCCGCGCAAGGTTGTCGAGGCGCTCGACGGCGACCTGGTTGAAATGAAACGATGTCGCACGACAGGGCTCTGTTGCGGGGCAGGTGGTGCCCAGATGTTCAAGGAGCCCGAAAAGGGTTCGAAAGATATCAATGTCGAGCGTACGGAAGAGGCGCTTTCCACCGGCGCGACAACCATAGCCGTAGCCTGTCCTTTCTGTATGACGATGATGACCGATGGCGTTAAACATAAAAACCGTGAAGGCGATGTTCAGGTAAAAGATCTTGCAGAACTTATTGCCGAAACGCTAGGTTAAATATTCTAGAAAATCAAAAAAACATGCTCGTTCCATTCGAAAAAATCAACAACACCTCACGCGTATGGATCTATCAGGCAAACAGGCCGTTTAATTTGGCTGAAGCTGATATAATTTCACGGGGCCTATCGGCGTTTACAGAAAGCTGGCTGGTTCACGGTAGTCCGATGCAGGCTTCATTTTGTTTAAAATATGATCAGTTCATCATACTGGCGGCAGATGAAGACTTGAATGCAGCCAGTGGCTGTTCCATTGATGATTCCGTCCGGACGCTTAGAAACTTGGGCGCTGAATTGAAGATCGATTTTTTTGACCGTACGTTAGTAGCTTTCAAGAAAGGTGAGCAGATTTTTACAATCCCGGCGCCGGACCTGAAGACGAAACTGAGCGACGGAACGTGGGACAGCGACACACTCATGTTCAACAACGTTGTAAACACCAAGGAAGATCTAACCCAGAAATGGCTTATACGGGCCGGAGCTTCCTGGTTGAAGCGTTATTTACCAAGGCAAACAGTGGCCGGTTAATGCAGATATTTGTAGCTTTATTAGTCATTTTAGAAATTGTATTATGAGGTTGAGAGTTTTAGCGTTCAGCGCCTTCCTTTTTCTGATGTCCTGCGGCATTGAGAAGAAAGCCAACAAAGCATTTGTCCTGGGCAAGTATCAAAACTCCATCGATCTATATAAAAAGGTCGTCGACAAAAATCAGAATAATGGCAAGGCAAATTATTTTATCGCCGAATCCTACCGGCTAAGCAATCGTCCAAAGGAAGCCGAGGCCTATTACGGTAGGGCTGGTGGTAAGGGGATCGATAATGATTCCGTTCGCTTTTATTATGCCCAGTCTTTGAAGGCCAACGGGAAATATGCCGAAGCACGGCAACAATTGGACGAAATGATCAAGAGTACCACCAATGTGCCGCTTAAGGATCGCGCCCAGGCTGAATTAAATGGTCTTGCCTATCTGGAAAAATTGGATGAACGGACGAGCTTTTACCGTGTGAAAAATCTGGAGTTGATCAATACTCCCTCGAGCGAATACTCGCCTGTATTTTTAAATAATGAATTGTATTTCACGTCGTCGCGGGGAAACGATAAAATTTATGAAGCTACCGGCACGCCCTTCACCGATATTTACAAGGTTGCAAGCCGGGGCGCCAATGTCGACGTTGCAACGGTAGCGGCCCTGCCTGACGGCATCAATACGGCCAGTATCAACGATGGCTGCATCACATTTTCCCCAGATGGTAAAACAATGGTATTTGCCAAGGGTAACTCCGCGAAAAGGAAAAGTGCCGAAGACGTTGATCTCTATATTTCCAGGTTCAGAAATGGCGTTTGGTCCCAGCCGGTCATGATCAATATCAACGAGCCGGGCGCGTGGGACTCGTCGCCGGCCTTCAGCCCGGACGGGCGCACACTGTACTTTGCTTCTAACCGGAAGTCACGGGGTCGAACACAATTAAGCTATGGCGGAACCGACATTTATGCTGCGCAGATGGATACCCGGGGAAGATTTTCGCGAGTTAGAAATTTGGGCCCGGAGATCAATACTGCCGGAAATGAACTGTTTCCCTATATGGCCGAAGATGCCAAGCTATACTTCGCATCCGATGGGCATCCCGGTTACGGTGGATTGGACCTGTTTGTGGTAAAACGTGCCAATGGAAAGACGGTGATTGAAAACCTTGCTCAACCTGTAAATTCGTCCGGCGATGATTTCGGAATATTTCTGTTCCGTGCCGACCGTGGCTTCTTTACCTCCAATCGGGAAGGCGGCAAAGGCGACGATGATATTTATACCTTCGTCAATGAGGATCCTAACCTCAAGGTGGTAAACTACTATTTGCAGGGAATCACCTATACCACCGATAAAGAAGGCAAACTTCAGATCCTGCCCAACACGCGCGTTAATCTGCTGGATGAAAAAGGCGACATCATGCAGGACTATGTTACAGGTGATGATGGAAAGTTCTTGTTCCGCGTGTATGAAAATGAAGATTACAGAATGGTCGGCGAAACCGATGGATATCTGATCAAACGGCAGCCCTATACTACGAAGGGCCGGTCAGTGGATCCCTCCACCCTTAAAGACCTGATCACAAATATCACTTTGGATACGGTGTTGGTACTCGACAAGATCGAGATTAACAAAATATTCCCGCTGGAGAACATTTACTATAGTTTCAATCGCGCTGACATTCGTGAAGATGCCGCAAAGGAGCTTGACAAGCTCGTTCAGCTGCTTATAGATAATCCTGAAATCAAGATTGAGTTGGGTTCGCATACCGACAGCGTGGACACCGACGCGTTCAACCTTGATCTGTCCCAGCGTCGTGCGGAGTCCGCCGTTCGTTATATCGTACAAAATGGAATTGCCCCTGATAGAATTGTGGCGAAGGGTTATGGCGAGTCAAAGCCAATTGCCTTAAACACCAATCCCGATGGTACAGATAACCCCGTCGGTCGTCAGAAAAACCGTCGCACAGAATTTAAGATCCTCGAAGTGGGCGTCATTCCAAAGTCGCTTCAGGGCGATGAGCCTGTCGATGAGGAAGACAAATACTTCAATGAAGGGAATTGATTTGGGCCGGAGTTATTCAGGCATATAGCATTAAAAAAGGCTGTCTCGATCGAGGCAGCCTTTTTCATTTGATTTGTGTATTTTCTCAGGCAGCTTTTGCTTTTTCAACAGCTTCCAATTGTACTTCTTTGTGTCTTTTAAGTCTGATCACGCCAACTTTGTCGAGCAACCTCATAACCTGAAATGTTGGGTCGATCTCAT
>DASUTP010000290.1:0-7490 GCA_036374515.1 Chryseolinea sp. | reverse complement strand
ATAAATACCACCAGATTTCGTGAGTGTGTATCGTGTCAGCCTTCCAATGGTCGCGCTGAAATAATCATTAACTGTTGAGCTGTACGCGGCAGTACCAAAGTTGATCAGATGGTGGCGGTCCACAATGTAGAGAAGGTAAATATACCCGTTCTGATCAAACTGCGGATGTAAGGCGAACCCCAGCATGCCATGATCATGCCATGCACCCACCTCCTCACTTATGTCAAGCACCAGTCTTTTTACTCCTTCCGTTACGACGTGCACTTTTCCCCCGCGTTCCCAAACGAACATATCGACTCCATCGTTTGTAAAGGTAAGTCCGACAGCTTCGTTCCACTGGTCAGATACCACGACTGATGCAAAGCCGGGCTGAGGAGTCTGTGCAAAAAGATTTTGACATTCTGCAAATAATAATAGCAGCAACCACCAAGGCAGAGCCCGGGCGGTAATGGTCTTGATCATGATAAGGGACGTGAAAGCCTAAATAAACAATTTCAAATTTCTTTGACTAAGGTACCAATCCTGCGAACACAGCGGATCTATCACCACAAAAAGATTTTTGTCATTGCACCTTGATGACGGCAATCGTCAAAGGTGGAAAAGCTCAAACAGATATTTTCTTTTTCCTTCGTCGGGCGCGCACAATAAAAATGATCAGTACAATAATGCAAACGAACAAGCCTAAAAACTCACGCGCCTCCTCTACGTAGGGATACTGCATCTTTGCAACGTCATCAAACAGCATCGACTTGTCTTCTTGTTTGAGCCACTCCAAAACGCCAGGAACATACACGATGCCATACAGCGCGTACAAAACCAGCAGTCCGATGGTAAATTTTGTCGGGTAAAACTCGAAGATCGCCATGATAGATAATACCGCCATGGCGCCATAGATTAAAATCCAAAGCACAGGATCGGGATCGTTGATTTGCACAAATGCGAACAACAGGAATAATACGGCTAGGATAAAATTTACGATTCTCATAAAGGAGAAATTCCGGTTCCGCAAGATGCAAAAAAAAATTCCCGTAAAACAAAATTGTGACTTGCAATCAACGCAGGCACCAAATTTTTTTCGAAAAAAAAAGATGTCGGGCTTATCACCCGACATCCGAAAATAAACCTGTAAAAAAAATCTTAAAAGTTCTTTAAGTATTTGGCACTTTCGCCCGCGCTGTCGATTGGATCTCCGGGAAAAGTATCATATTCAACATACCAGTGCTTCATGCCGGAAAGTTTCGCCTTAGCAAAAATGGACTTATAATCGATTGAGCCGGATCCTACATTGGCATTTTTACTGGGGTCGTTTTTGTCCATATCCTTCACGTGCCATTGTTCGAATCGCCCCGGATATTTCGTGAAATATTTGATGGGATCCTGATTGGCTTTAATGATCCAATAGATATCCAATTCCATACCTACCTTTTTGCTATCCAATTCCTGCAGCATTACGTCGTAGGGGATCTGTCCGTCGATGGTGTCAAATTCAAAGGCATGGTTATGATATTGAAAACGAATACCACTCTTATTACAAACTTCACCGGCGGCATTCAGGTCGGCGCAGATCTTTTTGTAATCATCGATGGTCTTGCGGTCGTTCTCGCCAATGTATGGGACCACCATATATTTCTGACCGTTTTTCTTCGCATCGTCAACCGCCTTCTGCCATGTATCTCCTTTTATCTTATCCAGCCCGTAATGCCCGCTGGTCACATCCATACCGAGGCCTTTGGAGAATTTACAAAACTCCGTGAAATCCATTCCGAAAATTTTTCCTTCCGCATAGCCAAAGGTTTCGAGTTCCTTGTAACCGAAACCTGCAACCTTTTGCAGCACCCCTTTCGGATCTTTGGTGATCGTGTCTCTCAGGGTATACAATTGCAAACCTATATTCTTTAATCCCTTCGCAGCGGCCAGAAAGGAAGGCAATGAGAGCATTCCCACAGCGGCAAAGGAAGCGGTTTGTACAAATTCTCTTCTCTTCATGATTGTAGTGTTTAGGTTTAGCGGGCGTTATCTGTTTTCCAATCGAATTCCACCAAAGTTAAACATCGGCTTATCTTTCATTTCGGAATTTTTAAATACAATGTATAAATCGTGATGACCGGTAGTCGGTTGAATGGATGTCGTTACAGACGACACACCGGAAGCGGTGACTTTCGCCGTTCCCAACAACGGTCCATCAACTTTATCGATCCGGATTTCTGCTACTCCCCCGCCGCGGTTGTCCTTTGGATCTATATAGGCCATGACCGTGGCCTTTTTGACGTCGGTAAGGTCCACATTTTTAAACATCCCAAAAGCTCCATCCAGCAGGTTTTGTAGAGAATGCTGTCCCTGCCAGTTAGCTTTTCGCGCGATTCGAAGAACGTCCACCTCATTCGGACGAAGGAAGGGACTTCGCAGCACCAATGCATCTGTTGCCGTAAGGGCGGGAACATTATTAACCGCGTTGTCTGTGTAGCTTGATGTCAGCACGTACACGCCATCCGACTCCTTGCCGGGAACGGCCGCCCCAGACAATGGCAGTCTCTTCGACGCCTTAGCGTCTTCCAATGACAGTATATACTCGACCATCTTGATAGCATCGGCATCGCTGATCTGAGGATGGGCCGCCATCTCGGTCGTACCCCAGACTCCGGAACCGCCTTTGATAATTTTGGTTGCCAATAATTCAACCGCTCCTTTTTGTCCCGCATATTTTCCGGCTACGTCTTTATAGCTCGGACCAGCCGACTTCTGATCTCTCAGGTGGCAGGACTTGCAATCGCTCTTTTCCATGAGGGCCTTGCCCGGCAATTCCACAGGAGCAGATTGATGTCCCTGAGCAATATGGGTCATATCAAATCCCTTCATGTAATCAAACGTAACCATTACTTTATCCGCGTTGATCTTGCCCTCGTCGGTCGATCCATCCTCATGATCCTTTACTGTGACGCGATATTTGACTGGCGTCCCTGGGAAGTAAAATGTTTTGTTTCCTTCTGTAATTTCTGCGGCGACGAGGGGTAGCTCATTACCTGCAATGATCCGAACCTTGGAGGTGCTTGTCGCGCCCTTGTCATCCTTCACGGTAAGCGTTGCATCGATTGCTTCTGCTTTTTCAAATGTTATCGTAAATTTTCCATTCGAAGCGTTGTGACTTTTACCTGCCGCCGATAGCTCATAGCTCAACCTGTCGCCGTCAGGATCATTTGATCCGTCAGCAGAAAATTTCACCTCGAGGGGGACCGCACCCGAATTCTTGTCGGCCTTGAGCACCGCCACCGGCGGCCGGTTCCCTTTATTATAATCTATTCTCACCAAGCGGGCATCCAGATTTTTGCTGAACCATTTGGTGCCATACTCAAGCATATATAGCTTACCATCAGGACCATATGCCATGTCACTTATATTATTGAATTTGGTGTTTTGCATGAAAGGCTCGATGTCTGTAATAGCGCCTTTCTCGTTCATGGTCGCCAGGTAAATCCAATTCCTCATCCAGTCGTAAAACATGAGCTTTCCGTCAAAATAATTAGGAAAGGCCGTCTCCACGCCCGCAAAATTTTCGCTGTAATAAACGGGCCCTGCCATCGCATTCCTTCCTCCAACTTTTGCCATGGGATATTCGTCCGAACGATCATAGGGGTACCAAATGAATGGCGGGCTTACCGGTGGCAATTCACGTTTTCCGGTATTATTAGGCGATTCATTGAGCGGTGCGCTGGCATCCCATTTTGAAGAGACCTTTTGGGACGCAAAGTCAAACTTCGCGTATGGATAATTATTTCCTATAAAGTAAGGCCATCCAAAGAAACCTGCCTTTTGTGCTTGATTCAGTTCATCATATCCGCGCGGCCCTCTGGTCGAATCATTTTGCCCGGCATCGGGACCAACATCACCCCAATACAGAAACCCGGTTTTCGCGTCAACAGAAATCCGGTAAGGATTACGACAGCCCATCACATAAATTTCAGGACGGGTATTGGGTTCTCCCTTCTGAAAAAGATTTCCCTCGGGTATCGTGTATGTGCCATCCGGTTCGGGATGAATTCGTAATATCTTTCCGCGAAGATCATTGGTATTTGCAGATGATTTTTGCGCATCGAACGGCGCTCGTCCTTCACGCTCATCTGACGGGCTAAATCCATCAGACTCGAATGGACTTGTATTGTCTCCGGTAGAAATAAAAAGGTTACCATTGGGGCCAAACGTAAGCGAGCCTCCGGTATGACAACACGTTTCACGTTGCGTGGGTACTTCCAATATCTCCTTCTCCGAGCTTTGATCGATCTTCCCATCCTTAAAAACGAACCGGGATACAACATTAGCGGATCGTTCCGGGTGAGAATAGAAAAGATACACCCAGTTGTTCTTTGCAAAGTCAGGATCGAGTGTTAAGCCGATGGCACCGTCTTCAAATTTATTTCCCACCTTCAGCGTGTTGACGACGTTGACCTTACCGTCCGACGGCGTGTAGAGTTTTACGTCACCTTTTCTTTCGATAAAAAGAATTCTGCCGTCCGGAAGGATGGCCATCTCGGTGGGCTCGTCCAAGTTGAAATCCAAAACCGTTTTCGTGAACCTGTTCTCTTCGGGAGCACGAACTGTTTTCGCCTTAGAATAGTCAAGTTTATTTCCGCCCGTCACATATTTGATTCCCTGCAACAAATGGTCGCGAAAGAGTGAGTCGGCATAACTTTCGGGAGTATGGCCCATACCTGTGTAAAATGATCGCCCACCCTCGAATTCATGGAACCACGCAATCGGATGATAATCTCCGTTCTCACCACCTTCATAGGATGTTTCGTCCAGGGTATACAGCACATTGATGTTTTTGGAAATGCGCTTATAATTATAAAGTTCATCCGTGCGGATCCATTCTGCCGGCAAATTCTTAACGAGTTCAGAATCCTGCGCCTTCTTGAATTTGGCCTGTTGCGTTTTAGGATGACTTTTGAAGTACGCTCCTAACAGATCGCCGTACCATGGCCATTCATATTCGGTATCAGCCGCAGCGTGGATTCCCATAAAGCCTCCGCCGGCCTCAATAAAGCGTTTGAAGTCAGCCTGCTGAACAGGGTCCAACACATCCATCGTGGTGTTTAAGAAAATGACAGCCCGATATCGTTTGAGCGAATCCTCATTAAAAAAATTTGAATTTTCGGTCGTATCAACCTCGAACTGATTGGCTTTTCCCAGCTCCATCAGCGTTAATTTTCCTACACCGATCGACTCGTGTCTGTAGCCACTCGTTTTCGAAAAAACCAGCACTCTGGATGTTTGCTTTTCGCCACACGAAACCAGCAGGCAAAAAAGTATAAAAATCGAAAAATAAGATCTCATGAATTAAAATGATTTAGGTCCGCGAAAGGATGGGCACGTTATTTCAACTCGCGGATTTTGATATTACGGTATCGAACGCCGTCGCCATGGTCCTGCAAGGCAATATGTCCCTTCTTGGCTTTTCCAAAAGCAGGCATACTTTTGAATTTACTATTCGCTACCATCTCGTTCCAGGCAGGTGAATGCATGGTGAACTCCACCACCTTAGTGCCATTAAGCCAGAATTCCATGTTCGAATTTTTTGAAATGATACGGACCTGGTTCCATTGGCCCGCCGGCTTTACAGTTTCCTTGGAACATGAGATAAGATCGTAAAGGTCGCCGGCGCGATGTTTGATGATTTTTGCATCGGGATGACACGTGTTGTCGAGGACTTGCATTTCAGGGCCTGTGTTATAAGTCGCATCGTATTTGGCGTCTTCCACTACGTTGAATATGATCCCGCTGTTTCCGCATGGGTCGATTTTCCATTCCACAGCGAACTCGTAATCCTGAAATTCTGCATTGGTAACAATATCACCGTCGGCATCACGCACCGTTTTATCCAGGTAAAGCTCACCATTCGCAGCTTTCCACCTCGCATTAACTTTGTCGCTCTTGTAGGTATGCCATCCTGAAGTCGTTTTGCCATCAAACAAAAGTTTCCATCCCTCCTTTTTCTCCTGATCAGTAAGGGTATTTTGCGCTAAAGTGTTCACTGAAATGCCGATAAAGAATATCACTGCGAAAGTCGCATTGTAAAAATATCTCATAGTCTATACGTAGGTAAATTTTTTTTAGTCTTAGTCTTTGGGTTTCTCGCCATCCAGGGAGAGGACATACATTGCCATTTTCTCAGCGTCACCTTGTGACATATCAGCGTGAGGAGACATTGGGATTTCGCCCCAGACTCCACTCCCGCCGTTTATTATTTTACCCGCGAGCAGGCTTACGTTCGCTTTGGTGAATTCATATTTTTTGGCCACCTCGGAGTGTGATGGTCCTACGATCTTGTTCGTGGGATGATGGCAGGTTTTACAATCGCTTCCATCCACGAGCGCCTGGCCCTGTGCGATCAGATCTTCAGCCGACGCCGTTTCAGGCTCGGCCGTATCATCGTACGCCTCCTCCATTTGTTCCTCCTCTTTTGCCTCTTCCTTTTTCGCGCCACCGCACGACGTTAGTCCAACCGTAATTGCCCCGATTATGACAATGCTATAAAATGTTTTTTTCATGAGCTTTATGTGAAAAATGAACGTTTAAATTACAAATTTTATTATTGAAAATAAGAGCTGATTTTCGCCGGATCGAGATTCCGACTAAAGCCCCAATACCTTTTTGTTAAATTTCGTATCCTTTCCTGTTGCGGCAAAATCATCAAATGCTTTTTCGGTCACCCGGATAATATGGTCTTTAATAAATTTGGATCCTTCCGCAGCTCCCTGTTCCGGATGTTTGATAGCGCATTCCCATTCAAGCACTGCCCACCCATCGTAACCGTATTGAGCGAGTTTTGAAAAGATCGACTTGAAATCAACCTGGCCATCACCAAGCGATCTGAATCGTCCCGGACGATTTACCCAATCCTGATACCCTCCATATACGCCGCTCCTACCCGTGGCGTTGAACTCGGCATCTTTGACGTGGAACATTTTGATAAACGTATGGTAGAAATCAATATACTGCAGGTAGTCCAGTTGTTGCAGGACAAAGTGGCTGGGATCATAGAGAATGTTACAACGCGGATGCTTTTCCGTTGCCTCCCAAAACCGCTCGAAGGTAATTCCGTCGTGCAAGTCCTCGCCGGGATGTATCTCATAACAAAGATCGACTCCGGCTTTGTCGAAAGCATTCAGGATGGGAAGCCAGCGTTTTGCAAGTTCCTTGAAACCATCGTCTACCAGGCCGGCAGGGCGTTGCGGCCAGGGGTAAACCGTATGCCACATGAACGATCCCGAGAATGTGGCGTGGGCAGTAAGTCCAAGGTTTTTGCTCGCCTTAGCGGATAATTTCAGCTGATCTACCGCCCAGGCTGTACGCTCCTTTATATTGCCGCGAACGGCCTTGGGAGCAAATCCGTCGAACATATCCGAGAAGGCCGGATGTACGGCCACCAGCTGGCCTTGCAAATGCGTCGCCAATTCTGTTATCTGAAGTCCGCAGGATTCAATCGTACCTTTCAG
>DASUTP010000289.1:0-4354 GCA_036374515.1 Chryseolinea sp. | reverse complement strand
AGGCAAGGAAGAGAAAAAGCAGCGGCAGTTTAACGTACTTCAACATTCGGCCGGCTCTTGATTGTTAAAATTGCAACAGTACCCATGAATCCCAGAATTGCAGCGGCACTGAGGATTCCACTGAACATTCTCCATTGTAATTGGCCGTAGGCGTCTGAAAAAGTTCGAATCAACCACGAGCTATGCAACAGGAACAGCCACGCATATAAAATCTTATGGAAGGGTTTAACGGCCAGGCCTAAAACTCCAGGCAAAATAACAGGCCCATGCGCAAAGATCATAGAGAACACAAAACCGATAAAATAGCTGTGTACAATTGCATCGTACGACAGCCCATTATTTGAAAATGCGATGAAAAGTATTCCAACAACAAGTAATGCGATGTACCCCGCCGACAGTGATATAGCGATAAATCTTGTTAGTCCATTTTTTCTTACGGCAATGCCAACGAGATCATTTCTCAAGAGCCAGGATGATATGCAAATAAGGGCTACCGCTCCGATATGCTTTCCAATGCCATGAAAAGAAAGCAGGGTACCGGCGAGGAAGAGTCCTAGAAAGGCACTCAATAGCATTTTGCTGGCTGATGTAATGGGTAGAAATTTCATAAGCTCCAAACGTTCCCCGGTAACCACAAATAAAGTGAATGCGAGCCACCATGAAAATGCGACGGGATAGAAACTTTTCGTGAACAGCATGATATTTCCGATGAGCCAGCACAACGCGCCAATTACCATTAAGCCATGCTCCAAAGAACGTTGGTTACCGAAATAGTAGGCAAAAACAAAAACTAATCCGGCGCTGGATAGCATTAAAAATATGATCGACGTTGGTGGGTGTGTGTAAAAGAGAATACTCGAAGCGCTAAGCAATGGAATAACAAATAACATTTTGCGCTTCAGTGGAATGATTTTTTCGAGCGAAATGAGTGTGCCTAAGAAACCTCCGACCATAATGGCTCCGTGATGGGCCGTGCCGGGAAGTGTGTGAAGATGCCAGCCTATTCTGCTCAAGCCAGTCCATAGTCCACAAAGCAGGCAAATTGCGGCAAAAAGGACAAAAGGCAAACGTTCCGCTTTTAACGTGTTCATATTAAACGCGCGCGTGATAGATCAGACTTGAATCTTACAATGTTTTTGATTTGACAGACTTTTCTTTGGCGCTTTCTTTTTTATCCTCGAACAACATCCTCACGGATGGGGTATACGTGTCATCATACTGTCCACTTTTTATGCTCCAGTAAAAGATCAGCAGAAATAGTACCGCTATAGAGAGGCTGATCAGGATTAAAATGACGATGATTCCCATAACTTAGCAGATAGTTTCGTTTAAATTCGTAAGGATGGAACCGTTCAAAACCAGAACGTTCCAAGCTTTCACGCTGATTCGGATGTGCAATTTTTCCTCAGAGCTTTTTGCACGTTGCCGCGTATTTTTACTTAAGAGATACTTCATAAAGTTTTAAATTTTCTTTTAGCTGCGACCCTTACTGCCATTGATGAAAATCCGACTACACTAATACTGCTGATCGGCATCAGAATAGCTGCTACTAATGGGGTCAGGTGTCCGCTAGCCGCAAATGTCAATGCGATCGCGTTGTAAGAAAAGGAAATAGCAAAACCTGTTTTTAAAATAATAGACGATGATCGTGCGAGATTCAGATAATTGTGAAGCATCGCCAGATTTTTTCCTAGTAAAATGCCGTCGCAGGCTGGTGTAAATATTCCCGTGTCGTCGGTGATCGCCAGCCCCACGTCACTTTGTTTGAGCGCTCCTGCATCGTTCAGTCCATCCCCAATCATCAATACCTTTTTACCATTCCTCTGAAGGTGCTGTATGTAATTTAATTTATCATGCGGACTTTGATTGAACAATAGTTTGGCGGTAGAACCAAACAGGGTTCTCATCAGGTTTTTATCAGACTCATTGTCACCAGAAAGCAGGCATATATCTTTTCTCTGAAGCTTCTTTAGCATTAAGCCTAGATTTGGGCGGATGGAAGTCTTTATACTAAAGTATCCACAAACCTCATCGTTAATGGAAACGAAAACGTGGCTTGCGAGCGGGCTTACTTGCGAGCATGATCCAACAAATTGAGCTGATCCGACTTTTATTGAGTATCCATTGATCGTTCCTTGAATTCCTTTACCTGATACTTCTTTAAAATCTGAAACGACTTCCTCTGATAAAAAAGCTATTGATTGAAAAATCAGCGAGCTCAAAGGATGAGTGGAGTAACCGGTTAATAATTTAACCCGACCTAACTGCAGGGAATTTAATTTTCCATTAAATGTAATTTCAGGTTTGTTTCCATGGGTTACAGTTCCGGTTTTGTCAAAAACCACCGTGTCGACATGAGCGAGTTTTTCAATGACATCGGAATTCTTGAGGTAGAGTTTATTGATACCCAATACACGAAGCATGCTTCCGAAAGTGAAGGGCGCAGCGAGGGCTAACGCACAGGGACAGGCAACCATCAACACCGACGTCAACACTAACCACATTTGGCCAGGCTCGTTTATTTGCCAGTAAAGAAGGGTTGAGAACGCAAGAAGTAGTACGATCCATGTAAACCTGCGTGCAGCCAGGTCGATGGTCTTGCGGTATTTGCTTTCCGTAATTTTTTTGAATGCCTCGTTATTCCACAGGCTGGTGAGATGACTCTGCGAGGTTTGTTTTTCTACAGCCAAAGTTACAGGCGTCCCGATCAGCCTTCCGCCAGCATAAACAACTTCAGCACGCTTAACTTTCACAGGTCGGGCTTCTCCCGTCACAAAACTATAGTCAACGTAGGCTTCCGCATCCAGCAATTTGCTGTCGGCTGGAATGATTTCCATGTTACGGATTCGGATTTTGTCACCTGGCTGCAATTCGTAAATCACAACTGGCGCCCATTGGTTTTGAGCCCACCGGTTTACTGCTAGGGGAAAGTACGAAGTAAAGTCACGGTCAAACGCTAAACTCTCATAGGTTTTGCCCTGAAACCATCTGCCGATGAGCAGGAAAAAAACCAGACCGCTGAAGGAGTCCAGATAGCCAGGACCTGTACCAGTAAGAATATCATAAATGCTTCTGCCAAATAGCGCGATTAACCCCACGGCGATCGGAACCTCGATGTTGATTTGCTTTTCTTTGAAACTTCGCCAGGCGGCGCGGAGATAATCGATTCCGCTGAAGAAAAGCACCGGGATGGATAAAAGAAGATTAAGCCAGGAAAAAGTCTGCCTCAGCTTTTCGTCGGACTGATCTAATCCCAAATATTCCGGAAAGCTGAACAACATTACATTTCCGAAACAAAACCCGGCAACTGCGAGTTTCAGGACCAACGTTTTGTCGACCTTAGTATTTACAGCGTTCTGACTGTCGAGATTGATTTGAGGTGTATAACCGATTTCGCTTAACGTGTCGGCAATTTTGCTTAAGTATATTTTGACCGGATCAAATTCGATTGTAACCAATTTCCGGGCGAAGTTTACTTCAGACTTTAGGATACCACCGCTGATCTTATGGAGATTCTCCAGCAGCCATATACATGAAATGCAGTGTATGCCAGGAATATAGAACTGTACCTTCGCGAAATTTTCTGAGTCGAATGCCAACACTTTTTTTCTCACATTGGTTTCATCCAGATAGGCGAACGAATCCTTGTCGACAGCTACCGTGTGATTTCCAGGATTTTGGTCAAAGGCATAATATTCGCAAAGGTCATTCGCATGCAGGATTTCAAATACGGTCTTGCATCCGTAACAGCAAAATGGTTTTTCAGATAGCCACAATGTTTCATTACATTCCTGACCGCAATGATAGCATTTCAATTCGCTGCAAACCTTAGCATCAACCATATTTCTTGTTTAAGATTCTACCGGCTCATTTTTCAGTGAGTAGGTCCATATAAGATTGTTCGTATGGTTTGCTACATCTTCCGCCACGCTTCCGTTCAGCAAATGTGTTATACCCTTTCGGCTGTGTGTTCCCATTGCAATGATATCGCCGCCTATAAATTTTGAAAATTCAATTATCCCCTCTTCCTCGTTTGGGTAATTAAAAATGTTGATGCTGTAGTCTTTTAGAGAAAATTCTTTTGCAAACGCTTCCAATCGTCGGTGGGTGACGACATCCGACACAAAGTTCAGAGGTGTATTTATCCAGACGAGGTGCAACTGTGCCTGGAAGAATTTTTGAAGGGTTTTTACTTTTCCAACAAGATCGGATTGATTTTCGGTATCCGGGGCGTTGGGGAATACGATCTTCTTTACAGCGCGACGCGGGTAATCCTTTGCAACCAACACAGGCACCGGCGATTTTCGAATGATCTTTGCGGCATTTGAGCCGATAAAATATTCCCTAAGTCCGC
>DASUTP010000288.1:0-4617 GCA_036374515.1 Chryseolinea sp. | reverse complement strand
TATTCCCCCCACAGGCGGTCCCCCAGCGTGTAGTAAAAAAAGTTCAGGGCCTTCATCGACTCCGTTGGTGTGTAAGGAAAAGACGACAATGCTGCTGTTGGTGTGACTGTTCCAAGATCGTTCGCCGGCGAATGCGCTTGATATCCATTCGGTCCATCGCTGGACGTAAGTCCCCAGAACGAATCACTATAGCCTATGAAATTTTTAGGATTCTCAATACAATACGCCTGGTTAATGAGTGTGGCGTTTACATTTTGCACCCAATAGTCCGCATACTCGTCGCTGAAGTGCGGATCCAATCCCAAATAGGAATAGTGAACCCAAAACAACGGACTGGGACTTTCGAGTGGAAGGACATAACCATAGTAAGTGTCGTTCTTTTTTATCGCCCCGTTCTTCCCATAACCGTTTTGATAAACATCACGGGGAATGCCGTGCAACTGAGAGGCTGCTGCGAGCACGTAGGTGATCTGCTCTTCGAAATATCCGTAAAGTGGAAAGTTCATATCCCAGTTAAAATCAGGAGACCAGTGCCAGTACAACACCTTTTCGTTGTTCTTGCGGTAAAAATCCCACTCCACCGTCTTCCAGAGATTGTTTATCCGGTTGATCAGATTGTTTCCAACGGTATCGGACGGCTGCAAATACTGTCGGAAGGTTAACAGGCCTTGAATCAAAAATGAAGTTTCAACCAGGTCGCCCCCGTTGTCGCGGGGGCTAAAGGGCACGACCTCACCACTATTTCCATCAAGCCAATGCGGCCAAGCACCATGAAACCGATCGGCTTCCTCCAAAAAAGATACAATCTTATCGAGCCGTTCCACCCCCGCTGATCTTGAAATGAAGTTCCTTTCGATGCCTACAACGATAGCCATAATTCCAAAGCCTGAGCCGCCGGTAGTTACGACGTCGGCGGACGTATTTCTTTCCCGTGCCATGCCGCTGGCCGGGTGACCAAAGTCCCAGAAATATTTGAACGTTTGCTGCTGCACGAGGGTCAGCAATTCCTCGTCCCCAATGATTGGAAAGTCAGGAGTGGGATCCGCCGCCGTGAAAAAATGCTTTGTTGTCTGTTGAACGTTCTCATTATTGCGTCCCTTTACCTTGTTGTTGATCAATAGTTGATAACTGACGAAGTCGCGCAATTTTTCTGAAGTCGTAAGTGTTATTTTTCTGTTTTCTTCCGACAGGCTTATCGTCGATGGAACTGCGGCACCGTTTCGGGAGAGTACCACATTCTGCGTTGTCGCTGTCGCCGGATCCAAAGGTTTTGAAAAGGTGATCTCAAAAATTCCCGCGCATGACACGTCTGTTATTTGGCCACCTTGCAAACCATCTTTACCTCCAAGGTTCAGCGCAGTAATGTCAAGGGTCGCAGCGGCGGTTGTGAATGTTATGCTGGCTCCGGCAAAGTTTTCGCCATTGGCACCGCGTAAGTCCGATGTGATTGTGAGCTTGTAGGTTTCGCCGCCCATCAACTCATGTTCCGGTAAAGCCGAAAGGATGGTGTTGTTGCTCAAAAAAGTTATCACCACGGGCACGATTTCAGTTGTCGATTCTCTAACAAGCTGTACGTTCTGCGCGGCGGAACTAACATCCAAAGCGGCGGAAAACGACGCAGCAATTGCCGCAGTGGTGGGAGCGGCCGCGTTATTCTGAGAATTGTTTAGATCGAGATTGTAAGCACCGATTTGAACGCCGGATAGCCTAATGGTTCCCACGCTTTCGTCATCGCTGCAGGAAAAAAAACACAAGAACAGCGCGGATATAAAAAGAAAAATCCTTTCTGATTTCATCTGAACCTCACCTTAATTCACCTTCAAAATACCTCCTACCCTACCCCTTTATTTCATCAGGTGCAGCCAACTTTTGCAGGTCGCGTGACCATCCACAGAAATTTCGTAGAAATACACACCTGACGGAAGATCACCACCATCCCAGTCATATTGATAATCCGGAGACTCGAAAACTTTCTCACCCCACCTGTTAAAAATAGTCAACGCTGTTTTAAATCCATAATCACCGGGCGTGGCACCTTTCTCATCGCCGAACTGAATTGCAAAAGTGTCATTTGCTTCATCTTTGATGCTGGGAGTAATTACATTAGGGATGAATAACTTGAACACCGGCATTGCTACATTGTTTTCCGTGACGCAAAATTCCCTGACTCCAACAAGTTTGACGGGATAGAGTCCGTCCTGCTTAAACTCATGCTCCAGCTCCGGAAGGTCCGATGTCACCCCGTCGCCAAAATCAAAATACATGTAATCTCCTTCACGAAGGCTGTCCGTGACATTTTTCACCGTTACTTTCGGCCGGTTGAAACACTCGGCACTCCGGCCAATTTCCAACTCAGGGACTATTGGAACGATTACAGCCAGGTCGACCGTGTCGTAACGGACACAACCTGAGCTTTCATTCAGCGTTACAAAATATCGTGTCGTATCAGTCGGGCTTACAAGCGGTTTCTCCAGATTCGACTTAAATGTACCATCTTCGCTTCTCCAGGAATATTGCTGCGCGCCGGTTGCCTTTAATTGATATGAAGTGCCCAGGCATAATGCGTCATCATCCTGCACCACTCCCTGCGCGATAAAAATATCAACCCTTACGGAAGCTGAATCCTTGACCTTGCATGTTCCGGGGTCAATTGCCTTCAGCCAAACCGCATAACGGCCAGGCGCTTTGTATCGATGCGGCACCATCGAGGTATCCGTCTTCACAACTCGCGTTCCATCACCTAAATCCCACTCAAAAATCTCACCGCCTGTACTGAAGTTTTGGAAGACGATGGTATCGGGAATACACACTTTGCTAAGCCCGGGCATATCAAGCCTCACAGAGTTAGATTGCAGCCTTGCCTTGAGCGACGATAGATCAAACTTGAACGCTGCATTGTTGCAATTCCCGCTTCGGTTTATCCTGGACCATGCTCCGCTCGATGTTGGAAAATCTGAAGTGGATTGTCCTGTTGAATTATAAGCGGCACATCCCGCGCAGACGGCGTGATAAACCACACCCCCTTTGTCAAATCTGCTGGTGCCCCCATCGACGTGCGTCGTGGATTGCGTTCCTCCCAAATACGTTCCGTATAGAAATTCCGTTGCATCGTCGGTGAGAACCATAAAATAAAAATCCGAGCCCGATGTATTGGGTTGAAAAGCATCGCCTGTGATGGGCATGCCCAAGGTATTGCTTTGCCAATGAAAACTCTGAATATTAACAACTCCTCCCCAACCCGACATATAAAGATTATTACACTCATTAACCAGAAAGGCAGTCGGTGATATGTCGGGTATCCCACGTCCAGAACCAAAAACTGTGGAAAAAATCAAACTTGATAGAGAGGAATTGAATTTTTGAACAAACTGGCCGCTGTTGGGATTGTGGTACACACCTGGAGTAATGGGGAAATTTCCGCTAGTCTGTCCATACACATAAACCTCTTCTGATTCGTTTATGTCTAAAAAATAAATTTGATCAAAAGAATCAGTGCCAGTATACGTAGCGTTGTAAAGTGAGTCTCCCTCGCTGTTCATGTGGGCGATCCACCCGTCGGCATCGCCTTTTTGAACCGTCTGATAAGCGGACGACTTTACAGGAAAGTCTGCACTCGTAGTGCCGCCCGCGAGAAAAATACCATTTTCACTGTCCAGCTTTAATGTGTGAGAAGCATCCGCACCACTTCCACCTAAAAAAGTAGACCATACAATCCGCGAAAGGTTCGGGTTGAGTTTTATTAAGATCGCGTCGGTTTCTCCTCCATTATATGTGCTGTCCCTGCCTCTTGTTACCGGAAAGTTATTCGATGCCGTTACCGAACTGATATAAATGTTGTTCTCATTATCAGTGATAATATCTCCGCGAAGTTCATCGCCATAATTTTTTGTCAACGCTCCGAACGGTGGGTTAAGGCCATCGTTTTGACTGCCGCCCAAAAATGTTGCGCCCAGCAATTGAGAGCCGTCTTTATTAATGCGGCAAACGAAAATATCAGAACCATTGGCGAACTGAACGACGTGCGTCACACTAACCCCCCCGTTAAAAGTCCTGTCAATTGCATTGGGGCTTGTGGGAAAATTCGTTGAACTGGTCGTTCCCAATACAATCAGTTCGTTGTTCGCATTCACCACCAGGCTGTGCGGCGATTCTGAGTTTTCGCCGCCAAGGTAGGTTGCATAGAGAAGCCTTGTCCCCGCCGAATCATACTTCAGAATTCCAATATCGTAAAGACCGGCATAACTGGTTTGAAATGCCCCAGGTGTTGATGGAAACGTTCCACCGGCATTCAGGTGCGAGGTCACGCCCGCTGAATAAAGATTCCCGTTTTCCGCAGGCGTCGCCGTGCTTCCCCAGTTGTCGGCGAGCGAACCTGAATACGTGGAAAAAATAAGCAGGGGGTCTATTATTAACGTATAACAGGGATCGTAGCCCTCCGGAAAGCAGAACGACACGCGATTACCATCGAGAAAATACTGGCACTGCACCGATACCTTTCTCCCATCAATCCACTGATAAGCGACAGGTTTTTGTTCAATGACGTCACCAACGGAGGTTCTAACGGTAAGCCGTCCATCCTCCAGGGCGAGTCCCTCAGCCCCCGCATATTCAAGAAAT
>DASUTP010000287.1:0-3471 GCA_036374515.1 Chryseolinea sp. | reverse complement strand
TAATTGCTTGGGTTACTGTTGCATCCCAAGCGATCAGGGCGGCCGGCGTTAATCCGGTCAAGTGCCTGAGGACCGAATAAAACGCAAGGCTGACTAAATGAATCTAAGTCATTTAGTCAGCCTGAAAATTTTACACGTGTTCTTCCACCATCTTCCGGCACGATTCGGCACAGGCCTCACATTCTTCAGCACACTCCTGGCAATGATCCATATCGTGGGTTGCGCATTCCCGGGCGCAAGCTTCGCAGATCTCTGCGCAGACGTTACAAAGGAGCGTCGCATGCGTTCCTCCCATAGACATCAATTCAGCCGCTGCCCTGCATACGGAGGCACATTGACGGTCAAGTTGGATACACTTAACCATCATTTTCACCGACTCTTCCTGTAAACACTCGCTCGCACAATGTTCGCAGGCGATGGCACAGGCGATACAGGCATCAATACACTCCTGAAATTTTTCGTGGCTCATGATTTAGCAATTTTAATGGTTGTCCACCGTGCACCTTACACGGACTCCAAAATTGGCGCAACTTTTATGCCTTTGACGCAACTTGGCGTTAGTGGAAGATTTCACACTACCTGGAGGGGTTCTTCGTTAGGAAGTTGTGCACTGTGGAAATTTAGCGACATGCGAAACGCCCGAGTCACCTTGCCGCAACCGCCGCTCTTGGAAAGTTGAAATCGTTTTTCGGTTGACAATTGCAAAGGATATTAGTTACTTCGAATTTTCCGGCCGTTTAATTATGCACAAATTCCCGATAACCGAATACAAAAAATTTTCCGATCTTCCGCTAGACCGGCTTAACACCGTCAAATTTTCCGTTTATATTATTGACTTTAATTGGAATTACCTTTTTGTCAATGACTTTGCTAAAAACAACCTTCGCGATCGAGGGACTAATCTTGTCGGTATGAATATGTGGGATGTTTTCCATGAATTGAGAACAGATCCCGGTTTTAACCTGCTGAAAAAAAACTCAGAAAAGGGCATCACCAGCAACATTATCCTAACCTCGCCCGTTACGGGACAACGCCTCAATATTACTGGCTTTCCCTTGGAAGACTGTTATTATTTCACTTCGTCCATATTGCCTGATAAGGGCAATCTCATCGATGAACTGCGAAATGAGTTAGCGAAAAAGAACAAGCACGATTAAACACTTTATGGGATTGTCGATTGCATCATTGAATTCAGGAAGTAATGGCAATTGCTATTATATCGGTAACGACCGCGAAGCCGTACTGATCGATGCAGGCATTTCCAGTAGGGAGACCGATAGGAGAATCAGACGGCTCGGATTAAGCTCCCATAAAATAAAAGCAATATTTATTACCCACGAGCATGGTGATCACATCAAAGGCATCCGTTCTTTGGTTAAAAAATACAAAGTGCCGATTTTTATTACGAAGAACACACTGGAGTATGGTCGCATAAAATTGAAAGAGTCTTTTATCCGGCACTTTACGCCGTACCTGCCCGTTGCTGTCGGCGGCCTTTCTGTCACCGCCTTCCCTAAGCTGCACGACGCATGCGATCCGCATAGCTTTATTGTTACCTGCAACCGCATAAACGTAGGGATCTTTACGGACATCGGACGCGCTTGTAATCACGTCGTTCATCATTTTCGCCAATGTCATGCTGCTTTTTTAGAAGCGAATTACGACGATGAGATGCTGGACAAAGGTAGTTATCCTTATGTGTTAAAAAACCGGATCCGGGGCGGGCATGGGCACTTATCGAACCGGGAGGCGCTGAAACTATTTTTGGACCATAAGGCGCCTTTCATGAGTCACTTATTTTTGTCTCACCTTTCTCAGAATAACAATCGACCGGAGATCGTCCAGAACCTTTTCCAGCCATACGCTGGGAAAACGGAAATAATTATCGCGTCTCGCTTTGAAGAGAGTGCGGTGTATGACATTGATACCACCGCCGACATTTCAATCCGTCCATTCCGCTCTAAAATAAAAAGGCCTAGCCATCAGCTCGCATTATTCAACTGAGATCCCGCTACTTCAATCGAAATTTCAATAAAAACCAAGCTTTAACCTCTGCCATGCATTATTTGCAGTTCTCTTATTTCTTTATTTACTTTGATTCTGAAAGTACTTTTAATGTCAGTAAAAATAACACATAAAACAAGATGCCATGAATAAAACGTCAACTACCGGCTTAATTTTTAGCTGGATCTTTGGCTTAATCGTTTTTGCGATCGGCGCCGTAAATACTATTTGGGGAAACGATCCCGGTTTTGGGATCTTCTTGATTCTCCTTTCACTGGTTTATTGTCCTCCCATCAATAAAGTACTGCAGAAACGGACCGGGATTGCTATTCCGGGTTTTCTAAAGATAGCCCTAGGCCTTTTTATCGTTTGGGCGGCACTAGGCGTGGGCGAATTGTTCGACAAAATCGACATTATGATACAAGATTTAGACTTGAACTGACCTCTGCAATAGCACGAGACCGAGCACTATCAGGATCCACAACCCATTCGTTGAAGGGCCATTGCTGGTGAAATGGAAATTCGTAGCTTGGCGGATCATCAGCATCTGCATCGTTGGCTTGCGCTGATAATGTTAAGATCGCCTGATGCTAACAGATCACTATTTATGAATACCGTTATTACTCCTGTTGATTTCTCGGGCGCATCAGCCAATGCGCTTTCATTTGCCGTTGAATTATGTAAGCGCGCCCATGCCCGGCTCCTTATAGTAAATGTCCTTCAAGAACAAGCTGATGAAGATGAGGCACAAGGCAAACTGAACGCCATTGTTTCGGATCTCAAAGATTCCGTGGGAACGGATTTCAGATGCGAATCCCTGACCGCTCATGGAGAGTTTGCGAGCGCGTTGAAGAATATAATCGACGAGCATCAGGCCGACCTTGTTGTAATGGGCACCAAGGGGGCAAGCGGTTTGAAGAGAATTTTAATAGGAAGCAACACAGTTAAAGTACTTCGTCATGCTACGGTTCCCGTTCTCGTCATTCCAGAGGTCGCCCGGTTTGAAAACTTTCTGATGAAAGGAAAAAATCGAATTGTTTTGGCCACAGACCTCGAGGAGTTGCAGGATGACAATGCAATTGATCTTCTGAAAGAGATAGCCTTACTGATTGTCGAGCCGAAAGTAAGAGTCTTAAGTGTAAGGCCTAAAAGAACAGAGCTGGATTTCATGAAACGAATGGAACGCGACGCACTATTATCCATTTTCAGTCCTGAAGTCGAAAGTGAACGTGTCACGGTATTCAGCAGCAATGTTATGAGCGGTATAAATTTTTATCTCAACAAACACACCGATACCGGTTTGTTAGCAATGGTGGCGCGTGACTCGGGGCAGATCATACAAAAACACTATACCAGGGAAATGGCGTCTCATACGCAGTTTCCGCTCCTGGTTTGCACGATGTGAAACATTAGGTTTTAAATGCCGAAACCCCCTAATCACTCGTGAAGTAAAAGCCATGGACTTCC
>DASUTP010000286.1:0-10034 GCA_036374515.1 Chryseolinea sp. | reverse complement strand
GGAGGCGTTGGATTATATGTTGATATCGGGACCATTGGCTACTTCAAAGATCTGAAGGTGACCAAGGGAAAGTTAGTCGCTCCCAAGGAAGATGGTGAAAAAGTAGACGACATTTAATGTATACATGGAGAGCCGATCGGCGCCTATGTATGTTCAAATTTTTCATTCGTTAATTTTCAAGCCTGCTCTTTAAAAAATTCTTTCTCTAAAAGTGAGCTACTGTTTTTCAAGTGAATCTAATAGTTCGTTGATTTTTTTGACAATTGCATTTCTGCGTTTCTCGTAGTCGGCGTCAACATTTTGAATGTTTGACCAATCTTCCGTTTGGATGTCGGTTTTCAAATCGGGTGTCAGCGTTGTAAAAAGAATTATCCGCTCAACGTGCGCGGTATCGCTGATCAGAAGCTTTCGAGGCCTGGTATTGGGATCGAATACCTTTTCCTTGGTCAGATTATCTTTTATACCTGGTGAGACAACGGAGTCAGGAAATGTACCTCTGCATTCTGCGACGTAGTCCAGGTTCCTTTCCTTTGCCATTTTGTTAAAGTAAGAAGCTGCGATAACGCTTTTGGCGGCGCCGTGCTCGCATACGAAAATGATTTTCTTTTCCTGCGCCATCATGGTTTGCGTAAGTAATTGTACGATTGCAAAAAGAAATAATGTTTTCATTTGTTATTCAATTATGAGTTTGATGAGAATTCCGATTGCGGCTGCAACGATGATAATGTAGGGTTCCTGCAATTTCTTAAATCTGAAAAGAATTGCTGCTGTTGTTAGTGCAATAAGCACCGTTGGTAGGTCGGTCAGTGTTCGTTTTCCAAGTACCAGAACGGCGCCGGCAATTGCTCCAATTGCCGCCGCAGTAACACCGTCGACAAAGGATTTGATCGCAGGATGCTTTCCATATTTCTTAAAGTAGGGCGCGGGTATTACGGTGAATAAATAGCATGGGATGAAAGTAGCTACAGCCGCGACTATTGCTCCCCAGAATCCGGCGACGAGATACCCAATAAAGCCAACGGTAATTACCACCGGGCCAGGTGTGATCATGGCTACGGCAACAGCATCGAGAAATTGCTGTTCATTCAACCAGCCATATTCTTTAACAACACCCCCGTACAAAAAAGGAACAATAGCCAGACCGCTTCCAAAGACAAATGCACCCGCCTTTGTAAAGAACCATGCAATTTCCATGATTCTGGATTGTGTTGCTACCGGTTGGAGTTGTAAGAGGAATACTGGCAACATTCCGTTAGCCGATGAAGTCAGCCACCTTGGAGGAGTTTTCACAAACCAAACAACAAAACCACCAAGAAGTATAAGCCATAAGATCTCCTGTTCAGTGATAAAGGTGACTACTGCTAATACGATAAAAATTGCCCACATCAGTCTGTCCTTGCCGATGCTTTTCGTTGTGAGCTTGTAGCTGCCAATAGCAATAATGCCAATCACGGCAGAACCGACCCCATAGAATATTGCTTGCATCCATGGAAGGCCACCATAGGCAATATAAGCATAGCCAATTCCCAACACCATCAGGAAGGAGGGCATCACGAAGGCAATTCCCACTAGCGTCGCACCAGGAATTTTATAGTGGACATATCCAATATAAATTGAAAGTTGTGCTGCAAGAGGGCCGGGTGCAAGTTGAGATAGCGCCAGCCCTTCTTTATAGTCTTCTTCGCTGATCCATTTTTTATCATCAACAAGATCCCGATGCATATAACCCACTAAAGCTACGGGACCGCCAAACCCCCATGTGCCAAGCTTGAGAAAATAGATGACAAGGTCCTTCATTGAATATTTTGGAGCGATTTCCATCATGGGTTTACTCAAGTGTCCGGTTATGCTTTTCGTCCTGAACATACTGAATCACTGCTTTATTAGTCTAGCATAAAATTTACAATTGGTATCCTATTGACTTTTTTAAACTTTTCCGGCCCACAAAAGACGTTGGGTTTTACTCATTGCTGGAAATCAAATCGAATTCCAAGACCTTCAGACAGCGCCTTTTCGTAAACGATTGAAGCGGCTGCTACATCCTGAACTGCTGTGCCTGTACTATCGAATACAATTACTTCCCTGTCATTGTCTCTTCCAGTTTTTTGTCGGGCAATTATTTGTCCCAACTCGGCATGCACATGTGATTTGGTCACTAGTCCCTGTTCGATGGCGTGATGAAGATCTCCAAACGCAGCACATTGGTCCGTAAAATCGGAGATGACCTTACACTTCGACATTAGTCGCGGGTGAATTTCGCTCTTTTCTTCGCTATCGCATCCAACAGCCGCGATGAATGTTCCGGGTGCAACGTCCTCCAAGTACACAATCGGAGTTCGTGATGGCGTACACGTGACAATTATATCACTTTGTTTGATCGCAGACTTAACATCATCTACGCAGAGTGCCTCAATACCTTTGCTCAAACTTGTTATTTGTTTCATCAAGTTCTCCGCTTGTGATTGCATTGTATCATGGAGATAGACGGTCTTCAAATTCCGGGAAACTGCAATGGCCTTGAATGACACTAGACCTTGGTTGCCGCATCCAAATATTGTTAATGTTTCTGATCTCTGTTTCGACAGATATTTAGACGCAATTCCAGTGGCAGCACCGGTTCGTAAAATCGTGATCTCGATTGAATCTATCAGAGCAAGCAACGCTCCGTTGTCTGCATCAAATACGGCAATTACGCCCTGAATTGTTGGAAGATTGAATTTGACTGGGTTGCCCGGAAAATTTGAATTCATCTTCGCGACGATGTAGCTCCGGTTAAGCGTCATCGCCCCGGCCTTAATATGAACCCCGCCCTTTGACGCGTGGAGACCGAGAACTTTGGGAGGATCAACCTTGCCTTCTGCAAACATTTTAAGTGCATCTTCGACAGCGCCAATGCACTCTTCAATCGTAAGTAATTTTGTTACATCACTACGGGATAAAATCAATGTATCGGTCATGGCTATATTGTTTTGCCAGACTAATGTGCGAAATCCAAATCCAGTAGTATAGGAGCTAAATTACAATTAGAATAGTTTTTACTTTTTAGCGATTGTTTTCCGATAGATCGAAGGACTTTTGCCAGTGCGCATCTTAAATATTCGGTTAAAATGACTTTGATCGGAGAAGCCAGCGAGGTAAGCAATTTCGGCAAGGGAGTACTTTGGGTCTTTTAATAACTCAATGGATTTCTCAATACGAAGCTTTCTGATATAATCACCAAATGACAGATTGTCGAAGTACTTCGAAAATTCGCGCGAGAGGTAGGAGGGGTGAACGTTAAGACTTTCGGATATTTCCTTTAAGCTGAGTGTTAGATTGGTGTCAATCTGATCTTGAATAATCTCCTTTAACTCTCTTGCCCACTCGGGCACATTCTTCTTCAGTTTTTTCTCGGCTAAAAATTTCTTGTACACATCGAGAAGAGTGTTCTCAAACGGATTCTGTGTATGCTTCTCATTTTGAAGATGCTTCGCCCACGCGTACAATGAATCGTAGATCATCATACCTTTCTGCAAAAGCTCTTGATCGTCTTTTGTGTTGTATGCAAGTCCAGCGGAAATTGCCCAGAGACCGGAAGCCTGGCTGGCAATATCATGCCGATCGGTATCCGCCCCTCTAACAATCACTGACAATGTTTTAATAGCATCATCCCTGATTTTATGCTTTTTTACGATATAGTCAAATGTGCATTCATCACCGTAGTGAGTATATTCTACATTTGGAATATCAAAGGGGGTTGCGTCGAGTTCTTTGGCCTTTTCAAGAACCTTTTCGAAAGGCACATAAAAGAACTCGGCATCTTTATCGACAAATCTTTTGATAAGCCAGGGACAAGCGATGCGATCAATCTTTGGGCGTTCTCTCGTGATCCATTTCATCATCGAAACTTTGATCACAAGTTAAGCGAAAAAAGCGGTTTCAAACTGCAGAAAAAAGCGCAATTGAGTCTTCCGACCAACCGAAAGTTTTTTGATTGTTCAGGCTTTCGGTCGTCTGTCGTATGCGCGTAGCGCACTGTGGAAATAACATGTTTATGTCCCAGCAAGTGCGAAACCATATGGATATACGCGCCATGTCTGCTTGTAAAAAGACAATTGACATTCACCTGGCGAGATCACAATGAGCTATCAACAGATAAATGAAGCATATCATTTAGTAATCTTGTAAAAATGATGGCCACATGTTAATCGATCTGTCATTGCATGTGTCACAGAGCATTCACCACGAAAGTGTCAATGCACAACAGGCGCTGGGTGGATTATGGATCTCAGCATCTGAATGTTCAATGAGAATTGACTTTGCTTTTGAATCATCGTAGCGCCAAGTGAGGTAATTTTGTCCAGTTCGCTTTCACTGCATGACGTTGACAGCATATAGACCGGAATATTTTTAAGCTCCTTATTTTTCTTAATCAATACAAGCAACTCAATACCCGTCATTTTAGGCATGTTGATATCAAGAAATATATAGTCCAAGGACAAGTAAGTATTGTCATTCAATAATACATTGTAGCCTTCAATTCCGTTGTTTGCCTTTAAGCATACGATCAAAGGATCAATGATGCTGACGGCTTCATTAAAAATTTCTTGATCCTCGATATCATCATCGACAGTAAGGATTGTCATAGGCAGAACTAAGTTGAAGGGATAATTCAGCTAATGCAGTGAAGTTGTTGCTGACAATTCGAAGTTATGTATGATCAGGGAATTTCTTCAACCAGTACAGCAAGCTACGCATTATGAGCCTGCAAAGCTAAGGCGTCGGCAATTACTATAAGGATAAATAGCTATTGCGGCTGATTAAAGGTATATTAGCCAGCATTCCTACAATGTTTGTTCGGATGACCATAATCCGATGAATAAAAATATTGCAGCATCCCAAAAAGTCGAAAAGAAACGTAAGCCACTCAAGGAGGACTTAGCGCCTAAACCTTTTCCAATAGTAGGGATAGGCGCATCGGCTGGTGGCATTAAGGCTTTCACTACAGTATTACAACATTTGAGTCCAAATCTCGGTATGGCATACGTGCTGATCATGCATTTATCCCCGAATCATAAAAGTGCGCTGGCGGAAATTATGCAGTTTAAGACCAAAATGAAGGTTCAAACTGTCAAAGATGGGATGGAGGTAATGGCTAACAATGTTTATGTTATTCCGCCCAATACGTTTATGAGTTTGGTTGACGGTCATCTTAAACTTGCACCCCGGTCAATAACGTCCATTGGGAATTTTGCTGTTGATTATTTTTTCACGGCGCTGGCTTCCATTTATAAAAACAATGCAGTCGGGATTGTTTTATCCGGAACAGCTACCGATGGAACACTCGGACTAAAGGCCATTAAGGCAGAGGGCGGTATAACTTTCGCGCAGGATGAAACCGCTGAATTTAGCGGGATGCCTGGCCATGCATATGATTCTGGATATGTCGACTTCAGGCTATCACCTGAAAATATTGCCCACGAGCTCGAACAGCTAGTCAAAATTCCGTACAGCAATTTCCCTTCTGATAAGATTGAGCGGGGTCGTCTAAAAGAACTCTACGAGCAATCGGATGAGTTGCAAAGAATATTAGCGCTTGTGAAGGATAAAACAGGAATTGATTTCTTTCTAAACTATAAGCACGCTAGTATTTACAGAAGAATTCTGAGGCGGCTGGCTTTAAATAAATTTGCAACACTTCCTGATTATTATGAGATGCTTAAGAATGACGCGAAGGAAGTTCGCGCGCTGTATGACGACCTCTTGATCAATGTCACCTACTTTTTTCGAGATCCGGATTTTTATGATTCGCTGATGGAAAAAGTGTTTCCGGAAATTGTCAAGCAAGCGTCGAAAACAGAACCGCTGCGGATTTGGATAGCAGGTTGTTCCACCGGGGAGGAGGCATATTCTGTGGCAATTTGCCTTATTGAATATCTGGAAAATCGCGAGCTTGAAATTCCGATACAAATTTTTGCGTCTGATTTGGATTCTGCGGCCATTGAAAAAGCAAGACTGGGCATCTATCCAGTCAGCGGCGTAATTGGCGTTTCACCAAACTACCTTAAGAAATATTTTATCAAGAGTGACGGACTTTATCAAATTATTAAATCTGTAAGACAGCTTTGTGTTTTTTCACAGCAAAATTTGCTCAAAGATCCACCGTTCTCCAGAATGGACCTGATCAGTTGTCAGAACGTATTGATTTACCTAGATCCACATGCACAAGAAAAGATCTTTCAAACGTTCCACTATGCATTAAAACCCACAGGATTTCTTTTTTTGGGCAAGTCGGAGAGCATCGGATCTTCTACCAATTTCTTTAACGCACTTGATAAAAAGATCAAAATATATTCTAAAACACCAACCAAATCACCTCATTTGGAATTTGCAGTTGATAAAGCTAAGCGCTCATCGACCCATGTTAGCCAGTTTATTGTGCAGCGTGCTGAGATGAATGTAGAAAAAGCTATCAATAAATTAGTATTGTCTCAGGCAGTTCACCCTTGCATCGCAGTCAATAAGACACTTTCAATCATTCATTTTTTTGGGAATACTTCACCCTACTTGTTACCTGTCATTGGAAAGGCAAGCTTAAATATTCTGAAGATTATCCACGAAGACCTTGTACTTGATTTAGGTAATCTTCTTCAGCAAGTAAAGAACAGCGGTAAAGCTGCATCCAAAGTTGTCGCCCTTTTAAATAATAGCCGAAGTTCGAAGGAAATTGTAATTGAAGTAATCCCGGCATGGGTATCGGAAGAACTATTCTATTTGGTCGTATTTAAGGAACAGGCAACCGTAGCTCCTTCGGCAGAAGCAAAGAGAAGCAAAAATAGTAAGGGAGTAAATAGGAGGATTTTGAGACTCGAGGAGGAATTGAGCCAATCGCGTTCTCTGGTTCGTGCATCGAATGAGGAATATGAAACAACCGTTGAAGAATTGCAGGCAAACAGCGAGGAAATTCTATCTTCAAACGAGGAACTGCAAAGCGTAAATGAAGAGCTTGAATCATCGAAGGAGGAATTGCAATCAGCAATAGAAGAATTGACGACGACAAATGTTGAATTGAATACCAGGAACGTTGAGCTCGATAAATCACAAAAATCGCTCAAAAAGGTCAACGAACAGCTCGAACAGTTTGCATTTATTTCCAGTCATGATTTGCAAGAGCCACTGAGAAAAATTCGCACGTTTTCTGACAGGCTGCTGAATGATCAGTCAAATTTGAATGAGTACGCAAAAGAGTACGCCAAGAAAATAAGCGCATCCTCTGCGAAAATGGCAGCCCTTATAAAGGATTTGCTTAGCTTTTCGCTTTTAAGCAGAGCTGAAAAAAAATCTGTGTCTGTTGATCTCAATCGGGTAGTGAAAGAAGTTTTGACTGACTTCGAAATTTCGATTGAAGAGAAAAAGGCGGTTTTTAAAATCGGTACGTTGCCAGTCGTTCAAGCAGAACCTATACAGATGAATCAACTCTTTCATAATCTTGTGAGCAATTCGCTTAAATTTTCAAAAACAAATCCTGAGATAACTATTTCGTCCAGGGATTCTAATAGCGGCGATTTTTTAAAATACTCTGAGCTGGATATTGAGAAAGAATACGTCACAATAAGTGTAAGTGATAATGGTGTTGGGTTCGATAATCGTTTTTTGGATAAAATGTTCACCCTTTTTCAAAGGTTGAACGACAAGACGGGAGTGGAAGGGACAGGTGTTGGACTTGCAGTATGTAAGAAAATTGCGGAAGACCACGGTGGCTTTATTTACGGACAGGGTGAAGAGGGCAATGGCGCGACCTTTACAATTTTTCTTCCGCGGTAGTTTGGATCAATGACGAACAAATTTTTCTCAAGTCCGCTTGCATAAAATCCGATCGCCTAACTTGAGCTGCGAACCCTTTCCCCAAAGGGTTTCAGAAATTTCATCATAGAAACAGTAACAACATTTTGTCGATTTAAGAACGAATTAAATCCAATCCCGAGGTGATTGTCGGGATTGGATTATGAAATCAGTATGGTAAAATAAGAGTCCTAAATAAAGATCCCTCCGGCAACTTCGATGCGCTGCGCGTTGACCCACTTTGCTTCATCGCTGCAAAGGAAGGCAACCACGCTTCCGACGTCGTCAGCGAGACCTACGCGACCCAGTGCTGTCAGGGACGATATCATGTTGTTCATCTCTTTATTGTCCCGAACTGCGCCTCCGCCAAAATCGGTTTCGATGGCGCCGGGTGCCACTACGTTCACACGAATTTTACGCGAACCCAGTTCTTTCGCCTGATATTTGGTGAGTGTTTCGACTGCTCCTTTCATTGTGCCGTAAGCCGAATAACCGGGTAACGAAAACCGTGCAAGGCCCGATGAAATATTGACGATACTTCCTTCGTTATTCAATACAGGAAGGAGTTTTTGCGTGAGGAAGTACGGGGCCTTCAAGTGAATGTTCACCATGTTATCGAATTGCTCCGGCGTTGTATCAGTAAACGAAACATATGTTCCCACACCCGCATTGTTCACAAGTGCGTCAAGCTTCCCTGCTCCAAATGTTGTTTTCAGTACCGACTTAACATTCGCTACAAATGAATCGAAGGTTTGAGTGAGAGCCACATCGAGCTGAAGAGCGTGCGCCTTTCGGTTGTGTGCTTTTATCTCGCTGACCACATTTTCTGCTTCGTCTCTCCGGCTGTGGTAGGTGATCACTACATCAAAACCTTTGGCTGCTAATTGAAGCGCCATGTCTTTGCCCAGGCCGCGGCTGCCACCCGTTACCATGGCGATTTTGTTTTTTGTGCTTGTCATTTTTCAATTGATTTAATAGCACAAAGTTGAGGCGTGCGCGTCAGGCCTGCGTTGCACAGATCAATCGGGTGTTTGCAAAATTCAAATAATTTAACCGTGTGGATTATCCCCTGAATGCGGCGGGAGAGAGCCGGTTCTGCTTCTTAAAGAAGTTTGAAAAATGCGCGACTTCCTCAAAACCAAGACTATACGCAATTTCAGACACGTTCCAGTTGGTTTGTTTTAATAGGATCTTTGCTTCCTGACTGAGGCGGCTTGCAATGATTTCCGTGGTAGTTTTGCCCGTGGTTTCTTTTAGCACTTTATTCAAGTGATTAACATGCACACGGAGCGCATCGGCAAAATCTTTGGCAGTCTTCAGCTGTAGCACCTGTGTAGTGTTCTCGATGGGGAACTGGCGCTCGAGAAGTTCAATAAACAAACTGAAAATGCGCGCAGATGCATTGATCTGCAACAGACTGGGTTTAACCGGTTGCAACTTCTGGCCGTAGTGAATCAACTCGAGCACATAATTACGGAGCAGGTCGTATTTATAGGGGTAATCGGACTGAATTTCACCGTGCATTTTCTCGAAGACCGAGTTCAGCTCTACAAACTGTTGAGCGGATATCTGAAAGACAAAATCACTTTGGGAAGAAAATATCGGCAACCTATCAATATCGAAACCGGTCTTGGATTTGGGCATAAAGTCGGGCGTGAAGACACAAAAATGCCCGGCCTGATTAGTGTCAAGCGGCGTGTATCGATAGGGGATCTTTGGTGTCGCGAACAACACGCCATAATCTTCGATCTCCAGTACTTTGTCAGCGTAATCCACACGATTGCGACCTTTGATGAGACTGATCTTGTAATACGTTCTTCGATTGTAGGGCATCACGTTGTTCTTCCTGCAATACATGTCTGCAATATTGAAAACGTTGAAGTGCCCGATGTCGTGCGAACCCTGGTTATCCAGGAAATAGTTGAGCTCAGAACAAACTGGGCCAAAAATCTCCTGGTAGAAGTCCTTAACAGTGGTTGTAGTCATGTTGCAAAATTCAAAGGTAGCAGGAAACGGGGAAACAACGGCAGGACGGATAAAGTTTTGTGCGTAGCAGAATTTACCGCTCGGTTGTCAGTGTCTTAAATTACGATGCACGTGGGTCGCTTGTCTGCTCAAAATCCTCCAACATGCAGAGGCTCACCGATAAAAAAATGCCAGGTTACGTAGCCCTGTCTGTTTAATAAAGGGACATTATTTTATCTTTGCAGTCT
>DASUTP010000285.1:0-2301 GCA_036374515.1 Chryseolinea sp. | reverse complement strand
ACCCATCAACGGTCCTTTTATTGAGAGCATAAATAAAACCAAAAAGAAGATAAGCGTTAGCTTGCCCGCCGGATTTCTAGAATTATAGCTATTGTCTCTCTTCTACAGTGATAAGCTTCTCGGCACGCACAGTCCTCCCGTCCATGGCAACGCCTTCCACAACGATTCGATACTGCGTGGGCAGGTCTGCCGCGTAAAAGGTAACCCGTGCCTGGTCGCGTTCGCCTGTCCGTACGTATGGATTCCAATAAATCGTCGAGCGATAATCGGCCCGTGCATTGTCGCCTGAGGTAGCGTAATTCGGTGAATAAAATCTCTTGGCTTCGGAGAAGCCCATTACCCTGATCTCATCAAATTTTGCCAGTTCCCGGTTTGAAGCGGTAAAGTCGTTGCTCTTTCGCGTGGTGATTGAAATTACGCCAGTGGCAGCACGGGCGCCATATGCCGCTCCACTCGAATATTTGTAGACTTCTATTTGTTCGATCTCCTGCGGACTCATCGATGAAAGCCTTTCGACTATGGATTCAAAAGCCTGGTTGCTGTTGATTGCGATGCCGTCAATCAGCACAAGCGGTTGAACGTCTTCCTTGTTTCCGTTCCCATAACCCATCGGTCCCCCCATCAACAACAACCCATTGACCACCCGAAGGCCAGGTACTCTGCTTTGAAGAGGAAGCAATATATTATTTGCGTTCGTGGCGCGGAGAAAATTGCCGGTAACAAGAACATCAGCCGTTGCAACAGACGAGTTCTTCGGCAATTCCCTGGCTTCGTGTATTACAACTTCATCCAGCAGCCGGGCGTCAGAAAATGTAGTTGAATTGTATTTCGAGGGATTCGACTCCTTAGATACGTCGATCTTGAGCGGCTCAATGTCCGAAGTGACAAGTGAATAGTTGGAGCCTGAGTCCAGCAAAATCTTTCCACGCTTCCCCTTAAGCGTCTTTGCGAGCACAGAAAGTTTCGCAGAGTCATACAGCTTCAAATTGTTGAATGCAAAGCGGCCATCCTCTTCAGTGGTGATCATAAAGACCTCGCTGGTATTTTCCTGGATTACGGTGATAACTCCCTGGCTGGGCTTTTCTTTCTTCAAAACGAACCGCCCCTTCAAATCGATGCCTTGCTGGATACGGAATTCGACATCTTTTGAAAGAGAATCCGGCAAAGTGATTTCCGGCATTTTATACTGCGACAAAATTGAAGTTTCATTGGGTGCAGGAACCGCCTGTTTTACATCCGTTACCGAAATGGAAAAATTAGCGGGTACAAAATTTTCCAGAATACCCCTTACCCCCAGCTTGACCGTTATTGCTTCCCTTGTTTTAAACGTGTCTTTGTCAAGAATAATTTTCAAGGCATTTGTCGAATCATATGAAATACCATTCCAGGCCGACCGCCCAACCTCGGTGTACTCCAGAACTTTGATCGGCTTCAGAAAAATCAAACTCGGATCGAAATTCAATTGCCAGCGAGTATAGGCGCGAATCACGTAGTCGCCACCTGCAATGGTAGGCGGCACACTGAAAGAACCTTCGATAGCACCGTTCATTATGGGGAAAATTTTGGAAAGCACTACCGCCTTGGACTTGTCGATGAGATCAACATAAATAACGTGACTCAGGGAATCCTTGAAGACGGGAGCGAAATAATTCATATAGCCCCTGAACCAAACGGTTTCGTTCGGGTAATAGTAAGACTTGTCGGTATGGAGATACGGTTTTTCCAGTAGATATGACAAGGGGTTCACCGGCTTCGTGTCTTGATCAGGTGAAACAGGCTGCTGCACCTGTCTCTTTGATTTTAGTGGGATGAAATCATAAGGGAGAAACTGGGCAACCCGTTCCCCGCCCATGATACCCAACAAGAGCATGTTATAGGGATTCAAGACAATTCCTTGTGAATTAATGATCAGCATGTCATTTTCCACTTCCACCCAACTCACGGGGTGCGTGACATTCCGGTAAATTCTGGGTTCATCCCTCTTATACAGATAATGAACTTCCATTCGCTGGGGAAATTGAATTTTATATTCACCCGGAATAGCTTGATCGTACGGCATGCCTGAAACGTCATAGTGCGTGATCTCCTTGCCCACGTTGGTCAGGAAACCGGCCATTCGGATGATATCGCCGGAACGGGTATTATCGCGGTATAACTGAAATCCCTCTTCGGCTACACGCCGTTCTACGATTGATCTGAATAAATGACGTGCCGACCCCTCGTAAACTTCCTGACGGTTCTTTATCCATTGATTCATCGTCGCTGTATCGGACGTTTCCATAGGTTTGAACCGGATGTTGC
>DASUTP010000284.1:0-14413 GCA_036374515.1 Chryseolinea sp. | reverse complement strand
CTTCAGATCGGGGCTCAGATAATCGCCGGCTTCATTGGAGGTTGTTGCCAGCAGCAATGTGTTTTCCTTTAGCTGTACTTCGTGGTTAACGGGCATTCCCCAGATTTGATTCCAATGTTGGTCGCTTACCCTGTCGTGATTGCCTTTCGTGACATAATATTTTACCGGCAGCTTGTCAAGGTGATTCTTGGCCGGTGTTAGTAAATCTTCAGCATCGTGGATAATGTCGCCATTAATGACGCAAAAATCGAGCTTGCTGGATGCGTTAAAGTCGGTTACGTGTTTTACAAGAGTCTCATAAAATAAATCTGATTCGGTTTCTTTCTGGCCATAATGACCGTCGGAAGCGACAACAAAACGAAGCAACGTTTTTTTTCTTAGGTCCGCTGCCTCTGCAGCAGTCAGGCTGATAACATTCCCACCAAGCATTACCAATGAAGCCGATGAAATGTGTTTAATGAACTGGCGCCGCTTCATACGTTTCTTATTGGGTGTAGTTAGTGGTTGCTTCCATCCGATTTAGGGGTGAAAAAACTATTTCATTTTTTCCAATTCTTGTTTTACAAGGGTTATGCTTTCCGTCGGATCGGGGTCGATGCCGTTTTCCTTTGCGAGATAAAATGAAATCCAATCCGTCAAATGAATCAGATAGTAATATTGTTCCAGCAGCGATGCGCCTTCACCAATGATATCGATAATAGGATTTGATTTCTTTTCAAATATCTCGCGGCAGATCTCCATACGCTTCTCCACGCGTTCATGATCGTGATCCGAATATAAATAGATCGGCTGCAGCATGGACATCAACCCTTCCGGGAATCTCCAACCCGCCAGTTCGTTGTGGTTCATCTCCGGGAACGTGTTGATGTGAGCCATCTGCTTCGCATTTTCGTTTAATTGCTGTTGAAAGCGCAGTGCCATGGCGTGAAGCCTGCTGTCACAATAAATCACAGGAAGCTTTCCCTTCAATTTTTTGGCGATCAATTCAGCCTCCGACTGAATTCCCTTTTCCCCGCTATCCAAAAATTCGATGGCGTTTTCGGTTTCCCTGATGAAAGCCGCGCCAATCAGATTAGTATGGTATAAAATGTACAATAGTGCATTGATATTATAGGGGAGCAATGCACGTGGACTTTCGCCTAATGACGGCAGCTGGATGTAGAACAGATTATATTCTTTACAAATGTCCAGCAGTTTGCCCGTCGATGCCACCGCGATTACCTGGGCACGTTTCAATAGCGCCTTGTGCAGGGCTGCAAGGGTTTCCTCCGTGGTACCAGTATAAGAGCATGCAATAAATAATGTATGGGGACTTACGAATTGCGGAATATTGTAACTCTTGCAAACGGTTATGGGAATTGGTATTCTCCCAAACGTAAGTGACTCGACTAAATTAGCGCTGATCCCGGACGCACCCATACCGGCAATGACGATATTTCGAATGTCACTTCCAGGTCGATCCAAGTCCAATGAGCGACCTATTTTCAATGCATCTCCTAACTGCCGGGTGAAACCCTCTATCGATTTTTTGGTTGTCGACATAATTGTAAATTGGGAATTCAAAGGTAGAATATAATTGTGAGCGATAAAATTGAAATAGGCCGTCAAGGCGAAAATCTCGCAGCGGAATTCCTGATAAAAAAAGGCTGGAAAATTGTTAACCGAAACTATCGTCATGGAAAAGCTGAAATTGATTTAATCGTAAGGCGCGATGACTGGACAATTTTTGTTGAAGTGAAGACCCGGTCTTCCTCGACATATGGCGAACCCGAGGATTTCGTAGACGAATTCAAGGTCAGGAAAATCTATGATGCCGCGGAAGAATTTATTTTTTCCACCAATTGGCAAGGGCATGTCCGGTTCGATGTGGTCTCCATTAAATTGGGCAATCCTCCCGAGATCGAGCATTTCGAAGATGCGATTAATTAGCTTAAAGCAAAAAGCTTAAGGCTGAAAGCCTAGATGTGCGGCCTTCGACGTGAGTGCGTAAGGTCTAGCTGTAGCACGGTTCTTTATTCAAAGGCGAATGTTAAACTAAAATGCAGAAACTTCAAACTTTCAACGGCTCACGTCGGTTCTGAACAAATATTGCAAAGCTGAAGGTCTTATTTTGCGGAAACTTCAAACCAGAAACTTGGAACTTCAAATTAATTAATGCGCTTCAAGCCAATTTAATCCCACCCCAACCTCAACTTCCATAGGCACCTCCAGGTGAACGGCAAATTTCATTAGGTTGACAATATTTTCCTTTACAATATTCACCTCGTCTTTATGCACGTCGAAAACCAGTTCATCGTGAACCTGCATGGTCATTTTGGAGCGCAGCTTTTCCTTTTCCAGCCATCGATTGATGTTTACCATCGCGATCTTGATGATATCGGCAGCACTTCCCTGGATGGGGGCATTGATGGCATTGCGCTCAGCAAACCCGCGCGTGGTTACATTTCGCGAATTGATATCCCGCAGATATCTCCGCCGCCCTAGCAGTGTTTCAACGTATTCCTTTTCACGCGCATTGTTGATGGAATCGTCCATATATCGCTTGATAGCGGCAAACTCTGTAAAATATGACTGAATTATTTCCTGCGCTTCGGTCCTGGAAATTCCCAAATTTTGTGACAATCCAAAGGCCGTGCTGCCATAAAGGATTCCAAAGTTTACTTCTTTGGCCTTCCGCCGCATGTCAGGGGTCACGTTGGCGAGTTCCACTTTAAAAACCTTCGCAGCGGTTGTGGTGTGAATATCACGCTTATTCCGGAACGCTTCAATCATGGTGGCGTCCTTTGCGAACGATGCGGCTATACGCAGTTCGATCTGCGAATAGTCGGCGGACATAAAAAGGTAGTCATCGTTTCGGGCAATAAATGCTTTTCGAATCGACCTTCCCTTTTCAGTGCGGATGGGTATGTTTTGCAGGTTGGGATTGTTAGAGCTGAGTCGACCCGTTACGGCCCACGCCTGCCGGTAATCGGTATGAACGCGTCCATCGGTTTTGCTGATCATTCGCGGCAATGCGTCCACATATGTGGACCGTAGTTTTTCATATTCGCGGAAGTCGAGAATTTTTCGCGCGATCTCGTGTTTCGGCGCTAACCCGATCAGCACATCTTCGCCGGTGGCATATTGACCTGATTTGGTTTTCTTCGGCTTTTCCAGCAGTTTCATTTTGTCAAAAATCACATCACCCAGTTGTTTCGGAGAACCGATATTAAATTCAGTGCCTGCCAACTGAAAGATTTCCCGCTGCACGCGCTCGCTTTCGAGCCGAAGTTCTTCCGACATTTTGGAAAGAGCTGCCACGTCGATCTTTACACCCTCGAACTCCATGTTCGCAAGTACCCGGCTTAGCGGCATCTCCGTTTCCATCATCAACTTCACGTGCCTGCGCTGTTCAAGTTCCTGATGAAGCCTTATCCGAAGCTGAATGAGGAGTTCCGCCCGCTCGCAAAGTCTGTCTCTTATGCTCGTTTCAGGGTTTAATAACAAATCATAATTCAGATACTGAGAGCAGAGGACAGCCAGATCGTGCGATGCTTCTGGTTCAATGAGATAATGCGCCAACATCGCGTCGAAAAGCGGGCCGAGAACGTCAGCGTTGTGCTTTTTAAAATTCAACAAAGTCGCTTTAAGATTATGGCCGACCTTCGTAATTCTCACATCGGACAGAACGGGATTTAGTTCTTTGATGAATTCCTCCGCCCTTCCTTTCGTTTCTGTGGGAAGGTAATAAGCTTCCCGCTCCCGGTATGAAAGCGCGATGCCTTTTAACTGGAAATCAAAATTAGTGACATCATCGGCTATTGAGTCGATGGCAATGAATTTCTGGTCCTTAAGTCTCGTGACCAGCTCCCGTAATTGATTTACGTTTTCAATAGTTTGATATTGCACGGAGCCCGGTGAAAAAAACTTTCTTTCGCCAACGCCAGGGATATTGGTCGACGTATCCTGGCCGAACATCGACAGTTGTCCACCCTGCGGCATTGGACGGGAAGATTCAAAAGTAGGCTCGCCGAAAGCCCGTCCTATTATGGATTTAAATTCCAGGTCGAGTAAAATCGGTTTAAGCTTCTCCGCGTTAGGCCCGGGATATCTCAGCTGCTCTTCATCAAAGGCCAGGGGAACATCCGTGATAATGGTCGCTAATCTCTTCGACAAGATCGCCTGTTCCCCATATTGCAATACAAGATCCTTTTGCTTGCCCTTTAGTTCCGAAGCGTGCGCTACAATATTTTCTACCGTTCCGTATTGTTTCAACAAGGTGGCAGCGGTCTTGGGACCAAATCCGGGAATGCCTGGAATATTATCAGACGAATCGCCTTGCAGGCCCAGCATGTCAATCACCTGAGAAACGTTTTCGATATCCCATTTTTCACAGACTTCCCTGATGCCCAGCACGTCGACTGCATTGCCCATGTAAGCGGGCTTGTAAAGGAAAACGCATTCATTCACCAGCTGTCCAAAGTCTTTGTCAGGAGTCATCATGTAAACTTCAAATCCTTGTTTGCATGCCTGCGTTGCAATGGTACCGATAATATCATCCGCTTCGTAGCCATCCATCTCCAGGATGGGGATATTAAAGCCACGAATAATTTCCTTTACCTTCGGAATTCCATAACGGATATCTTCAGGAACTTCCTGGCGCGTTGCCTTATACTCTTTAAAAATTTCGTCGCGGAATGTTTTAGCTGCCGTATCGAAAGCGATACCAATGTGTGTTGGCTTTTGTTTTTGCAATACCTCGAGGAGTGTGTTGGTAAATCCAAAAGGGACCGACACATTCATGCCTTTTGAATTAATTCTCGGAGTTTTCGTGAACGCGAAATGGGCGCGATAGATCAAGGCGTATGCATCCAGAAGAAAAAGCTTTTTATCGGGTTTGCTCATGCTGCAAAGTATTCTACAATTAGAAAAGAATCCAGTGAAAAAATCTTTTGAGGCTGCAAATAAGAAGATATTTCCCGATCGGAATCAAGGTTTCCTAAAATTTGTCGCCAATAAATTTATAAAATGGAAGAAGCCGATCACAATCTGGAATTCCGGAACTTAACATTAAATTGCGTACTTCAATTGTTCACCTATGACCCGTCTGTTAATCTTATCGCTGCTCTGGCAACTCCCACTTTTTGTGAATGCCCAATCCTCTCCGCAGGATTCTGCGTTAATAAATCTGATCAACGACACCAACCGGAAGATCGACCGGGCGGTTGTTGCCAAAGACATAAAATTTCTTGAACAACATTACGGGGAAGATTTTGTCTTTACGCATGCAACGGGACTGGTGGATTCAAAAAAGAGCTGGCTCGAATCGATACAGCGGAATAAGGGTTATGCGGCGCGCGAACATGACTCAACCGTCGTTGAATTGCATAAAGATATTGCTATCCTATCAGGGAAACTCACCGTGACGCGGTTAGAGCCTGCAAAAGATGGCACGCTAAAATATAGCCTGCGATATGTACGCGTATTTGCGCTGCGTAAAAAAAACTGGCAGATGATCTCTCACCGATCTACGTCGGAGTGGCACCACGATTAGGGCTGAAAGCAGAAAGCTAAACGCTTAAAGCTGGTGCATGGAGTTTGAAGGTCTGGCTAGGCGCAGTAGTTACCAGCATCAGTTCACAGCCTACTTTGTGGAGATATTTGTCAAAGCTCGAACATTCCTAATGCAAAACGCTACCGTCCGGTGCACACCGTCCAAAGGACATGGTCAAGCCTACTCGCAGTCACAGTCAGCACGCCTAGCCTTAAGCTTTCGACTGTTTGCTTTTTGCTTCCTGCTACTCCACGTACAACACAAGCCCCTTCAGATATTCTCCTTCAGGATGGAAAATCGACACCGGGTGGTCAGGTGCCTGTGATAATTGATGCAACACCTTGATTTGTCGGCCAGCCTGGATGGCTGAAGACACGACTGTATCATAAAATAATTTTTTATCGACAACCTGCGAACAGGAAAACGTAAAGATCACTCCTCCCGGCTTGATGATTTTCATCGCCTCCACATTGAGCCGCTGGTAGCCTTTGATAGCCTGATGACGCGCATCCCTGTGTTTTGCAAACGCCGGAGGATCGAGTACTATAACGTCGTATTGATCACGGTTGTCTTTCATGAACCTGAAAACATCCTCTGCAAAGCAATGATGTTCCATTGCGCTGAATCCGTTTAACTCGATATTTTTTCGAGTGAGCTCTATCGCCTTTTCTGACGAGTCAACCGAATGCACTAATGCTGCTCTTGCAGCTAATGCGTATATGGAAAATCCCCCGGAGTAGCAAAATGTGTTGAGCACGTTCTTACCCTCTGAAAAAAGACTCAACAATTTTCTGTTGTCGCGCTGATCCAGGAAAAAGCCAGTCTTCTGACCTTCTTCCCAATCAACAAGAAACTTATTGCCGTTTTCATGAATCAGGTGCGGCACGGCACTCATGCCGAATAAATACTCGTCTGAAAAAGGTTCACGATCTTTTCCAGGCAACGTCGCCTGGCTTTTGTAGTATACCGCTTTCAGATCTTCTGAAAGGTTTTGTTTTAATGCCTCCACGATATTCATCCGATCGAGGTGCATGCCTACCGAATGCGCTTGCATTACAGCTATACCGTTGTAATAGTCGATGATTAAACCGGGCAGCCCGTCCCCTTCTCCGTGGATGAGCCTGTAAGCATTCGTGGATTCGAGCGATGTCGCCCAACTTTTTCGGAGTTGCAGGGCCCGGCTGATCCGCTCTGCCCAAAAATCAGATCGTGGTTCAACATCAAAAGAAAGCATTCGGACCATGATGCTTCCCTTCTGGTAATGTCCGCGACCCAGCACTTTTTTCTTAAAGTCAAGGACGTCCACCCAACAGCCATCCGACAGGTCTCCTTCGGTTGATTGAATGGCGCCGGAAAAAATCCACGGATGAAACCGTTCAATTGAATATTCCTTTCCTTTCTTCAGAATAACTTTGCTGTGCATGCGTAGTGAATTCGCGAGCAAAAATAGTCGAAAAAAAAGTACCGCATTGGTTATGACTGAGGCGAAAGAGCAAACCAGATAATAATGGCGATAAATGACACCAGCCAGAGGATTAGAAGTATACGCAACCTCCTGAGCACACGCTTGGCGGAATCTTCTTCATTGTTAGGCATCTTAGGGTTTCGAGAATAGTGATCTCCCATTTACTCCAATTACGGTAGCATTGATGCGCAAGTTTACCCGAATGGTGCGTTATCTTCTCAAAAAATTCACGTAAACCCCATAAATACCTAAATCCGGGGGAACTTTCCTCATTCCGGTTTAAAGTTTACCGTGCAGTTTAAAGCGCTACTCTGTAAGATTTCGAACCCACAATTGAAGAAATGAAACTTCAAACTAAACTAAGAAACTAAATTCCGAAAGATTTCGTACTTATGTCAGGACGTGCAGGTAATGGCAGAGATGATTGGTTTTGTCCACTGACAAAATTTCTTTTCGCAGCTTATCTGCGCGGTTTTTGCTAATAAAACAGTTACTGATTTAAATTTGAATATAAACATGAAAAGATTCGCAACACTTTTTTTGGCGGCGGTGCTGGGTAGCGTCAGTACCATAGCCACATTTGAATGGATTGATAAGGATGAAGACAATGGGCCGAAAGTGGAATATCTTGCTGGGGCGCAGGCATCGAAAGTTGCTTATAAGTTAGATGAGAATGGGGAAATAGTGCCACTGGATTTCACGACTGCGGCTGAAAAAGTGATGCCTGCAGTCGTTCATATCCGATCTACTCAAGACGGTGGCCGCAGGACTGAACAGGAGCAATACATGGATCCTTTCCGCGATTTCTTTGGGCCACGCGGACCTCAGGGACCTAGTCAGAGTTCGGGTTCCGGTGTAATCATAAACGCCGATGGATATATCGTTACCAATAATCACGTTGTGCAGGACGCTGACGTCGTAGAAGTAACGCTGTACGATAATCGGAATTTTAAGGCCGAGGTTATTGGAATCGATCCGGATACGGATATCGCCGTGATAAAAATTAATCAGAGCGGCCTTCCATACCTGTCTTTTGTCGACTCCGACAAAGCGAAGATAGGCGAGTGGGTTCTGGCTGTTGGAAACCCTTTCAATCTAAACTCGACTGTCACGGCCGGTATCATCAGTGCAAAAGGTCGCAACATCAATATCCTTAACCGGAACTCAGAGCAGGGAAGCACAGCGATAGAATCATTTATTCAGACGGATGCCGCCATCAACCCGGGTAACAGTGGTGGTGCACTGGTGGAACTTAACGGTGGACTTTTGGGAATCAATACCGCTATAGCCAGCCCCACTGGTGCTTATTCGGGTTACGGATTTGCCGTTCCGTCGAATATCGTTAGTAAAGTAGTGGAGGATATCGTCAAATTTGGTGTAGTCCAACGCGGATGGCTTGGTGTTACGATAGGAAGTGTGAATAGCCAGCTCGCAAAGGAGTACGACCTGAATGTAAACGAAGGCGCTTATGTGTCGGGATTTGCTGAAAAGAGCTCCGCGAAGGAGGCCGGTTTGAAAGAAGGCGACGTTGTCGTGAAGATCGATGAAACCCCGATCAGGACCAGCGCAGGCCTTATCGAATACATCGGCCGTCATCGCCCTGGCGACAAAGTTAATATGTACGTTAACCGGAAAGGAAAAGAGCTTGTGATCCCTGTTGAGCTAAAAAGCCGTGACGGAAAGACGGGTACCATCAAACCTGAAGAGCGCAGCGCTGTTGCAAGCCTCGGCCTTGAACTGGAAGAAGTAGATACAAAAATTCTGAAAAAATTAGAACTAGAAAACGGAGTCCGTGTTAAAGATTTGGGTAATGGGCGGTTATCCAAATACACCGACATCCGGGAAGGCTTCATCATCACGAAAATCAATGATGAGAAAGTGAAGTCAGTTAAGGAAGCAAATGAACTATTAAAGAAAAAGAAAGCGGGTGAAATGGTAATTCTCTCAGGTACCTACGAGGATCTCCCAAGAGAATTCAACTACGCTTTTAGAATGTAATACCCGATTAAATTTATGAGGAGATTGTTTAGAAAAGGCGAACGTGTTCGCAGCAAGATTGATGGGAAAGTGATGGAGGTTTTAAAGTACATCAAGAACAATTTTGTAGAAGTGAAATGGTTCGACCTGGAAAAGAAAGAGGTGAGGACCAACAAGATTAAGGAAGACGAGCTATCCAAAGCCGCTTAGAAGAAGATATCCGTTAAGGGCATACGCGCTTTTAACGGATATTTTTTTATACTCCTTACATCCCATATAGCTAACTTTGCATTAGCGCGCTAAAATACTGTTATCAAAAAGTTTGAAATTCCCCCTTATTACCGGTCTTCAATAACCGGAAAGATCAAAGAGTTTCGCCGGTTGAACGACTTGCGGAAGCAGGACTTTTCCCCCACGAGTTTGGATTTTGGACCGGTGCATTTTTACATCGCACGTCACTTTGGATTTTGTTATGGGGTAGAAAACGCTATCGAGATCAGTTACAAGGCTATCGAAGAGAATCCTGGAAAAAAAGTTTATCTGCTAAGCCAGATGATTCACAATCAAGAGGTGAACAATGATCTTCAAAGCCGCGGTATCAAATTCATAATGGATACAGATGGAAAGCAGTTTATTCCCTGGTCAGCATTAAGGCCCGAAGATGTGGTGATTATCCCTGCATTTGGAACGACTGTAGAAATCGAGCACCTGCTTCTTGATAAGGGTCTGGAAGTCCAGAAATACAATACTACCTGCCCGTTTGTTGAGAAAGTATGGAACCGTTCCGAAAAACTTAGTCTGGAAGACTACACGATCATCATTCATGGAAAGCCAAATCATGAAGAAACGCGGGCAACCTTTTCACATAGCGCTCAACGCGGGGCCTCCCTTGTGCTGCGCGATATGGGCGACGCGACATCTTTAGGCGGCTTTATTTTGGGGAAAAAATCCAGTGCCGAGTTTTTGACCGAGTTCGCCGGTAAGTACACTGAAAATTTCGATCCTGAAAAAGATCTTCGGCGGATCGGCGTCGTCAATCAAACAACCATGCTCGCCACAGAAACGCAGGCAATTGCCGATTATCTCAAGGGAATAATGGCTCAAAAGTTCGGTGCTAAAAACATCGCGCACCATTTTGCCGACACGCGTGATACCCTGTGCTATGCTACCAATGATAATCAGGATGCAACGTATGAATTATTGGAAACCAATGCAGACTTGGCGTTGGTGGTTGGCGGCTACAACAGCTCTAACACTTCGCATATTGTTGAATTATGCGAGCGCAAATTTCCAACCTATTTTATCAATTCAGCTCAGGAAATTGAATCCAGGAATAAAATTCATCACTTCAACATTCACGAGAAGAAACGCATAACCACGGAGAATTTTATCCCTGAAAAGAGTCCTGTAAAAATTGTGTTAACCAGTGGAGCTTCTTGTCCCGATACACTTGTAGACCGGGTGCTTTTGAAAGTTCTTACCTTTTTTGACAATCCTAAAACGATCGAAAAATTATTACAGGATTTCGAAAGAAACTAGGCTACAGCTTTTTTGCTGCGCGCTTCTTCTACCTTTTTACCATTTTTATGTTCACCCAAAATGATTACATCTTTGGTATTTTCATATTGCCTGGCTGCCTGCAACATCGCTTCCTTTGTGTCGCGAATTACAATAATGCCTGTCTTTGCGCCCTTATTGCGCAATTCAAGATAAAATCCGTCTTTCTTTTTCTTCGGTAATACTGGAGGTCTTCCCATGATTGTAGTTTATTTAATGATTTGAGGGCCAATTTCTTGCCCGCATCTTGTAAACCCGAAACGCCACGGTTTAGTTCGATCGCGCAAGATGGCGAAACTTATGCTGTAATCCTTGTAATATTTGATGACTGGACGGCAATCCTGAATAAAATTTCAACCTTCTGAGAGTTCTCAACTGTTTGAATTGAATTAATTTGCCTACATATGCTACCCTCTTAACGATTATATGTGCAGAATTTTTGTGTTGATGTCAGCTTGCTTGTACGTGTTTACGTTTGCAATCGCGCAAAACTCTCCCGCAATCGATTCCGCCAAATTACTAAGTGAAGTGGTCATCCAGGCGTACGCATACAAGCGTCCCGCCGACCAGGTTCCTGCTGCAGTCGCCGTAGTGTCGCAAAAAGACCTCGAACGATTTAGCAACAGCACGTTGCTTCCGGCGGCAAACACAATCCCCGGCGTCCGGATGGAAGAACGTTCACCTGGCAGCTATAGATTTTCTATCCGCGGAAGTTTACTGCGATCGCCCTTTGGCGTGCGTAATGTCAAAGTCTACTGGAATGGATTGCCTTTTACGGACGGGGGAGGAAACACCTATTTGAACCTGATCGACTTTAACGCCATCGGCAGTATGGAGATCATCAAAGGGCCCGGCGGCAGTCTTTATGGGGCGGGTACCGGAGGCGTTATCCTTTTGCAGACCCCGGTGAGTAGAGAAAATCAAATTCAACTGTCTGCTATCGGAGGAAGTTATGGCCTTCAGCGCTATCTCGTGGCGGGAGAAAATCATTCAAAAAAAACCGATATAAGGTTTCAGTATTCTCATCAGCAGGCTGATGGATACCGTGATCAAACCGCTATGCGCCGCGATGGCTTGCACGGCGATTTAACGTTTCGAATTGATTCAAGGCACAGCCTTTCTGCAACGCTTTTTTATACCGACCTCTTCTATGAAACCCCTGGCGGTTTAAACAAAATGCAATATGATAACGACCCACAGCAGGCCAGGCCGCCGTCTCCTGCAACGCGTGGGGCAGTAGAGCAAAAGGCTGCAGTTACCAACAAGACCGGATATCTAGGCTTCGTTCACGACTACCAGTGGAACGATTCCTGGTCGACGCAAACAGGAGTATATGGTTCGCTTACTTCATTCAAAAATCCAACCATCCGGAATTTTGAAATCCGTGACGAACAAAATCTCGGCGTCAGAACACAAACGCAATACGAATTCCAAAAAACACTAAAGGGTAAGGTTACTCTGGGTGGCGAATATCAATACTTTAAATCACCGATCGCCGTCTATGGCAATAGTTATGGCGTGAAAGATACCGTGCAAACGGACGACGAATTAAATTCGGATCTCCTTTTGTTTTTTGCTCAGGCTGAATTCGACCTGGCAAGAGAATTTTATCTAACGCTCGGGGCAAGCGCAAATTTTCTGAAGTACGGCTTTAATACATTGTATCCTACCCCTGACATCCATCAAACCAGAAGTTTTGACCCTGAGATTTCGCCAAGAATCGCTCTGCTTAAAAAATTCGGTCCTGTTTCTGTTTTTGCCAGCGTCAGTCAGGGATTCTCTCCACCCAGCCTTGCGGAAGTGAGGCCTTCAGCAGGAACTTACAACAACGATCTCAACCCGGAGCACGGGGTCAACTATGAAGCCGGATTACGCGGCACCGCTGCCAAACGACAGCTTCAATATGACCTTTCGATTTACCATTTCGGCCTCGATGAAACAATTGTAATTCAACGTACGGACGACGGCGCGGAATATTTTGTAAATGCGGGGAAGACATCCCAACGTGGGGTTGAGGCTAAAGTCTCCTGGATGCCGGACTTTACTTCCGGGTTTATCACAGATTTTGTCCTATGGTCAAGCTATACCTACAACCACTACCGGTTTGAAGATTATGAAAACGACGGCAACAATTATTCGGGCAACAGATTGACCGGAGTAGCACCTACTATTGTTGTGGGTGGTTTTGATCTCACGATAAAGAAAATTTATATGAACATCACTGCCAACTACACGGATGCAATTCCTCTTAACGATGCTAACACAGCATACGCGTCCGAATATTTTCTGCTCGGCGGAAGAGTTGGCTATCGCTCTGTGATCGGGGGGAATTTTGGTCTGGAAATATTCACGGGCATTGATAACGCCCTGGATAAGCGCTACAGCCTGGGCAACGATTTAAATGCTGTTGGTGGCCGCTATTATAACGCCGCAGCGCCCAGGAATTATTATGCCGGCATAAAGCTGACTCCTACCTTCGGCAAAAAAAATTAAGGAATAATGCTTTCCAGAGTTCCACCGGGTGTTCTCCACGGCGTGATGGAGATGTTGAAGCTTGCGGATGAAAGGGCCGTCCGTGACTTCTCCTTTAGCGGCGGCGGGTGCATCAATAATGGCGGAAAGATCACAACCTCATCAGACATCTTCTTCCTGAAATGGAATGACGCAAAGAGGTTCCCGGCCATGTTTGAAGCGGAAAGCAACGGCCTGAAACTGCTTCGTCGGCAAAATGTGATCAGAATTCCTGCCGTCGTCGGCCATGGTGAAAATCAAGGATATCAATTTTTATTGCTGGAGTTTATCACGCAAAAATCCCCTTCTAAAAATCATTGGGAAGTTTTGGGTCAGGCACTTGCCCGCCTGCACAGGTGCAGTACTAAATTATTCGGGCTCGACCATAACAATTTCATCGGATCACTGCCGCAATACAATGCTGTCAACGCCAGCTGGATTGATTTTTTCATTGGACAACGCCTTGGGGTGCAGTTAACGCTTGCCATTAAAAGTGGCGTCGCAGGCGACAAATGGCAAAAAATGTTCCAGACGCTCTTTCATAAACTTCCATCGTTGATTCCAACTGAAGAGCCGTCGCTCCTTCACGGCGATTTATGGAACGGCAACCTTCTCACGGACGAGACGGGCTCACCCTGCCTCATCGACCCTGCAGTTTATTACGGCAACCGGGAAGCGGATTTAGCCATGACAAGACTGTTTGGAGGATTCAGCAAAAAATTTTACGACGCCTATGAGGAAGCTTTTCCTTTGCTTCCGGGTTATGAGGCAAGAGTCGACCTGTATAACCTCTATCCCCTGCTGGTGCATGTCAATTTATTTGGGGGTTCGTATGTTCACTCCGTTGAGAACATTCTAAAGACGTTCACGTAGCAGCGCGCTGCAGGTGGCTCATGATCATCTCCGCGTGGACCCTCGAATTTTCAATGAACCATTTGTTCGTTTTCAGACCTCCGCATACAACACCGGCCAGGTATAGATTTTTCACATTCGTCTCCATCGTAATATCATTGTAAACGGGGGTATGAAAATCGTCGTTCTGAAATTTTACCCCGCAGGATTCCATAAATTCAAACGGAGGCTGGTAGCCAGTCATGGCTAAAACAAAATCATTTTCGATTTCCTTTTCACCCTCCATCGTTCTTATCCTGACCGAAGATGGTTTGATCTCCAAAACATCAGAATTAAAATATGCTTTGATCGACCCCTCGGCTATGCGATTCTCGATGTCTGGCTTCACCCAATATTTCACGGTATCTAAAATGGATGGCTCCCGCACCACCATTGTGACGTTAGCACCCTTTCTGTATGTTTCAAGGGCCACATCGACTGCGGAGTTGGCGGCCCCGACGACAATGATGTTCTGGCCA
>DASUTP010000283.1:0-13094 GCA_036374515.1 Chryseolinea sp. | reverse complement strand
CAGCTCCTCGACATATTCATCTTTGCGCTGAGGTCCCAGCGAATAACCTCTTTTTTTCAATTCGGCGATCACGCGCTCGAAATGTCCCCACTCCTCTTTTACAATCGGCGCCAGCGTTTCGACAAGCTTTTCCCGTTCAGGATGCTGAACGATGAGAGAGATGCACGATGAAGCGGCCTTTTGTTCGCAGTAGGCATGATCGATTAAAATATCCTTCAGGTTTTTCCGGGCGATATCCGTCCACCGTGGGTCGGTCGGGAGCTCTAGCCCCAGCGTGAATTTATCCTTTGCTATTTTCAAAACTAGTGCGTTAGAATGTTGAAGAATATAGCGCCCTTATGCTTTCAGACAATCAGGCGAAGTCCATTTCTATCTCGTATTCCGTCACATAAATATAACGGTCTTTTAATCGTAAAAGGACCAGTCAAATCCGAAGTCGATAATATTTCGCTGCCCCGGATAAGTAGGTGTGGGCATATAACCTTGTTTTGTGAATACCTGTATGAGATTATGGTACTTAACAAAAATCCTTCCGCGTTTGATCTTGGCGTTGAAAAACAAGTCGAGAATAGGAAAAGCAGGGACACGAAATGCATTCTCGCTTATCCTTTCCTGGATGTAAAATTGTTGAATGGGCACATCATACTCCAATGGATAATACGCACTTTGGTAGTGGAGGTCAACGCCCGCGTGTATATCAAAATTTCCATTAAAGAAAATGTTGGCATACGATAGTTGAGCGTTTAAAAAAAGATCCGGTACCTCGATGGCATCATCAGGGTTGTCCAGCAGCTTAGTGTAGATGATCTGACTGGATAAATTGACGTGTCGCAAAAATGTGAGGGAGAATTTAAGCTCCGGCGAAAAAATAACCTGTTGCCCCGACGATTGCACAGGCAATACGCGCTGGCCGCTGGTGACCGCATCTTCCTTGAAGAAAATGTAGTTGCCCAACCTCGTGAACGTAAGTCCTGGTGAAACCTTCAACAGCTTTGAATTATAATGCAAAAAGCCGTTGACCTGCGTAGCGTTCACGTTGCTAAAGTCATTTGTCCAGTCATCATGGCTACCACGGTACCGCTGGTGCAAAAATGACGGAGAATATTGCACCTGCTTCACAGAAGCCTCGAACCACCTGCTTTTGATCTGTCCGTCGATCCTGAAATTGCCGTTTTGCTGGACTTCGGCCCAGCCGGTAACTTCCCCGATCGAATCCAGGTGAAGCGACATTCTGCCTCCGATATAACTCTCAACGCCCGAGATTTCACTGCCGGTAGTATCGATATGGTTATTCGTAAACGTGTAGTTCCGGATAGCATAATAACCATTGTAAAAGAGTTTCAGCAGATTGCCCTTGATCCCCGCCTCGTTCCTTACGTACTTAAATTTCAGCATATCATGGCTATTGACTGTATCTAGCCCGGGTGTGAAATAATCATAGTACTTATTCGTGGCAGGGCCACTTGACACCTGGTCCAAAAACTGGTTTCCTTGCCGGTAGCGGTCAAAAATATGATATACCTGCAATGCGCGGCCTATTTCATACTGGTGAAACAAGTGTAAATTCATGCGCAACTCGCGGCTGGTTGCTTCAAGCAAATTCGGTTGTGCATTTACAAAAAAGTAATCTTTGTATTCGAAGTCATCGGCTTCATCAAAGACGCCGCCATATTCCTCGACTTCATGATGGTTGCGTCTAAAATTGGCCATTAACCGGTAGCTGCTGTCCGGAGTATGATAGGATGTATAGATATCGTAGTAGGTTCCCCGAACGTGCCGGTCGCCCTTCCCCTGCCGTTGTATCTGTTTATCGATCAGGAGTGGCCGATAGGTAAATCCAAAATTCCATCGCGGGTTGATGTTGCGGCTAAAAGTAATTCGCGTAGCTGACCTTCCCTTGCCTCCAAGCGTCGCGCGGATATTTGAATAGGGTGACTTGGTGTCAAAGTATCTGATTTGTTCGTCGTCCCAGTAAAGATTGTAGGAATTAAATCCCGATGAAACGCCGATCACATTTGGCACTTGATAAAATATCGGCATAATCGCAGTGCCGATGTTTCCAAGATCCTGATAAAGATTGTTGTGCCACTGGACATAATTGTAGAGGTGAAAATTCCTGATAGCGGTATCGATGGCATGATAGGTTATCCGGTTCATGAAAACATCATTCTCATAATAATACTTTGATGTATTCGGTCCGTAAACCTGTTTCGTGGTGTCGTCGATAATGCGTGAGCCTCTTCGCGTTCCTGGATCTTGCTGCGCGTTAGAAACATGGAGAACACCGATGAGTAAGGAGACAAGAATAAACCTTAAGAAATGCACCTTCAAAAATAACCGGTAAATTATCGTCAAAGGAAAGTATTGAAATTTTTTACTATTGCGCACGCTCAACAATATTTAGCACCATCTCATCAAAATCCTCACCAGCTTTTAAAAAGTCTATTTCAATGGGCAGATAAAACAGCGGAATGCCATTCAACAAATCATGGAACTGCGGAACATCCAATTTAACTTTATCTTTTTCCGTCGTCAGGAAACTGACTTGTGGATGATCCCTTCTCAGGTTTACGAAGTTTTTTATGTCAGTTACCGTATAAGTATGGTGATCGCGATATTCGAGATGTTTTATCAATGTGAAGTTTTCCACGGCATAGGCTTCGAGTGGTTTTGAATTGGCAATTCCGGATATCAGCACGATCTGTTTTGTCGGCGCGGCGGCGGTTTTGCTGAATGGTTTCGGCGTTCCGTACCGGATGGTGGTAAAAAAAACGGGACGCGATGCATAACCGCGGATCGACCTCTCGATTTCTATCATTTTCTCCTCTGGTAGGCTTGCCGGACATTTCGTTACCACAATCACATCAGCACGGGTTGCACCTGACCGGCTTTCGCGAAGGCGCCCGCTGGGAAGCAAATAATCGTTATAGAACGGACGATGGTAGTCGGTCAGCAAAATGTTAAAACCCGCCGAAACCTGGCGGTGCTGAAAACCATCGTCCAACAGAATAACCTGGATATCAGGATGTTCTTGTAAGATTGTTGGTATGGCGAGGGCCCGCTCCTCCCCGACGGCTACCGTGACCCTCTTGCTGAACTTCGTATGAAACTGGAAAGGTTCATCGCCCAGCGTCGATGCATTGTCAGCGGTTTCAGCGATGCGAATTCCTTTGGTTGCGCGACCGTATCCCCGGCTTAGCGTTGCTAATTTATACCTGTCCTGAAGCAGCCGTATCAAATGTTCAATCATCGGAGTTTTACCCGTTCCACCCAAGCTAAGGTTGCCCACACAGATCACCGGAAGCTCAAATTTTACAGATGACCGCAGCCCATGGTCATACCGGTAGTTTCGTACCTGTGTGATCAAATAATAGAGCAACGAAAATGGAAATAGTAAAATCCTCAGTAAAATCATTCTAAACCTTTAAACCTTAACTTTCAACTTTTAAATTGTCGGTTGAAAATGGAATAGATTCATGGGCGAAATTATAAAAATAAAAGATGTCACCCGTTACCTTGAAGGGTGGGCGCCGGTTTCTTACCAGGAATCGTATGACAATGCCGGTCTCCTGACGGGCGATCCTGATTCCGAGGTAAGAGGGATCCTTGTGACACTCGACTGCACGGAAGCCGTTGTGGAAGAATCACTCCTGTCTGGTTGCAACCTGATCGTCGCGCATCACCCCATAATTTTCAAGGGCCTGAAACGGCTTACCGGCGCTACTTATGTTGAGAGGACCATTATCAAGGCAATCAAACATGACGTTGCCATCTATGCTATCCATACCAACCTGGACAACGTCAATACAGGCGTAAACAAAAAAATTTGTGAGAAGATTGGGTTGAAGAACACGAGAATTCTTGTGCCCAAAACCGATACGCTTAGCAAGCTTTTGACCTTTATCCCAAAAGCCAATGCATCAGAGGTTACGGCTGCCCTGTATGCCGCTGGCGCGGGACAGATCGGCAACTATCGCAATTGCAGCTTTCAGGTCGATGGGGTCGGAACCTTTATGCCCATGGAAGGCAGCGATCCCCACATCGGAGAACATTTAAAACAAACGTATGTGGACGAAACGCGCGTCGAGGCGATCTTTCCCAATCATTTGAAAAAAGTGATTCTTGAAGCACTTTGGAAGGCCCATCCCTATGAAGAAGTTGCCTATTACATCCTGCCCTTACTAAATGAGAACCAAGAGGTTGGGTCGGGAATGATCGGCGAGTTGGAGCAAGCGATGGAACCTTTAGAATTTCTTAAAAGTTTAAAGGATAAGATGAATTTAAACGTCGTCCGGTATACGAAGGTACCATCCAAAAAAGTCCAAAAAATTGCTGTTTGCGGCGGTTCTGGAAGCTTTCTCCTGCCAAAAGCAATTCAGTCAGGCGCTGATCTCTTTATAACTGCGGATTTTAAGTACCACGAGTTTTTCGACGCCGATGGCAGGATTACCATTGCAGATATCGGGCACTATGAGAGCGAGGTTTTTACCAAAGAACTTTTAGTCGATGTTTTAATGAAAAAATTTCATACTTTTGCGATCAATTTTTCAAAAACCGCGACAAATCCAATAAGCTATATATAACGAATGGAAAATCAATCAGTTGCACAGAAACTCGAAGCACTTGTAAAATTACAGTTCATCGACACGAAGTTAGACGAACTAAAAAAGCTAAGAGGCGACCTCCCCGATGAGGTTCAGGATCTGGAGGATGAAATTGAGGGTTACAAAACACGGGAAGCACGATTCGAATCAGATCAAAAGGAAATCGAAGAAGCAATCAAGAAACACAAAGAGGGGATTAAAGAAGCTGAAAAACTGATCAAGAAATATTCCGAGCAACAGAAAAACGTTAGAAACAACCGAGAATTCGACGCCATCACCAAAGAAATAGAACTTCAGGAACTTGAAATTCAAATCTGCGAGAAAAAGATCAAGGAGGGCAAAGAAAACATTACCGAAAAGAAGGAAGAGATAGAAAAGATCAATTTGCAGATCAAAGAAAGAGGTGATCACCTCGATACAAAGAAAAAAGAGCTCGACGGAATCCTTGCCGAAAGCCACGAAGAAGAGAAAAGACTGTTAGCAGAACGCGAAAAGGCCACCAAAAAAATCGAAGACAAGCTCCTTAAGTATTACGAGAGATTACGGAAAAGCCTGACAAACGGCCTGGCAGTTGTGCGGGTTGTCCGGGGCGCTGCGGAAGGTTGCAACATTGTTATCCCGCCTCAAAAAATCGCCGAGATCAGAGAGAAAAAGAAAATTGTAATTGATGAGCATTCGGGACGTATATTAGCTGATGTTGATATGGATTCTCTTGATGAGGGAGACAAGCCAAAAACGGCAAAGGTCGCTACACCCGTACCCAGCAGAAGAAAAAAAGTTGAATAGATTTATCTTGATCAACCATAAAAAAAAGGCAGCCATAATGGTCTGCCTTTTTTTGTTTCCTGCCTGGATGCCCGTCCCTGCATCCGCTGCCGACCCCGGTTTACCCGAGTGGTACTTCGACGCACCCACACAAAGTGTCTATGAGCTTGTGTTAAATCTGCAGCTTGAAGAAGCGCACCAAATCATTCCGAAGCCGGAGACGGCTCAACAACACTATGTGATCGCATTGGCCGAAGCACTGGAATTACTGATCACGGAGGACGGCGAGAAATATACCGAGTATGAGAGCCGCTTTACCAGGCGTCTTGAGCGCAAGACCAGGCTGAATGTTCCCGACGATCTGTTCCTGCAAGCTGAGATACGGATGCAATGGACCTTTGTCTACCTGAAGTTCGGACACGAATTTGATGCTGCTTTGAACCTGAGGCAGGCGTACTTAACCATTGAAGAAATACGTTCCAAGTTTCCAAAATACCAGTCCATCAGGAAGACCTCGGGCCTGCTGGAAGTTCTCATTGGTTCAGTGCCCCAACGGTATAACTGGGTTTTAGGCCTTTTAAATATGCAAGGCTCGACAGAAAAGGGTTTGGAAGATCTCGAATCAATTCGCACTTCCAATAGTGTGCTTGCATTTGAGGCAAACGTGATTCATGCCCTGATCCAGGGATTTCTTTTACAGCAAGCGGGCCAGGCCATTGACGAACTAAATGGTTTGCGCCTCAAACACCCGAAGAACAGGCTCGCCCTTTTCCTGGGAAGTGCCTTGGCCATGAAGAACAATCAAAGCGAAAATGCCCTGATGCTCCTGGACAGTCTCACCCAAAATACTGTGGGGCTTCCGTTGTACTATATTGATTACCTCAAGGGGGAAATCTATTTACACAAGGCGGAATATCTAAATTCAATTTCCTCGTACCGCTCGTTTATCTACCACTACAATGGACAAAATGGGGTCAAAGATGCCTACTATAAAATCGGCTTGTGTTACTGGCTGAACGGGAATAAGAATGATGCGGCTGAACTCTTCAAACAAGCCAGGTCGCGTGGAAAGGAAGCTTCGGAAGCAGACAAATACGCAGCGCAAAGCCTGGCCGATGATGAACTCCCCCACATTCAATTAACAAAAGCAAGATATGCCACCGACGGTGGTTATTACGATCAGGCGGATGCAATCCTTCAGTCACTTGAGCCTGCAGACATTCCTACCAAGCGAGACCAGGTAGAATACTTTTACCGGAAGGCAAGGCTGGCGCACAAAATAAACGACATCAGTGCTGCGAAAAAATTCTACCAACAAAGCCTCGACCTCTGCGGAAATGAAGCCTGGTATTACGCCCCCAGCTCTTGCCTGCAGCTCGGTTATATTTCCTTGAGTGATGGTGATACCGGCCTGGCTAAGAGTTATTTTACCAAGGCGCTATCGTACGGGAAGCACGAATACAAAAACAGCATTGATAGCAAAGCAAAGTCGGCTCTCGCTCAGATCAGGCGCAAGTGAGAAATATCGTTGTGCAGACGGATGGCGAATTTACTTCCGTCATATTCCAAAAGATAGAGACACAAATTCTCGTGTTCGAACATATCCATCGATTTCAATGGATAGTCAAGCAGGATACATAGCAAAATCCGGATGGCCCGACCGTGCATGCATACAAGAATTGTTTGTTCGTCAGTCTTGCTCATAAAGTGATCAACGGCCGGTTTCATTCTGACAACCACATCATCGGGACTCTCCCCGCCCTCAATTCGCAAAGAAGTATTGCCCAATTGCCACTGCTTTAACATGTAATGGTAGTATTGGTCCTCGTCCGGCGTGATCTTATAACCTTCTTTATTACCCCAGCTGATCTCGTTCAACCCGGCCAAAGATTCAGTCGGAATTCCCAGATCTAGAAACCTCTGCACCGTTTCTCTTGTGCGTTTGAGGGACGAGGTGTAGATTTTGTCAAATGGCACGTTTTTATAATGTTCAAAAAAAGCCTGAGCCTGCGCACGGCCTCGCTCATTCAGGCTGCTGTCTACACCACTACCCTGAACAATGTTCTGAAGGTTGAAATCCGTCTGTCCATGGCGAACGATGTATATTTTTTTACTGTTCAATTTTCGATTATTTTGGGCGCAAAAATAAGGAAATAGTAAGCGATCAAACGTGACCCGGGAATAGTTTCATGAGAATTTTTAAAGGAAGTGTTACAATTGAAGCCCTGAATAAGATGTCCCGGAACACCCTGGCGGAACATTTGGGGATTGAGTTTCTTGAAATTGGCGATGATTTCCTGGTAGCGAAAATGCCTGTTAACGCTAAGACACAGCAACCCCTGGGACTTCTTCATGGTGGCGCCTCTGTTGCCCTGGCGGAGACGCTGGGAAGTGTTGCCGCCACACTGTGCGTCGAGGAATCAAGGTTCTGCGTTGGCCTCGAAATCAATGCAAATCACGTTAAAGCTGCACGCGACGGTTTTGTAACCGGGACAACCAAGCCGATCCATATCGGAAGACAGACTCAAATCTGGGAAACACGCATTTTAAACGATTCAAGCGAGCTGGTTTGCATTAGTCGAATAACGATAGCTGTGCTGGAAAAAAAGAAGTAGGTATGGCCTTTTCAACTGCAGAGTCATCGTCCACGCTTACGGAAACCGAACACCTTTCGCTTCTTATCGACTCCGCCGTCAGAGAAAATTTCTCCGTTGCCTTGTGGCGCTTGCCAAATGAAGCGACCGTGCGGCTGGTGATTTGCAAAGCGCCTGAACTATTGAAATATACCGCGACGCTGGAGGAGTTGCCCCCAGGTTTCATCGTTGGCCCGTTTGAGGCGGCAGTCGACAGAACATATCTCAGGGCCGATTACAGTTTTTCGTTTTCAAATGGCGAGCTCAGCGAACCTGCAACGCCGCTCGAAGAAGTGTCTGCCCAATGGTTGAAAAATTTAGTTAAGACAAATAGCGACAGAAAAAAGACTTCGCCATCCATTCATTTTGATGACGCTTCAGTGGCAACTTCCACCGATGTCGAGTTTTTCTTGCGACTGGTCCGAAACAGCATTCAGGAAATTGAGCAGGGAAATTTTGAAAAGGTTGTGCTTTCCCGAACGCTGACCGTAGGTCTTTCGAACAGCTTTGATGTAAGCGAAGCTTTTCAAAAATTGTGCGCACTCTACGCGAATGCGTTGATCACGCTTGTGAGCATTCCTGAGAAAGGAAGCTGGCTCGGTGCCTCTCCTGAGCTGCTCGTCTCTGTAGAAGATGGGCGGACGTTTAGAACGACCGCCCTTGCCGGAACACAACCTTTTACGGAGGGCATTAATTTGAAGAATGTTGCCTGGACTCAAAAAGACATCGAGGAACAAGCGCTCGTCGAACGATATATCATCAGTTGTTTTAAAAAGATCAGACTTCGTGAATATGAGGAACATGGGCCACGCACCGTTGTCGCCGGAAACTTAATGCATTTAAAATCCGATTTCACGGTTGACATGCGCGCAACCAATTTCCCGCAGCTGGGCTCTGTTATGTTGCAGCTCCTCCATCCTACTTCAGCCGTGTGTGGCGTACCGTTGGATTCTTCCCTGGAGTTCATCCATAAGCTGGAGGGATACGATCGTCAGCTTTATACAGGTTATCTCGGCCCGGTCAATTTTAATAACCGCATTGACATTTTCGTCAATCTGCGGTGCTTGCAAATCCTGCCTGACAGAGCTATTCTCTATGCGGGTGCCGGAATAACGCAAGACTCGATTCCGGAAAAGGAATGGGAGGAGACAGAATTGAAGTTAAATACCTTGTTGAGGATCGTTAAATAAATTAGGCCGCTACCTTGAACGTTAAAAAGTATTCTTTATGACCTCACGCTTTCAGTCCATCTATAACATTGCTGCGCTTTGCAGCAAGAAAGGACTGACGCAAGCAGTTTTGTGCCCTGGTTCGCGGTGCGCACCCCTAACGTTAGCCTTTACGCGCCATTCCGCAATAACCTGTAGAACCATAAGTGACGAACGCACGGCTGGATTTATAGCTTTGGGAATTTCGCAGCAAAGCAAACAGCCGGCAATACTCCTGTGCACCTCAGGGACCGCCGCTTATAATTTCGCGCCGTCCATAGCCGAAGCATATTTCAGCAAGCGCCCACTGATTGTTTTTACGGCAGATCGCCCTGCAGAGTGGGTTGGACAACAAGACGGCCAGACAATATATCAAACAGAAATTTTTGGAAAGCACGTCAAGAAAACTTACCAGCTTCCCCAGGAATACGATCACCCGGATAACGATTGGGCTATCAACAGGATTGTGAATGAAGCAATTGATCTCGCAAGGCATGAGCCACCGGGCCCTGTCCATATCAACGCTCCTTTTCGGGAGCCGCTTTATCCACAGCCGAGTGAAAATTTTTCATTCAGCGATTCCATCCGGGTAATGGATAATCATGCTCCGTCGTTTGAGTTAAGCGATCAGCAAAAATGGTCAATAAAAACGGATTGGAAGCATTACACTAACGTCTTGTTGGTTGCCGGTCAATTGGACGCAGATGATGCTTTGCTCAATTCTCTGGCAAACTTTTTCCGAAACCACAATATTCCAATCGTCGGCGATATTATCTCGAATCTGCACGCTATCGACAAAGTCGTCAGGCATGCAGACCTTTTCCTGGGCAATTGCCCGGAGGAAATTTTGCAAACTTTGAGGCCAGACCTGCTCATAACTTTTGGGCAGTCGACGATTTCCAAGAATTTGAAGTTGTTCCTGAGGAAATATCGTCCATCGGCGCATTGGCACATTCAAGCTGCCGGGGAGGTTGCAGACACGTTTCAATCCATAACCAAGGTGATCCGTTCCACACCAGCATCCTTCTTTTCCGTTTTAAGTTCCATTCCGGGCGTTGAAAATTTCGAGAAACAAAAACAGGATAATTACAACAAGCTTTGGGAAGTGGAGGAACGCAGGGCTTCCCGTTCGGTGGAAGACTATTTTCCGCAGCAGGATTTTGGCGAGGCTGAATTGGTGCACGAAGTCCTGAAAAATATTCCCCATGGCAGCAATTTGCACCTCGCGAACAGTATGAGTGTAAGGTATGCGAACTTTATCGGCCTAACCACAGAACATCATGCAATCCAGGTCTTTGCAAATCGCGGTACAAGCGGTATCGACGGTTGCACAAGCACGATGATGGGACATTGCTTCACCAGTGATGTACCGAATATTCTTATAACGGGTGATCTGGCTTTTTTCTACGACCGGAATGCATTTTGGCATAATTATCCCATGCCTAATTTACGGATCGTGCTGCTTAACAACCATGGAGGTATTATTTTCAAGATGATCGACGGTCCGGGAAACACTGATGAGGCAGATGAATATTTCATAACGCGGCAACGGCTTAATGCCAAACACCTATGTGCTGAATTCGGGCTGGCGCATCTAAAGGTCGATCACAGGCGCAAAGTCAAAAATTTGCTAAAAGATTTTTTTGACATGGATGGAACCCCCAAAGTTCTCGAACTGGAATCTGATATTGAATTGACCAAAGGGTTATTTGAAAATTTAAAACAAAAAATTAGAAAGAGCTATGAACTATAAATTCCCATGGAAGCCGGTTAAGGAATACAAAGAGATCGTATTTCATAAATTTGAAGGCATCGCGCGGATCAGCATCAATCGGCCCCATGTTCACAATGCTTTTACTCCGCTCACGATCAATGAGATGATCGATGCAATGTACATCTGCAGGGAGGACAAGGAAGTCGGCGTAATCATTATTACTGGTGAGGGTGAAAAAGCTTTTTGTAGTGGTGGAGATCAAAGCGTCAGGGGTCACGGTGGCTATGTCGGGCCGGATACTACCCCCAGGCTGAACGTTCTGGATCTGCAAAAAATAATACGTTCCATACCCAAGCCTGTTATCGCAGCCGTTGCGGGGTGGGCGATTGGGGGCGGGCATGTCCTTCACGTCGTATGCGACCTTACCATCGCGGCGGAAAATGCCCGTTTTGGACAAACGGGTCCCAAGGTAGGGAGCTTTGACGGGGGCTTCGGCGCATCTTACCTTGCCCGTATCGTTGGACAAAAGAAGGCAAGGGAAATCTGGTATCTGTGCGACCAGTACGACGCCAGTGAAGCGCTGGCAATGGGGCTTGTAAATAAGGTGGTTCCGCTGGAAAAGCTTGAAGAGACCTATGTAGAATGGTCGGGGAAAATTCTCAAAAAAAGCCCGCTGGCGTTACGAATGTTGAAAAGCGCCTTCAATGCCGAACTTGACGGTCAGGCGGGGATACAGGAACTGGCCGGGAATGCAACACTGCTCTATTATCTGAGCGATGAGGCAAAGGAAGGTAAAAATGCCTTCCTTGAAAAAAGGGATCCTGACTGGTCAAAGTATCCGAAATTTCCATAGTCGTTGGCCATCGATCAAGTCCAATGAACACATACCCGTACGATTCAATAACAATTAACAACCGGCAAATCCAACTTGATCACATTCTGACAGGCTCAACGGCCCCCCTATCTGCGTTTGAAGCATCGACGTATTTGTTTATTAAGAAATGGTTTGCCTCCTCAGGCGATTTTATCCAAAAGACGAGCGGATCTACCGGACCAGCTAAGGAAATTTCCATTACCCGCGACCAGATGAGTGCCAGCGCTGAACTCACCGCGAAAGCTCTGGGTCTAAAGGCGGGTGAAAACTCGCTGCTGTGTCTTGACCCGGAATTCATTGCTGGAAAGATGATGCTGGTGCGCACTTTTATCGTAGGCATGAAACTGATCGCCGTGGATCCCTCCTCGAATCCGTTGAACGTCGTTCCATTGAGTGTTCCCGTGGACTTTATGGCTGTGGTCCCATTGCAACTAAATGCAATTCTGGACTCCGAATCGTCGGGAAGAATAAATTCCATACGAAATATTTTGGTTGGGGGGGCCGCGCTCGATGAAAGTATTCAGCGGAAGCTTGCCAAGTTGGAAAACCCTGTTTACGCTACATACGGTATGACAGAAACCATTTCACACGTTGCGTTACAGCCCGTTAACGGTCCTTTCGCATCAGAATATTTTACGGTCTTGCCTGGAATAAAGATCGATATCGACGATCGCGGCTGTCTTGAAATCTATGTTCCGTTCTTGCCGGAAAAAATAATCACGAACGACCTCGTTGAAATGGCCTCTGCCGAGCAATTTAAATGGCTGGGAAGGGTGGATAATGTTATTAATACGGGCGGAAAAAAAGTCGTCCCCGAAAAACTTGAGGGCCAAATCCGGCAAATGTTTGATCAGCAAGACATTAAAAATAGATTTTTAATTTCCAGCCGGCGCGATCCCCTTTTGGGCGACAGAGTAATTTTACTTATTGAGGGGGAGCTGCGGACCATTTCGACCCAAATCTTGAAATCAAGTTTGCAGAAAATTCTGATGACCCATGAGGTGCCGAAAGAAATCTACACGAACACGCGCTTTGTAATGACAAAAAACGGAAAAGTGAATCGCGCCGAGACAGCGCGACAAATTGGGAATTGACCGATAAAACGGATTAAATTGGGACGATCGCGGAAAAAATTCAAAGTTCATTTCTAATTTTTAACTCCTTTTTACGCTGGTTCACCGCCGTTTACTATTTTATACAGATTTGTTTGGCGACCTTGGTTACATCGGTATCATTTTTTTTATTTAGATTTGATTGTCTCACAGTTGGTTTTAAGATCCCGCCTTACCTGCACAG
>DASUTP010000282.1:0-5466 GCA_036374515.1 Chryseolinea sp. | reverse complement strand
GACTTTCATGTCACCAAGATTGATATGCGTTCTGTTGTTGTATCTGCAGCTATCGGAATGCCTGCCACAGGCCGATTCGCAGAACCATCCCCTCCCGAACCGAAGGGAGACCGGGCTTCTCTATCATCGAAATTACTCCACGAAGGAATATAATGCCGCCTTCCAAAACTGGGGCGGTCTGCAAGATCAGCATGGCGTTCTGTTTTTTGCCAACAATGACGGTGTCCTCTCGTACGATGGAAAACGGTGGTCCCTTATTAAAACACCTGCCGAGAGCAACATCCGCTCAATGGCCATAAATAAACAAGGAAAAATATTTGTTGGCGCCCTCGATGATTTGGGTTATCTGGATCAAGAAAAAAATGGCAATCATATTTACGTATCGTTGCTGGAAAAAATAAAGCCGGAATTGCACGGCATGGGAAATGTCTGGCAAACCCTTGAGCATGACGGCCTGGTCTATTTCGAGTGCGAAACCGGCCTCTTCGTGTGGAACGGCGAACGGTTCCAGTTTTTCCCATGGCCAAATCCAAATACCTATCACATCACTTTTGTTTGGAAGGGGTCCTTATTTATGCAGGAAGAAGGCCTTGGCCTTACAGTTTTGAATGGTGACCAGTTCCAACTCGCCCCGGGCGGAGAGAGCTTCAAAAATCTAAGGATCTATAATGCCCTTCCTGCCAAAAATAAAGTACAGCTGGCCACGCGGTACGAGGGACTTTTTTTCTATGACGGTAACAAAGTGACTAAGTTTGAAACTCAGGCCGATTCTTTTTTTGAAAAAAATCAAATCTATTGCGGGTTGTTGCTGCCTGACAGCTCAACAATCTATGGCACTCGCCTCGGCGGCGCGGTCATCATTGATCGAAAGGGGTCCATCCAATATTTGATCAACAATCAAAATGGATTACCCACAAACATTACGTTGGGCTTAACGCTAGATGATGAAGGTAACATCTGGTTCTCGCTGGATAACGGAATAAGCAAATTCGAAATTAATAATTCGATAAGCTACTACAATGCAAACAATGGCCCGGAGGGGGCCATCAATAGTTTTTGCCGGTACGATGGGAAGCTATTTGTAACCACCAATACCGGTCTCTATGTTTTACGAACGAATCCGCTTCCAGGCCATCCCGGCTCGTTTGAAAAAATCCCGGGGATCAACATGAGCAGCTGGCAACTGATGAACTTTGAGGATCGAATGCTAGTCACTTCAAGCCAGGGATTCTTTGAAATGGTTGGCAATGATCTCCGGAAGATCAGCGACTACGCCTCATTTTCAATTCACCGCTACAAAGGCGACAGCAACCGTATCGTGGTATCAATTGGCAATCAACTGCAATCCCTAAAATTCATCGACGGACGCTGGCGCGAAGCTGGATTCATCGAAGGGGTAAACCTGGACAACATCAGCTTTACAGAAACGCAGCCCGGTAAGGTATGGCTTTGTACTTTTTCGCAGGGAGCCGCCCTGCTATCATTTCCTACAGAGAAAGGATCTGTGAACTATGATCAGCCAAGCATAAAATTCCTGGACCAGAAAGATGGACTACCGGGCGGAAGCGTTAGAGTGAATGTGATCGGGGGTAACGAAATATTTCAGTCCACAGCCGATGAACGCATCTTTCGTTTTGACTATGGTGAAAATTTGTTCAAACAAGATCCAGAATTCATTTCATCGTTGGGACTTACCGAAAACAATTTGTTCCCGATCAGCGATGAAGATTCTTCGGGAAGTTTTTTCTTTCGCACGAAGCCGGTCGCTGGCGCCAGGCAGGAACTAATTTTGGTACAACGGTCCGGCACCTCGGTTACCCATAAGCGCTTCGATATCTCCAGAATTACTGAACACGTACACGTCAATACCTTTGAGGAAGGAAGCGTGATGTGGTTTGGCGGCGCTGATGGCGTGGTGAGATATGAAATGAAAGAGTCAGACGACAGCACGCCGGGTTTTAAAACATATCTGAATCGCGTGCTCCTGAATAGTGATTCTGTTTTTTTCCAGGGTATCGGCAACGTGCGGCAAAGTCTAACTTTTCCCTATAAGTCAAACGCATTTCGATTCGAGTTTACCTCGACAAATTACAAGGCGGAGGACCTTAACGAATTTCAGTACAAGCTGGAGGGCCATGATGAAAATTGGTCGGAGTGGACAACGGAAAATGTCAAAGAATACTCGCGCTTGTGGGAAGGACAATACAAATTCCTGGTGAGGTCCAGAAACTATGCGCAGGTGGTGGGTACAACAGATGAGTTTAATTTTGTTGTTGCCCCTCCGTGGTTCAGGAGCCTTTACGCCTACGGCATATATATCATGGCATGCGGCGTTCTTGTTTGGGGTTTGGTTCGCTGGCGGTCCCGGAATTTATTGAGAGAAAAAGAGGCCTTGCAAAAAGAAATCGCGCGGCAGACTCAGGAAATCCGTCACCAAAATATTCAGTTGGCTGAACAGTCTGAGGAACTTAAGATCAACGCAGAGCAGCTAAGAGCGCTCGACGCAATGAAGTCCAATTTTTTTGTCAATATTTCTCACGAGTTTCGAACTCCCCTGTCGCTTATTTTAAGTCCGCTTGAAAAATACATTCAGGAGAAGGAGTCGGGGCTGATCCGGATGACGGACCTGGAGCGCATGCATCGAAATGCAAAACGACTTCAACAACTGATCAATCAACTTCTTGACCTGGCAAAGCTTGAATCTGGTGGAATGAAATTAACGCTTCAAGAATCAGATTTTGTTTATTTCATCCGCGTATTAACTTCTTCTTTTGAGTCAGTGGCTGAAAGCCGGAACATCCAATTCGACGTTGTCATCGCGCGCGATAGCTACAAAACCAGATTTGATCAAGAAAAAGCAGAAGCCATTTTTTATAATCTACTATCAAACGCGTTCAAATTCACGCCGGACGGCGGAACCATAAACGTTAAAGTCGCTTTTCCGGAGGATGATACTGCGTTGCCAGTTTCCGTTGAGATTGCCGATACCGGGCCAGGCATACCAGCGGCGGAACTTGACAAGATCTTCGACCGCTTTTACCAGGTTGATAGTTCGAGTGCGCGTGAATTTGAGGGTAGTGGCATCGGCCTGTCGCTGGTAAAAGAATTGATCCAGCTGATGAATGGCCGGGTTAATGTTCAAAGTGCCGTCGCAATGGGAACAACCTTTACCGTGCAGCTCCCCTTCGAGCCGACGGAACCCGCAGGAGATGTCGCGAACAACATTTTGCCTACCGAGATAGAAAAAAGGATTGTTTTAGGGAATGAAGCCGTTGCCTACACCTCCCTGCCGAATTTCGTCGATCCCGAGCAAGCGCTTATACTCTTGGTAGAAGACAACGCAGATTTGCGGGCATACCTGACCGAAAACCTTGCCGGCACTTATCGCATAGAGGTTGCCGAAAACGGGGTGAGCGGGCTTGAGAAAGCGCTGGACCTTATCCCTGACCTTATTCTTAGCGACATGATGATGCCCCAGATGGATGGTTTCACCTTTTGTACGAAAGTCCGGCAAGATGAAAGAATCAGTCACATACCTTTTGTATTGCTGACGGCGCGCAACACGATCGAAAGTAAGCTTGAAGGACTTGAATTAGGGGCAGACGAATACATGACCAAACCTTTCAACATGAAAGAAATTCAGGTCAGGATAAAAAATCTCCTGGAACAGCGGAAAAAGCTTCGAAAAGGTTTCAGCCGGGAGGTGGTTATACAGCCAAAAAATATTTCGATTACCTCTCTTGACGAAAAGTTTTTACAACGTGTGCTGGAAATTGTCGAGGCCCATATTGGTGATCCGCAATTTTCCGTGGAACGCTTTGCGGAGGAGATCGGCATGAGCCGCAAAAATCTCCTGCGTAAAATCCAAGCCCTGACGGATCAGTCCGTCAATGAATTTGTCAGAAACTTCCGGCTACAACGGGCGGCGCAGTTGATCGCAGGAAAAACAGCATCGATCAGCGAAATTGCGTATCAGGTAGGTTTCAATAATCTTTCTTATTTTTCAAAATGCTTTAAAGATCTGTTTGGCGTCTTGCCAAATGAGTACGAAAAAGTTCAAGGTTCGAAGTTTGAGGTTCAAAGTTGAGCCAAAGTTCAACCACAAATATCCCGTCACCATTCTACAAGCCCGAACTTAAGAAACAAAATTCTGCGTTTCCGCTCTGTTTTGGGCCCTTGTCCCATCTGTGTTAATCCTTGTCCCATTTGTTTCGATCGTTTCTGCATCTCCTGCCAGGCATTTGCGTGCTATGACACAGATTTAAAAATTAACCTCATACAACAAATGAAAACGCAAATCAAATCCCCTGTTATGAAGATCAGATTTATTCAACTGATCAAGTATGTACTCACGGCTAGCGCCATAATTACCCTCGCTAGTTGTTCCGACGACGATGAAGTAAAACCTGACACCAGCGCGATGTTTATTGGTACCTATGCTGTAGAAGACGTCAGTGGTTCCAGTGGTTACACGTATGAATATGACGTGACCATTTCAAAAGGCGACGATGGTTTTTTACACATTTCAAATTTTGCCGATATGTTTAATGTGCCCGTAAAGGCCAGTGTCGACGGCAATAAAATCTCCATCAAGTCTCAATCGTTTACCAATCCCAGCAGCGGAAATACCATTCAGGTTTCCGGGTCCGGAACATTATCAGGTAATGTCTTGAATTTCACCTACACAACTACGGGCTACCTCGACTATACGGGAACATGCAAGGCTAACAAAAAACAATAATCTGGGAGAGGTTGGTTGTTATCCGTTAAGGGGACAGCAGGAAGCGGCAGGATTTAACGGGTAACAATCTTCTTTTTTAAACAATCAAAGAAATAATTAAGAGAAAAAAATGAAAACAATAGCATTCCATTTAAAAAACATAACGACCTCGATTGACGCCCACATCCTTTTCCGGAACTACATCAGCGTACTGCTCTTCTCAATGGTCACTCTGACAGGCTGCAGTGACGATGACGATGCACCGAATCCCGACATTGCAAAAATTGTCGGCACCTACGCGGTGGTTGATACGGATGAAGCCGGCGAGATAGAAAATTATTCAATTAACATATCACAGTCCAAAGATGGCGGGCTTGAGGTGAGCAACTTCGGCGACATCATGTATGTGCCGGTCAAAGCTTCGATCAGCGGAAGCTCGTTCGCCGTTCCGCCGCAAACATTCAACGGTAAATCTATGACGATTGTCGTTACAGGTTCCGGAACATTGAATGGAAACACGCTCAATTTTGATTACACAATTGAAACTGGAGATGATTACCTGCTGGAACATTCCTGTGTAGCAAGTAAGAATCTGTAAAAAGTGCTGTTCATAAATGTATTATCCGTCATCCTGGAAAGGATACCGGATAATTTTTTTTATTTGGTCTAACGGGGCCGTTGGCGAAAGAAAGATTTTAGGGCACTTATGATTTCACTCTTGTCGGTTGAATAAAGTACCTCCTTGC
>DASUTP010000281.1:0-37656 GCA_036374515.1 Chryseolinea sp. | reverse complement strand
AACAGAAAGCTTGCCCTGACGCTTTTGCAATATAAAATAATCGATTGATTAGACAGACAGTTGGTGTGAAACGTACTAGTCGCCGTAGCAAAAATAACCGTACATCTTCTTGTAGAATGAATCTGGTATGCCGATAACTTAATGGGTCATTTGTAGCGGATTCTACGGTTCAGTTATTTTCGCGATGGCGCACTAGCTAACAGGTTTCTGAATTAAAGCATAAACCTCGGCACGCGCGATCTTGTAACGATTCTCAAATTCCAATACCGTCTTAAGGTTTTTCTTAAAATCGATTTCCCGTAAAAACGAAGCGGAAATCCACTGAAGGAACAATTGAAGGCTTTTCAGCTGATCTATCTCCAGGTCTATCTCAACCAGCCTTTGGGAGAAATTATATTCAAAGCGCAAATCCTTTGACCGGTGAAACTCGATCAATCCTTTTATCAAAACAAAATTACCTTTAAAGTCATCAGACACAGAAAGAGACAAGTGAACCCTGGTATTATGAAAAAGGGGTAAAACCTTATCGAATAAAACATTTTCAAAAAATGTTTTCTGGTTGACAGGTATATACGATCAAAAGGACCTTCTAAGCCTTTACTAACTAGCCGCAAATAGGGGTCTTCCGTTGAGTGACTTGCTGAAATTGCCATAATTCTGTTGTTTCTAATAAACGAATAATTTCGTTTTTGGATGCCTGGTCTCGCCAACAAACAAAGGAGATGTAATAAATTCTTGCGGTTTCCCGCCGGGTCCGCGCAAGGGGGATTTTTATATTGGATCTTTGCTTACCCAACATTCTGCCGACGTACGCTTCTGCATCCAGCATCTGCCGATCTGACCCCGCAAGTAAAGGTGCCATTCGCTTGGAAGCCTTGTCTCAGTTGCCTAGCTTACAGACGTTAACTCATCCGCTATGTTTAAAGAGATATTGCTAGTTGCCTTTTGTACAATCTTGTTTTCAGCTGTCCACGCACAACCTGTAGTCTCCGACCGAAGTACAACCACGGATTTCAAAAAATTTAAGACTTATGCATGGCTGGCCCCGGGTGACAGCGTGTTAAACCGGTATCGGAAAGACAAACTTTACGGTGGGTACATTGTGTATTCAGCCAACAAGGAGCTAGCCGCCCGTGGTTTGAAGGTTGACACGTTACGGCCGGACGCAATCTTTATCTTCTATACGACCGTGCACGAAGTCACTACCTATTCCCAAACTGCTATGCTTAGCGTGGGCGTTGGTGTAGCGGGCCCCGGTTACTATGTATCAGGATCCGTGCCTGTCGCGGGAGGGAATATCATAGCAACTACGGAGGAAGATGGAGTTCTTAAGTATGCCATGTATGACACTGAAACAAAAAAATTGGTATGGTCCGGCATGGTCGAAAAAACATTCAAACTATCCGACGACATCGAAAAAATTATCGCCGACTACACGACTAAAATTTTCAAAAAGTACCCTATAAAGAAATCTTCCAAGGGATAGATTTGAGTATGGGAGAATTCATTTGGCTTCCCGAAAAGCTTTGGGAGAAACGCCCGCATACTTCGAAAAAAACCTCGAAAAATAAGCGGGGTCATCAAAGTTAAGGCGGTACGCTACCTCGGAAATACTATATTCTGTATGCGTCAGATATTTCTCCGCTTCTAAAAAAAGAAACTCGTCAACGACTTGCAAAGCCGACTTTCCAACGGCTGACTGACAAATTCTGTTGAGGTGAACGGTTGTAATATTTAACTCGTTCGCATACTGCACGATTGATTTCATCGGCGTATAAGCCTTTTTTATACTCCTTTGAAACAGGTTAAAGTAGCGGGAGTATGAAGTCGCCGAGTCAAACAGTCGATCTGAAGTTTCAATTGATAACCGAAAAAGTTTGCTCAGTAAAAGGCTAAGTTGGCCCTGAACCACTAATCCTTTTTCCGGAAGCTCCTCACGAATCTCATCGTGCAATTCGTAGAGAAGGGACCTTATGGCACGATAGGACTTATTTCTTTTTACGTGCTTCAGAATGCGGATCTGGCTGAACTCCATCAATCCCACGGGAGCGAAACGGAAAACGGCCTCTACAAAGGAGGTTGAAAGCGTCAGTACCATTCCTCTTATAGTCTTGCTTACGTGAAGGCCATGCAACATATTTTCCGGGATAATGACGATGGCTGGGCCTGTAACAAGATATTGTTCGTCTTGAAACTGGTAGTCGACCTTGCCGCTTTCAATCAAAAAAAGTTGGAGAAGGTTGGCATGCAGGTGCTGCCGGATAACCCAATTATGTTTCTTGCTTCGGTATTCCATCGATTCACAATGCAGGAAGTCGGGAAGCAAAACCTCAGCCTCGCCATAAAGTCCAAAACGGACAGGTTTATTTTTTACAAGTGACATCATGATTTGTCCGGGTCGATTTTTGTTCCGACTTAGCCGTCAGCCATCAGCCTTGAGCTTTCTGCTTTTGCCTTCTACTTCAAGCCTCACAGCTAATTCGAAAATGTTTTAATTATCCAAGTATTATGTTCAATAATCCAAAAATAAAAAATCCTTCAAAAGTAAATTTGATTTAATTTTCTAAACAATGAGACTACTTAATGACCTCTAAGACGCAGGTTGGAATTATTGGAGCGGGGCCAGCCGGCCTAACCTTAGCGTTGATGCTTCACAGGGAAGGGATATCCTGCGTAGTATTGGAATCACGAACCCGGGCATACATAGAAGCGAGGACCCGCGCAGGACTTCTAGAGCAGAATACAGTCGACCTGTTTGATGAACTGGGGGTTGCCGGACGGATAAAACGGGAAGGCCTGGTGCACCGCGGCGTTTATCTAAGCTTCGACGAGCAACGGATCCGTGTGCCATTCGATGAATTGACAGGAGGCCGTTGCATAACCATTTACGGTCAGCAGGAAGTCGTTAAGGACTTGATATCGGCGTGCCTTGAGAAGGGCATCGACGTAATTTTTGATGCCGAGGCCACCTCAGTTGATAACATTACCTCAAATTCACCTTCGATCGTATATCAGATCAACGGAAGTCAGCGCGTATTGTCATGCGAATTCGTGGTCGGATGCGATGGCTTTCACGGGGTGGCCCGAAAATGTTTGCCCAACGGATGTTATCACGAATTCCGTAAAGACTATCCGTTCAGCTGGTTGGGAATTCTTGCCTACGCCAAGCCGGCGACAGATGAACTGATATATGCATACCACCAACGAGGATTTGCCTTGCATAGTCTGAGAAGTGACAAGGTGAGCCGCCTATACTTACAGGTGAGCAACGAGGATCTGGTCGATAGCTGGAGCGACTATCGAATTTGGAATGAGCTGTCCTTACGGTTACATGTAAAGGGCTTTCGCTTGAACGAGGGACCAATTTTTGAAAAATCGATCACACCGATGCGAAGCTTCATGATAGACAACCTGCAATGCGGAAGATTATACCTCGCCGGTGATGCTGCGCACATTGTTCCCCCGACGGGCGGTAAAGGTCTGAACCTCGCTGTATCTGACGTAAAATGGCTATCTGAAGCGCTGAGCAAATTTTATAAGGACAACAGCGAAAACTTACTCACCGCCTATACTACCAATGCCCTGCGCAGGATTTGGCGGGCGCAGGATTTTAGCAATTTCATGACAAACCTTTTTCACAAGCAGGCATCGCAAGGCTCCTTTGAGTACCATCTGCAGAAATCAAAATTTGATTATATCAGATTGTCTAAAGCGTACGCCACAACATTGGCCGAAAACTATGTGGGCTTGAAAGAAATGTAACAACGGTGAAGCATAACTACCGATACGCTGTTTTGTCTTTGCTGTTCCTGGCAACAGTTATCAACTATATCGATAGACAAATAATCGGGTTGCTGAAGCCCACGTTGGAAAAACAACTCCAGTGGACCGAACAAGACTATGCAAACATCGTTTTTTGGTTTCAAATGATGTATGCGGTCGGTTATTTTTTATCAGGAAGATTCGTTGACAAAGTCGGCGCAAAGATTGGCTTTGCCATTGCCGTTTTTTCCTGGAGCATTGCGGCAATGGGGCATGCTTTTGTTAAATCCCTTACCGGCTTTAACGTAATGCGAGGCGCGCTTGGGTTTTTCGAAGGAGGAAATTTTCCGGCCGCAATGAAAGCCATAGCAGAATGGTTTCCTGTCAAAGAACGCTCGCTGGCAAGTGGCATCATGATCAGCGGCACAACTATCGGGCCTATACTAGCTCCTGGAATCGTACTGTGGCTGGCAGAGAGTTACAATTGGCAAGTAAGTTTTATCGTCACAGGTGCATTGGGGCTGATCTGGGTCGTTGCCTGGTTGTGGTGCTACGAGAAGCCTGAGGAGAGCAAGCACGTAAAAGATTCAGAACTTGATGATTTAAGAGATGGCGAAGGCCAAGTCAACGCAGACAAAAGGGTTCCCCTGCTCCTATTGTTTAAAGAGAAAGCGACCTGGGGATTTTTTATCGCCACCTTTCTTACCGATCCCGTTTGGTGGTTTTACCTCTTCTGGCTTCCATCATTCTTGACCGCCCATGGAATGCAACGCAGCGAGCTCATTTTGCCCATGACTTTAGTTTACTCAGTCACCGCCGTCCTATCTGTTGCCGGTGGATGGCTTTCATCCTATTTCATTAAAATTGGAATGAACGTGAACCATAGCAGAAAAAAAACAATGCTGATTTGTGTCGTGCTGGCCCTTCCCGTGATCCTCATTCGGTTTAGCGATAATGTTTGGCTCAGCGTCCTGATCATTGCAGTAGCAGCCGCAGCCCAAACCATTTGGAAAGGTGTTCTATTGACAACGGTCGCTGATCAATTTCCAAAAAATGTTGTAAGTTCAGTCACTGGCATTGGTGGCTTTGGCGGCGCGGTGGGCGGTATGCTGACAGCGTATGTCGTGGGGATTGCACTCAGCGCGTATAAGGCTGAGGGAAATCTGCAGGCAGGCTATGATTTAATATTCGTTGCCTGCGGAGCGGCATACATCGTAGCAATTACAATATTTCATACCTTATCGCCAGAACTGAAAAAAGTAAAATTGGGAGCACTGTAATAACGGCACAAGCTCTAATTCCAGAATATAAACTATGACCTTCGCCAACATCAATGGACATTATTTGCACTATGAGTTCACGCGGGGAGCCAGGGTGAGCGATAACACATTCCTATTTATTAATTCGTTGGGAACAGATTTCAGGATTTGGAACGAGGTGGCTGAATCATTAAGGGGATATGGCAACATCCTTTTGTTCGACAACCGTGGCCATGGTCTTAGCGATGTGGTGGCAGGGACTGAACGTGTCGATGATTTTGCAGACGATACCGAAGCCCTTATGCAATATCTTGGCATCACAAAATGTATCCCGGTAGGCTTATCCGTCGGTGGGATGATCGCTCAGTTGCTTGCCGTCCGTTCGCCCAATAAATTTTCAAAATTGATTTTGTGCGATACAAGGCACAAAATAGGTAATGCAACGATCTGGAATGATAGAATTAAAGTGGTGGGCTCAGAGGGACTTGCTTCCATTTCGGCCGGCGTTATGCAACGATGGTTTTCCAAATCCTTTCATGAACAACATCCTCAAATGGTAGCCGGTTATAAAAACATGCTTGAACGAACGCCACCCATGGGTTACATACAAACCTGCGTGGCTATTCGTGATGGAGATCTCACGGAAATTGCCAAAGGCATAAAAATGCCGACACTTTGTTTAGTGGGTTCCGAAGACAAGTCAACGTCCCCGGAAGAAGTAAAAAATCTTTCTGACTTGATCGAGGGCTCAAAGTTTGAAATAATTCCCGGCTCGGGTCATATTCCATGCGTGGACAATGCAGCCCAGCTGGCAGACCTGGTCCTCACTTTTATAAAGGAGTAATGTGACATCAAAAATATAAATTATGACAGACGACGAACTGACGAAAGGAATGAAAACCCGCCGAAGCGTTTTGGGTGACCAGCATGTCGACAATGCAGAAGCCGGTAAAACGGATTTCGACCGGGATTTTCAAGCGTATATTACCACAAACGCTTGGGCTTCAGTTTGGTCAAGGCCGGGCTTGACAAAAAGAGAACGAAGTCTGTTAACAATTGGAATTCTTACCGCTTTGGGATACGAGGAGGAGTTGGCCATGCATATACGTGCAACAAAAAATACCGGCGCAGGGGTTGACGATGTAAAAGAAGTCCTGTTGCACACAGCAGTGTATGCGGGAATCCCCGCAGCTAATCGAGCATTTAAGATCGCCAAAAAGGTTCTTGGTGAAAACAAAGAATAAAGGATAAAGAAGAAATCAAAAACGCATGAACAGCCCAGTGAAGGAGGTGCATCCTCCTTATATTTTTCCACCTTACAAGTCAACGATCTTAAGGGGGCCGACGAAGCCCCTTCTGCCGATGCATGATTCCCTGCGTTCGCTCAGAGCTCCCGTGTTCGGCCAAAGCGTTATTAGTAAATTTGATCACGACCTAACAAAAAATGGTATAGTTAACGGAGAGCCTATTGGCGAACGTATAGTCGTGGCCGGTACCGTATCTGACGAATCCGGGCGTCCTGTCAAGAATACGCTGGTAGAGATATGGCAGGCTAACGCTGCTGGTCGTTATGTGCATAAAGTCGATCAACACAATGCACCGCTCGACCCAAATTTCTTCGGCGGCGGCAGGTGTCTGACCGACGAAATGGGCCGCTACAAGTTTTACACGATAAAACCCGGGGCCTATCCATGGGGGAACCATGCCAACGCCTGGAGGCCAAATCATATTCACCTCTCCTTGTTTGGAAACCACATCATCTCCCGGCTTGTCACGCAGATGTATTTTCCGGGGGATCCGCTTCTTGAGCATGATCCCATACTAAATGGAGTGCCTAAACTTTACCGCCATTTGCTGCTGTCGGCTTTCAAGTTTGAGCTTACGGAAGAGGGCTTTGCCTTGGGTTACGAATTTAATATCGTTCTGGCGGGAAAAAATAAAACACCTTTCGAATCATAACGGTAACGCTTCACGCGGAGCATGGAAAACAAAACAGATATAACACCCTCCCAAACTGTCGGACCCTTTTTTGCATACGGCATCACACCGGAACAATATGGGTATGGTTATACTCAAATTGCCACTGCAAATTTGGTTGCATCTAAAAACATCCAAGGTGAGCGCATTCGCATCGTCGGTCGTGTCGTTGACGGCGCGGGGAACGCCATTCCGGATGCCGTAATTGAAATCTGGCAGGCCGATAGTTTGGGAAGCTATTCAAACCCGGCGTTCCTCGGCTTCGGCCGGGTGGGAACAGGAACATCGGTTGACAACAGTTTTGCGTTTGAGACCATTAAGCCGGGTCGCATCGGGAACGAAGCGCCGCATATCAATGTCATAGTGTTGATGCGGGGACTGCTTACACACGCGTTCACAAGAATTTATTTCAGTGACGAAGACGTGGCTAACCAAAATGATCCGCTGTTAGTTACTGTTCCAGTCGCGAGAAAGCACACATTGATTGCTCAAAGAGTCCCGCAAAGTCATCGCGTGGAGTATCAATATGACATATTTATGCAAGGTGAAAGGGAAACTGTATTTTTCGAATTCTAAACGCAACTATGAATTTCCACTCCGCAATTTTTTCGAAATATCTATCCGATGACGACATCGGGAAAATTCTTTCCGACGAAGAATTTATCCGAAAGATATTTGAGTTTGAAATTGTGTTGGCAAAGGAGCAATCACGTCTCGGTATAATTCCGGAAAGCGCAAGCAACGAAATCCGAATGCTGTTAAGTGAGTTGAAAATCCAACCAGGCGATTTGGCAGATGGGACTTTGAAAAACGGAATCCCACTTATTCCATTACTGGAGATTATCAAAGAAAAATTGTCTGTTGAATGTAGGCAGTATCTGCACTTTGGCACTACTTCCCAGGATGTGATGGACTCTGCGCTCGTGCTGACACTGCAGGATGCTTTCGCGATTATCAATGAAAGACTTGCAAATCTGCAGCTGAACCTTTCGAAACTAAGAGAAAAGTATGGCGAAACCCCATGCATGGCACGGACCCGTGGACAATTGGCTGTTCCAATTACGTTTGCACAAAAAATAAACGCGTGGTTGTATCCCTTGCAAAGACAAGCGCACCGGATAAAAGGAATGGAAGCAGATGTTTTGAAAGTTCAGCTCGGTGGCGCGGCAGGCGATCTCGCAGCCTTTGGCAAAAAGGGCGAACACCTATCGGAGGCAATAGCGAAAGCGTTGCGACTTTCGAGGGCATCTTCCTGGCATACCCAGCGGGACGGTTTGTGCGAGTTCACCAATTGGCTGGCACTGACTTCAGGAATACTTGGTAAGATGGGTGCAGATCTCCTTGTAATGGCGCAGTCTGAAGTCGGCGAAATCGCGGAGAATGCGGAAGGCGGGGGCAAGAGCACCGCGATGCTCCATAAGAACAATCCGATCTTAAGCGAAGCGCTCGTGGCTTTGGCAAAATTGAATGCAGGCTTACAATCGCAGATGCTTCTTAGTGTTATCCATGAAAATGAACGGGATGCGACAGCATGGATCCTGGAGTGGAGTTGCATTCCTCAAATGCTGATGAACACTGGCACTGCATTAAAACACGCATTGACCATCAGCATAAATCTCAAAGTTAATACGGACGTGATGAAAAAGAATGTTGAGCGTTTTCAAAATAAAGATTGATCTACGATGGAGGCATACATAGTTGACGGAATACGAACGCCCATTGGAAGTTTTGGTGGAACGCTGTCCGGTGTCCGGGCCGACGATCTTGCTGCGATGGTAATTAAAGAATTGATGAACCGCAATCCATCCGTTGCACTCAACAATGTCGAAGATGTGATTTTAGGCTGTGTGAACCAGGCAGGCGACGATAACCGGAACGTAGCGAGGATGGCATTGCTGCTGGCCGGACTACCCTATACTGTTCCTGGTGAAACAGTCAACAGGTTATGCGCTTCGGGTATGAGCGCGGTGATCAATGCGGCGCGCGCAATTGCCGTTGGTGATGGTGATATTTTCGTTGCCGGCGGCGTCGAAAACATGACCCGAGGACCTTATGTAATTTCAAAAAGCAGTAAAGCATTCGGCACAGACGCGCAAATGTTTGACAGCAGCTTTGGCTGGCGCTTTATTAATCCTGTGATGGAAAAGCTGCATGGAGTCGATTCAATGGGGATGACGGCGGAAAACGTTGCGGAACTGTATAAGGTAAATCGCGAAGACCAGGATCTTTTTGCGTATCGCTCGCAAGAGAAAGCATCGCGCTCAACCGAACGACTGGCGGAAGAAATAATGCCTGTGGAAATTGTTGGAAAGAAAGGTGCCAACACTATTTTTCGGGAAGATGAATTTAAGAAACCGGCGTCCACAACTGAAGGCCTCGCAAAGTTGAAGCCCGCTTTTAAGAAAGAAAATGGGACTGTTACGGCAGGCAACTCTTCCGGCCTGAATGATGGAGCGTGTGCCATGCTTATTGCTTCAGAGGATGCCTTAAACAGGCACAGTTTAGAGCCAAAGGCCCGTATCGTCTCCAGCGCTATCGTTGGCGTTAAGCCCAGCATTATGGGTATTGGTCCGGTGGAGGCCACAAAAAAAGTTTTGCGTAAAACCGGCCTTGCGCTGAAGGATATCGATATAATAGAATTGAATGAAGCTTTTGCAGCACAAGCCCTGGCGTGTCTCCGGGAACTTGGCTTGGGAGACGACGATGAAAGAGTGAATGTTAACGGAGGGGCTATTGCCCTGGGACATCCGCTGGGCATGAGTGGTGCCAGGATCGTCTATAGCGCGGCCATGGAACTTTGGAAACACAATAAAAAGTACGCCTTGGCCACCATGTGTGTCGGCGTTGGCCAGGGTTATGCCGTTGTTTTGGAAAAAGCCTGAAGAGCATGCATTTATTAAAATAGTCAGTACACTGCTATGAGATCCGTGAGCCAAATAACTGCAGAAGAGGCGGCCAGCCTCGTAAAAAGTGGCGATATCATTTTTGTTGGCGGGTTCGGCATGACCGGCAATCCTGTTCACCTGTTGCATGCACTGGCAAAAACCTCCACCAGGGATTTGACATACATTGCAAACAATGTTGGCGAACCTAATCTCGGTGGCGGCAAATTATTGTTGAACGGTCAGATCAAAAAAATGATCGGTTCGTTTTTTACAAGCAATCCCGATGCTGTGAAGGCCGCACAATCCGGTACCGTCAGGTATGAACTCCTACCGCAGGGAACGCTGGCGGAAGCAATTCGCGCCGGAGGGGCTGGACTCGGAGGATTTTACACGCCCACGTCGGCAGGCACAATCATCGCGAACGGAAAAGAAGTTAAAATTATTGACGGGAAGGAGTACGTTTTCGAAAAGGCATTGCGGGGAAATGTCGCATTGATACGTGCATGGAAGTGCGATACTGCTGGCAACCTTCAATACCGTATGACTGAACAAAATTTCAACAAAGCAATGGCAACCGCGGCTGATCTGGTAATTGCTGAAGTCGAGCATATCGTTCCCGTCGGCGAGCTGGAACCTGAAAATATACATACGCCATGTTGTTATGTGGATCACATCGTGCAAGCAACCCTCTCGGTTGAATACCTGGGGACTTCCGCATCTGTCAAGAGCAGCTTAAAAAAAGTTGATGAGCGACGCATGAATATGGTAAAGCGTGCCTTTAAGGAATTAAAGAATGGTGACGTCGTAAACCTGGGCATCGGTATACCTACCCTTGTTGCCGATCTAATTATGCCTGGACAAGGAATCATCATTCATACTGAAAACGGTATGCTGGGCGTTGGCCCGGAACCTGAAGGTGACGCTGGCGCGCTGACCTTTCCGGTCAATGCCGGAAAAATTCCCGTTACCGCGCTGAAGGGATCAAGTTATTTTGATAGTGCTGATTCGTTTGCTATGATAAGGGGCAAACATATTGACGTCGCAATTATGGGAGGACTGGAAGTCGATGAGAAGGGAAATCTGGCAAACTGGGCCGTCCCCGGCAAGCCGTTGCTGGGTGTGGGTGGTGCAATGGATCTCGCCTCCGGCGCGAAAAAACTGATCATCACCATGACCCACACCAACAGTGACGGAAGCCCGAAAATCGTTCCATCATGCACATTGCCGCTCACAGCAATTGACGCTGTTGACATGATCATCACAGAGCTTGCAGTGTTTAAATTTCTGGAAGGCAAATTGAATTTGATCGAACTAATGCCTGGTACAACATTAGAAGATGTGAAAAAAAATACATCAGCCAATTTTAAAGTCAGCCTGTAAGTGCGGATAAATATGACAACTTTCTACTAAGGGCGTTGCTGCTCTGCATTTTCACTCATGATTGGAATTGCCGCGCTATTTGCGCAAAGTCATTCAGGGGACAAAACCAAAACGTTAAGCCCGCCCGTCACTCCAACAGGCAAAATGGCACGCATCATTCAAGATGACCGGCTTTTTTTAGCCGCGCATCAACGCTGAGAACTTGCCTACAGCAGGCGCAGCATTGCCGCCGCGTTTTCCTTAAGAATTAACGGTTTCACTTCATCTCTAAAGCCCGCAGTTTCAAAATCCTTTAACCACCGTTCCGGGGTGATGAGTGGAAAATCAGTACCAAAAAGAATTTTATTTTTGATTTGTGTATTGGCAAACTGAACCAGCTGCGGGGGAAAATATTTTGGACTCCATCCACTGAGGTCGATGTAGACGTTCGGTTTATGGAGGGCAACACTCAAGGCCTCGTCCTGCCATGGCCACGATGGATGCGCAATGATGATGGGCACATCGGGAAAATCAATTGCAACGTCGTCGAGGTGAATCGGATTCGAATACTCCAGCCGGAGATTTCCACCGCCGCGAACGCCGCTACCAAAGCCGGAATGCCCGCTGTGAAATAACATAGGCAAGCCCGCGCCTGCGATAACCTCGTAGAGATGATAGGCCATTTTATCATTGGGATAAAAACCCTGCACGGTGGGATGAAACTTGAAACCTTTCACACCAAAAGATTCGATCAAGCGCTTTGCTTCGCGGGCACCCAACCTTCCTTTGTGCGGGTCAATGCTGGCAAACGGGATCATCACATCGCTGTTCTCCATTGCTGCTTCGGCTACTTCTTCATTCGGGATCCTTCTGCGACCCAACTCATACTCTGCATCGATCGTGAACATGACGAAAGCGATCTTCAAACTGCGGTAGTAGTCACACGTTTCCTGGATAGTTGGACGCCGGTCCACCTTGAAATATTTTTTGAATGCTTCATCGAACTCCGGCCGGTAGTCATCATGTGGCTGACGACAACTTACCTCGGCGTGGGTATGAACATCGATGGCAACTAATTCGGATAGATTTATTTTAGTTTTCTGCATCATTCTACAATTCCTCCATTGGGATTATTTCCGGTTTTTACCCAACCCCTCAGCTCATCAAATGCGTCACCCATCTGTTCCGGCTTAAAGGCACAATGCCCCTGCCCTGTCGTGTATTTGACAACCAGAAAGTCATCCTTTCCACTGAGATGCACCATGTTCTCAAAGTTAGTCACACCGTAACTCGGAGGGATCAATTGATCATACAGGGTGTGCATCAGAACAACGGGCTTTTCAATGTTTCCGGTGCGATCATATTTTCCAAAGACAATATTCGGGTCAACGGTAGCATCCAACCGCTCTACCTTCCTGTTTACCAAAGCGTCGTCGGGGAAACCGCTGTATAAAGTATTCGTGTTATCGAATGGGTTGCCTTTCGATTTTTGCGCGATATCCCTCAGAACGTTATCATTGAAAAATAACGAACCGGGTAGATCATCAAACTTCAGATCAAATCGCTTTGCGAACGCGACACCCAGGAGAGAATCCTTTTGGATGATGGCTCGTCTGATTGCAGCTACCCTGGGACCCATTTCTGAAAATTGCATAGCGGGCTTTGGTTTCGACAGATCGAATATTTCTGAAAGCCTGGCTACAACGCCAGGGAACAGCGCATTGAACGTTGCGTACATATCAAACTCTTTTCTGACCTGAATATAGGGTCTGCTCGAAAGCGGGCATAGCGGTAAGCCGCCGTCGTAATGTTCGCCAAAGTTCTCAATGATTGCCAACGTAATCCCTCCACCCATGGAATGCCCAACCATATAAGTAGTATCCACCTTGCCATACGTCTTAATGAAGTGCTGCCGCAGCGCTTCAGTTTCTTCCACACCCTGCGGAATTGCATATCCTTGTATTGAATAATCGGAAGCTGCAACAGCAAATCCTCTGTCCAGAAATACCTTCATACCCTCCAGAAACCTTGGGTTGGCGCTTTGTCTCGGCGACCCGACAAACTCATAGCCATGGGCGTACATCACGAGTTTACCTTTCCAGTTTTCAGGAATACCTATGGTAAAGTTAGCTCCATTCAATTTGCCTTTTTCAATTTTTTGCCCCTGAGCCAGCGCGAAGCAAAACAACAGCAGCGTTACAAAATATGCTTTCATGGCCTTCGGTTAAATAACGTCCCAGATCTTCCTTGCAGTATCAACGGTAAGCTCCAACTTTCTCCATTGATCATCCATCGTGAGATTGTTTCCATGGGAAGTACTGCTAAAACCACACTGCGGACTTAAAGCAAGGTTTTCGAGAGGCATGTAGCGCGCCGCCTCCGCCACTCGTTTGATCAGCATCTCCTGATCTTCCAGTTGGGGCAGCTTAGAAGATATAAGTCCCAAAACCACAACTTTGGTTGTTGGAACAAACCGCAACGGCGCAAAATCACCGCTCCGTTCATCATCATACTCCAGAAAATAAGCATCGACATTCAGATCGTTGAACAGCACTTCGGCAACAGGTTCATATCCGCCTTCCGCAAACCAGGTACTCCGGTAATTTCCACGGCATAGGTGGACGCCAATGGTGAGGTCTTGAGGTCGTGCGTTTATCGCTGAATTTATCAATTCGGCATAACGTTTGGGAAGTTCGTTGGGATCGTCTCCTCTTAGGCGCGCCTCTTCCCGCATCTTCATATCGCAGAGATAGGCAAGGTTTGTGTCATCCAGCTGAATGTACCGGCAGCCGGCGGCATACAACGCTTGTATCTCATCGCGGTAACATTGCGCGAGGTCGGAAAAGAATTCGTCCATATCAGGATAAGCAGTTATGTCGATAGCCTTTCTGCCTCCGCGGAAGTGAACCATGGTTGGTGATGGAATCGAAACTTTCGGGGTTTGCGTCACCACTGATTCCAGGAACTTGAAATCGTTAACCTGGATCTCCTTGTTATGTTTTAATTTGCCAGTAACGGTGAGCTTAGGCGGTGTAAACCCATCTTCTGCTGCTTTCGCATGAGGATTTGCCGCGATACCACCTGTGACTGTCACTCCATCCAGCTGCTGAAGAAAATCAAGATGAAAATAATCCCGGCGAAATTCCCCGTCGGTGATCGCCTTCATGCCGATACTTTCGACTTTCCGCACGGTTTGCTTAATCGCTTCATTTTCTGCTTCCCGCAAAACGTCGGCAGGAAGCTCCCCCTTTTTCCACTGATATCTTTTTTCAAGAAGTTCTTTCGGCCTCAATAGACTTCCTACTTGATCGGCGCGAAAGGGCGGCTGAATTTTATACATATATAACTATTTTGACTGCATTCTTAAGGCTCCATCGATTCGTATGATCTCGCCATTGATGTAGGTGTTCTCGATGATATGGACTACAAGCTTTGCAAACTCGGAGGCCACGCCCAACCTTTTTGGAAAAGGTATCGAGGATGTCAAGCTCTTTCGGGCCTCTTCTGAAAGTTCGCCGATTAATGGTGTTTCAAACAAACCCGGCGCAATGGCGTTCACCCGGATTCCAAATTGCGCAAATTCACGGGCTGCAGGTAAAGTTAAGCTGGCGATACCACCTTTTGATGCTGCATACGCAGCTTGTCCGATCTGCCCTTCATACGCTGCAACGGATACGGTGGATACTATTACACCTCGTTCGCCCTCGGTCGTGGGTTCCAAGGTGGTCATTTGCCCTGCAACCAGTCTCATCATATTGAAGGACCCGACAAGATTCACCTTGATAATCCTTTCAAATGTTTCAAGGGGCATCGGCCCCTCCCTGCCAACAATCCTCGCTGACCCGCCAACGCCGGCGCAATTAATCAGAATTCTGACCGGCCCATTTTGGCGGATGGCCAGGCTAAGAGCATTCGTCACGGAAGCTTCGTCACTTACGTCACAAGGAAAGGAAATTGCACCAATTGCATCAGCGGTCTTTCGTGCGAGCGGTTCATTGATATCCAGTATCGCCACACGAGAGCCGGCGGCTGCCAGCATTTCCGCTGTTGCCGCTCCCAGTCCCGAGGCTGCTCCTGTTACGATCGATGCGGTATTTTTCAGATTCACATTTAGTCTGGTTTAATTTCGGGGGTTCTTTTATTCCGCTTCCACTACTCCCGGCTCAACACTTTGCCGGTAAATTCTTTCGACTATGTCCGGATGATTTTGAAGAATAGCTTGTTGGTTAATCGATCCTTTGTCTGTTATCTCGCCTTTATCCAGTGAAAGTGAAAAATTCGCGATAGTTCCCCGTTTGATCAAAGTGGAACTACCCGTACTTTTTTTTGCCATCCGCGTGAGGATTGCCTGCAGCTCACCTAACACTCCTGCATGCATGGAAAGTTTTGCAGGGCCAACATCAGGGCCTAGCAGAAACTTATTCCGGCAATAGTACGGATCGGGAAAAATTATTGCACCAACAAATGCTCTATCGTGACCGGTGATCACAGCATCCTGAATCAGCCCATTACCCTCGGCAATAAGCTGGGCTTTGATAACGCCCACGCTCACCCATGTACCGGTACTCAGTTTGAAATCTTCGGCGATACGCCCATTGAAGAGCATGCCTTTTGTGGGATCACTTTCATCAACAAATAGAAGCGCATCGCCAGTGCAATAAAATCCTTCGTCGTCAAATGATTGCGCTGTTAGTTCGGGTTGTCGCCAATAGCCCGGAAAAATATTCTTCCCCTTGTACCTCGCCTCCAGCTTTCCCTGGCGCCGAACAAGCTTTAAGTCCATGCCCGGGACCGGAACGCCAAGCAAGCCGGAATATCCGCCGGGCTTACTGGCAAATAAAGCAGAGGGGCAAGATTCCGTACAACCCAAACCGGTTCCGATCATGATCTTGTTTCCAGTCGTTTCAAGGGAGAGGCTTTCGAGGGCATCCCAGACATGCTGCGCCATACCCGCACCGGCATAAAAAAGCATTTTCAGGTTACTGAAAAATTCTTGTCTGAATTTTGCGTCGCTCCTGAGAAAAGGCAATAGCATTTCAAATCCCTTCGGAACATTGAAATACGTTGTCGGTTTGCGGCCAGCCAGGTTGTCCACAGTTCTTGAAATACCTTCGGGGGTAGGATTGCCATCATCGATATATAGCGTCCCTCCATTAAATAATGTAATGCCAAAATTATGATTACCTCCAAACGTATGGTTCCAGGGGAGCCAGTCGACTAGTTCGAGATCTTCGTCGCGGAAAAACGGAAATGTCTGTGTGATTTGCTGAAGGTTGGTGGTTAGATTTTCGTGCGTATTGATAACGCCTTTCGACAAGCCTGTAGATCCTGAGGTGAACAATATCTTGGCGATTGAATGCCCTTCGATTGCCAGGTGGGCTTCATCGACAGATTGCTTAGCGGGCGTTTTCAGCAGTTCGTCAAATGAGGTGTAATTAAAATTTCCTTTTGGAGGAGTCAAACTTACAATTTCTATATCTGATGCGACACCTGCCAATGCTTTTTCGTATTGCACCGCGTCTTTTACAAACACCAATCCAGGCGTCAGTAAGCGAAAAATATGGCGGAGCTTGTCAAAATCAGCGGATCGCAGCGAGTACGCGGGCGCTAATGGCGAGAATGGTATACCTACGTGCAGGCAAGCCAGCCCAACCAACGCATGCTCTATACTATTTCCCGAAAGAACGACCACCGGATGCTCGCTTGATAAATTCCGGCTGAGCAACGCCTGCGAAATATTCCTTACCCTTTTGAAAACCTCGCTATAGGTAAGTGAGTCCCATTTCCCGTATGTTTCTCCCATGGATCGCTGGGCAACAAAGACCTTTTCCGGCCGAGCCTTTGCCCAGTGAGCAAGGTACCCAGTCAACCTGTGGGCTGTGGGCTGAAGCGCCACGGTGGACCTTATCAAAATGGACCCGTCGGCCCTGACCTCCTTTGTTACAGTGCTATCGGTTGTATTAATCTCCATATCACTCTCCCACCTTCTTTGCCTTTCCTGCCAAAAAATCATTCATACGCCCTTTGGCTTCCGGTTCATTTGCAGAGATTGCCGCGATAAGACTTTCCAGCATCGAGGCCTGATCCTGCGAGCTGTCCGTGATTCGGGGCAGTACATGCATCAGCGCATAGTTCGTGATGGAGGTGTTACCCGAAATTTTTTTAGCGATTTCAATTCCCTTCGCTAATCCCTCTCCTTCGGGCGTGAGGTACTGGGAGATTCCCATAGTCATTCCCTCCTGCGCCGTAATCACCCTTCCCGTAAACATCATGTCTGCCATGCGTGCCATGCCGATCAGCTTGGGAACACGAACCGAAGCTCCGCCGCCTACAAAGATACCCCGCTGACCTTCCGGTAAAGCATAAAACGCCGAGTCCTCGGCCACGCGAATATGACATGCGCTCGCCAGTTCGAGTCCTCCACCTACACAAGCACCATGAACCACAGCAACGACAGGTACAGATCCGAATTGAACTTTATCCATAGCACGATGCCACATCCGGCTGTGATTAAATCCCTCTACTACGTCGCGCTCCGTGAGTTCCGAAAGATCCAGGCCGGCACTGAAATGTTTTCCCTCGCCAAAAATCACGGCACACTTTACTCCTGACGGTATGTTTGAAAAAACTTCCTCCAGTTCAAGAACCATTTCATCGTTCATCGCATTCCGCTTGGCTGGCCGGCTGAGGCAAACGAGCAACAGCTCTGCCCTTTGCTCAATCCTCAGCGTGCCTCCGGTACCCTCTCTAGCCGACATACTCATATTGCTGCAATTTAGTTAAATCAATAATTCGCGTTCACCTGCAATCGTTAATGTTGTGTTGTCCTGCAGACGCTCCTGCAGTCCACGCGTCTTTCTTAATTCGTAATGAAAGAAGAATTTCATCGTTTCAAGTTTAGAACGATAAAACGTTCCGTCTGTGCCTACATCCCCTTTATCCAGCCGACTCGTTGCAAAGATACCCTGCTTCAGCCATTGCCAGGCAATGCAAACAAGCCCAAAAAACTCCATGTACAAATTTGCATCCATTAGAAAAATTTCGGGATCAACATCTTTTTGCGCAAGCATATGACCAGTTGTTTCCTCGAGCGACTTGATCTCAGAATCCAGCCAGCGGCTGTAAAAAAGGAGGCTTTTATGTGCTTCCGCCTCGACGATCACAGTTTTCACTTCCCCGATCCAGAGGTAAAATGCTTTCCTATCGTGTGCGGGTATTTGTCTTGCCAGCAGCGCCTGCGATTGTATTCCGGTAGTACCTTCATACAAACTCATGACCCGGATGTCGCGCGCGAGTTGTTCCAAAATAAAATCCTCGGTGTAGCCATAGCCACCCAGAACCTGCAAACCGTTGTTGACAGAAACTGTTCCCATCTCTGCACCATAAGTCTTTGCAACCGGGGTCAGCAGTTCGAGAAGATCGCGATAGCGCTCACGTTCATCGTCCGCTGAAACCGATTCCAGGTCGCTATATTTATTGCATTGCATTATTAGGGAAAGGGTGCCTTCTGCAATAGCCTTTTGAAGGAACAGCATCCTCCGCACATCCGGATGATTTATGATTGATGTTTGTCCTTCCAGCAAATCCTTTTTACCCGCTCTCTGTCCCTGTTGTCTTTCATGCGCATATTCCAATGATGCATAGTACGCAGCGGTCGCAATGTAGCTTCCCGCCAGGCCCACTCCTAACCTGAAAGAGTTCATCATCTGGAACATGCCGATGAGTCCCGTGTTCGCTGAACCCACTAAATGTCCAATACAGTCTGCGTTGCCTCCGAAATCAAGATGCATTGTCGGTGTGCTGCGCTGACCCATTTTATGGTATAGTCCCAGCGGCCTTACGTCGTTATCGATCAGGATGCGGTCGCGAGGTGAAACTCTTTTTTTAGGTACGGCAAACAGTGAAATGCCCTTGACACCAGGGGGAGCGCCGCTTATCCTTGCGAGCACGAGGTGAACAATATTCTCCGTAATGTCGTGATCGCCGCCAGAGATGAAAATTTTTTGTCCCTTGATTAAGAAAGTCCCGTCTTCCTTGGGATAAGCAGCGGTCGTAATGTTGGACAACGCGCTGCCTGCATGCGGTTCGGTCAAACACATGGTGGCGGCCCACTCACCAGCCAATATTTTTTTCAGGTATGTTTCTTTGACCAGTTCCGATCCAAAAGTGTCAAGTAGCTTTGCTGCACCTCTCGAAAGGCTGGTGATCATTTCAAATCCATTGTGCCCATTCCCGATAATAAAGTCGGCTGCCGCATAAACGGTTGCGGGAAGTTGAATGCCGCCGCTTTCTTCGTCAAATGTAGATGCCAGTAAGCCGCATCTGCAGAACTCATGATAATAGTCGTGAAGGGCAGGGCGAACCTTCACTTTCCCTTCCAACAGCTGCGGCGGGTTCCGGTCGCCGTCTTTAAGGAATGGCCGGAGAAATTTTTTTGCGATCCCCTCGGCCGTTTCCAGAACCAGGTCAAAAGCTTGCCGGTCATGCTTCGAAAATCGCTCATGCTTTGTGAGGCTGAGGATATCAAACACTTCATAAAGCATGAATTGCAGGTTACGCAGAGAGTAGAGTTTCCTTGTCATCACGAATTCGTTTCCTTTGCGAGCCGGGTCACGGTTTCATTATAACTCGAATAGCTTATCCAATAAAACACGAGTGCCAGGGTCCCCCCGATCGTGAACAACGCGGTCATGGAAAAACGGATGGCATTTTCATCGGCAAATACATAGTCATTAAATAAAGCAACTATCGTTGGGCCTAATCCGAGACCGATGATGTTGATCAAAAAAAGGAATATAGCGGAAGACAAGGCCCGAACCTGATTTGGCATCAGCTCCTGAACCGCCGTCGTACTGGCGCCCATCGGTGCTGCAAGGAAGAATGCCGGGACTGCGAGCAGGATTAATACCACGTTTGGATCGCTTAACAGAGGAATAAAACAGGACATCAAGGAAACGATTCCTGCGATGACTCCAATGCGCACCCTTCCATTAGTCACTCCGTTACTCAGCAACCGGTCTGCATACCACCCGCCCCATAATATTCCGGAAACCGAGGCGGTGATCAACACCAATCCGAAGCTCAGGCCTGCCTTCGGCACAGGCCAGCCAAATGTCCTGTTAAAGTAGGTCGGAATCCATGCCGAGCAACCGTAGTTGACCAGCGCGGTAAAAGCTGTGCCCAGGCAAATTCCGAAATACGTTTTCGCACGTCTGAAGATAATAGCCAATGCTTCGTGGAGTTTCAACTCTACATCTGCCCCATGTCGTTTCAGCTTGTCCTTGCGTTCCGGTTCGCGAACGGTGAGCATCATCAAAGAGATAAGGAGGCCCGGCAGCCCGATGATGAGAAAAAGTTTCTGCCAATGATAGATCTCGCCAAGGAGCGGCACCGTTACGGTACCTTCTGTTGGCAGCCCCGCGACAAGACCTGCTCCAATCGCTAAAGCAAGTCCGGAACCCAGGAAAATTCCCATCGTAAATACACTGAGAGCGATGGCAAGTTTCCTTTTAGGAAAATAGTCTGCGATCATCGAATAGGCCGACGGAGACAAGGTGGCCTCTCCCACACCTACACCCATGCGGGCGATAAAAAATTGCGTGTAATTTTTAACGCCAGCGCAAAGCGCTGTAAGCAGGCTCCACACCGCTATACCCGACATGATAATATTCCTCCGGTTGGCCCTGTCGGCAAACCTGCCGATAACAATTCCAAATACTGTATAAAAAAGCGCAAAGCTGAGACCCATCAGCAAGCTTACTTCCGTATCGGTAAGTTGCATATCGCGTTTCATCGGTCCGACAAGGAGGGCAAGGATCTGGCGATCAAGGAATGACGAGATGTTGGCCAATGCCAGCAGGGAGACGACAAACCAGGCGTAGTTCAGTGATTTGTCGGATGCGTCGGTCATGGGGTTCTGGTGATAGGCTGATCAATATTAATATAAGGTTTCCTGATATTCAAATTAATTTATATTTAGATTGCGATGATGAATCCCCGGATCCTATATCTCATTAAAAGGGCTGAAATAGAGGTGACAAGCCGAATGAGCCGGGCGCTGGAGCGATATAAGATCACCGTCACGCAGTTCACAGTGCTATATTTTGTCTGGCATGACAAAGGCGACCTGTCATCCGCCCAACTCAGCCGGCGCTTTTCGATGACACCCCAAAGCATGAACGAGTTGATAAGTGTTCTTCAGCGCAAAAAGCTTCTGAAAAAAGCAGTGGACCCGGCCCATAAACGCATCCTCAGAATAAGTCTTACTCCTGCTGGAAGAAAATTATTAAAGGACGGCAATGCCGCCCTGGACCAGGTCGAGGAGCAATTGCTGGCTGGATTAAATACCACCGAAAAAGAAAAATTTCGGGAATTAGTGGGACGGATCCTGACTGCGGGCCGCGATAATTACCCACGATAGCCCTGTACGCCAAATTCTCACGTGCGATCCAAGTGGCACACATTGTTTTTATAAACGTAAAGGAAGGATCACATGATCACCTTTGTCGTCCCACCCTTTTCGAGGGAGATATCAACCGGTTTGTTTGTTTTCCAAGCTCCCGCAGTAAAGTCAGGAATGTCAACTGAATTTGAACGGTTTGAAACCGACTTCTCGCTTAAGGGTGCGATAGCGCTCCAGGCAGCCGCATCATACACGTCCATGTCAATAGGCAACCCGTTGCGAAGGCAGTCGATTGTACGCCAGTCCATCAAAAAGTCCATGCCACCGTGTCCCCCAACCTGCTTTGCCATCTCTCCAACTTTTTTGACGATGGGCGCGGTGTATTTCTCTTCAAGTTCTTTATATGCTTCGTCGCTCACCCACTCCTCATGACCGAGGGCGATTTTACCGGGGTTGGGATATTTTAAACACGATCCTTTTGTTCCGCTGATCTTATGAATGCGTGAATACACCGCAGGCGATGTGACATCGTGCTGCAACATTATGGTCTTACCTTTATTGGTCCGGATCGTAGTGGTATTCATGTTTCCGCGAAACTGTTTGTTGGCGTAAGGTTTGTAAAAGTCATCCTTCGACGCCAGATCTTTGGCCATCGCCGCCATTTGGAAATCGTTACCGGACATTGCTACGAGGTAATCCATTTTGTCCCCGCGATTTATGTCCAACGCCTGTGCCACTGGTCCCAATCCATGCGTTGGATATAAATTACCATTCCGCAAATTTTCTTTCAGGCGCCACATATCATAATATGTATCCTTTGAGAAATTCGAATCAATTAACGTATGAATATATGCCCCTTCGCCATGCACAATTTCCCCAAACAAACCCTGTCGGTTCATGTTCAATGTCAGCAACTCAAAAAAGTCGTAACAGCAATTTTCGAGGATAATGCAGTGCTTTTTCGTTTTCTCCGAGGTCTCAACCAACTGCCAGCATTCTTCCAGTGTTTTAGCGGCAGGGACTTCAATGCAAACATGTTTGCCATGTTCCATGGCGTAAACGGCCATTGGCGCGTGTAAAGCCCATGGCGTAGCAATATATACAACATCTATATCGGGGCGGTCACACATTTTCTTCCATTCATCTGCCTTGCCAGTATAAACTTCTGGCCGATGAGTTGACCCTTCAAGTTTCTTCTTCACAGCGTTTGCATTATCGGGACGAATGTCACAAAGGGCTTTTATATCCGTACCCTCAATATGTGACATTCGCTCTACTGCGTGGGGTCCCCTATTTCCCAAACCTACAAATCCCAGCCGGACCGTTTCCATCTTTGGCGCGGCGTATCCGCACATATTGAAATGCTGTAAACTTTTCTTTTTAAAGGTTTCTTGCTCGAAAAGTTCGTGACTTGTCGCTGTCGGAGCGCTGGCCAAACCTATACCAGTAAGACTGGAAACTTTTAGAAAATCCCTGCGGCTTGTCTTCATATTATATCTGGGTTTTTTAATGGTTGTCGATAAAACTAAGCGATATCATTAATTAATTTTTTTACTCTCCGTCAGGCAATTTAAAAACTTATACTGCAATAATTAAGACCACGAAGTTTTTGATGGCGGGTTCATAAAAAAAAGTCCTAAGCACGCTCATGCCCTCAGCCATCTATCAAACCAGGCGAATGCATCGGTCTGCATTTGTCTGTCAAATTTGTGTGGTCCCGGGTAATACAAACACTTGTACCGATCCTCCGCTCCTGCTTTTGAAAATACATCTTTTAAAATTTTATCGGCCCGCTTCATTTCATGCAAAGTAAACAGCTGGTCCTCGGAGTCGTTCAACACCATCGTCGGCAATGGCACGCGGAGCCCAAGAATTTCCGGGAAATCCATTTCATTCGGTAATAAAGGAACATAGGTCATCCAGGTGTGCGTGTAAGCCCTGTGGAGCGCAAAGTCCCGCCATGTAGTCATGAATCCCACACAGACCGCACATTTTATTCTATCATCCTGCCCGGCGAGAAAAACTGTGCGCATGCCGCCGCCCGAAAGTCCCGCACAACCGATATTTCCTGTATCAACATCGGGACGGTTAAATAAAATGTCCAGTGCTTTTTTATCCTCGGCAAAAAATACGCCTGGCCACGTTGTTCCTGCACTATACAGTGCCTTGGACATAATATGTTCATGGTCTGAAGCCCAGGCATTATAAGCATTTATTTGTTCCGTATTTTCAGGGTCTTCATCGGTCAAACCTTTTCGCAGGTGTGCCGGCTCAACATCTTTTAACAACACCCGCCGGCTTGCAAACGGAAATGCATCGGAAACAAGCACAACGTATCCCTTTTTGGCAATCTCGTTAGCCCATGCCCTACCCTCGTAGTAATTTTGCTGGTGGACTTCCATCAACGGGTGAATTTCTTTCGCAACCCGCGTGATCTTCCGAGTTCCAAAATACTTCAGCCCGGCGTGATCATGAAAGGCAAGTATGCCCGGTAGCTTGCCTTTCGCATTCAGCGGCTTTAGCAAGATCGCATCAGTAGGTGAACCATACGGTAGCTGCCAGGTTAGTTCCTCTATGTGCAAGCCATCATAGACAAACTGCCTTTTTAACTTTACTTCAGGAACATCACCAATATCCGGAACGGACAGCCGATCCGTCAATCTCAGGCGGGCACGTTCCTTCCATGCATCGACATCCCTAAATTCCGAATTCCGGAATGAAAAGGCTGGCAACTTTTTTTCGTTTAATCCAACAGCCCACGGACCATAGGCTCCGATGATGCTGGAACTGCTATCAATCGTGACGGGTATGTTCATCGGGAGAAAATTCTGTGCAACCTCTGAATGACCACGAGTGGTGCCGAAAACATTTGCCAGACCAGCGCCTGCGATCCCGAGCCCACCAAGTTTTATAAACTGTCTTCTGTTTTTCATATTCGATTACCGGTTCGGGGCGTTAGCCGTGGCTATCCCCCGGCGCATGCCTACTGCATTTAAGCCACACGCGCGCAAGGATGCCAACGCCGTAAAGGATTAAAACAGTTTATCTCACAAGGAGAAATATAATAAAAGTTTTTGGGTCTCTGGTGCGATGCGCTTCCGTTTTCAGGGCTATCATATTACGCTCCCGTGTAACTTGCCGGGAGGCGGGTCGACCTCGTAATTTTGAATATTTTGCAGACGGGAACTTTTCATGTTGTTTCTTTGTACTGCGAAGAATAATCCGCCAATGCCTCAAGCAACGAAAAAACTTCAGCGAACCTTTCTTTGCATGGCGCTCGTCGCGATTTTGGTGAGTATAGCCGTCAAAAATGTCAATGCATCGTTTAAAAGGCCCGCTGATTTCGACACTCAGGTCTTGACGCTTTTTCAAAAGATTAAATTCAATGGCACACCGCCACCGTACGACTTGTTTTATCGCGCGTTCACTGGATATTCCAAGCTAAAAAAACAAAATTTACTTTCAGCGAAGGAGATCCTGACTGTTATAGATTTCAGAATATCAGGCAATGAAAAGCGTTTATGGGTGATAGATCTCAAGAATGAAACCTTGCTTTTTCACGTGCTGACCGCTCACGGTCGAAACAGCGGAAACGTTTTTGCCAAAACCTTTTCCAATACGATAAATTCAAATCAAAGCAGTTTAGGTTTCTACGTGACAGGAAACAAGTACATTGGCAAACACGGCATTTCGCTGAAACTTCGGGGTGTCGAGAAAGGGATCAACGATAATGCCGAGGCGCGTGCAATAGTAATGCACGCCGCCGACTATGTCAGTGAATCGCACATAAAAAAGTATGGCCGGCTTGGGAGGAGTTTTGGTTGCCCCGCTGTACCCGTTGACGGTCATAAGGAAATCATAGATACCCTTTCGCAGGGAACCTGTCTGTTTATTTACTACCCGGATACCGACTACTTGACCCGCACAGCGATCAAAGGTACTGCTGACCTGTAAGGCGCTCTTCAATTGTCAGCTCATCTCATCAGTATTTTCACGGATAAAGCACATCACCAAAGCAAAAAAATGGGGCATTTTCTCGTCGTTTGTTGAAAAATTTTCATTCTAAGAATTACAAATCGCCGCTTGCTTTTCAAGGCAATCAGTTCATTTTTCCTCATGAATATTTTATTGTAGGATTGATTTTTAACTGTAGTTAAAAAAAATGCGAGTTACGAAAATAACAATGCCTCGTGGTGATGCTTCCTCGCAAAAAAAACACTCACCACACATTAACGATCATCCCCCTATCTTTGCAGCATAATTTCGACTAAAAGTTACAAGAATGTTTTTGGCATGAAGTTTTGGGTTAAACTTAAAAGCAACTTCAGTAAAATTATATCGTTAATCGCTGGAGCTGATGATAGAAAGAAACTATTAAACACTATGGCAGACATAGATTACAAAATTATTTCACACTTCCTGTGCACCCATCGATTGGATAGCACGCGGGTTGATATGGATCCGTATCTTTCACAAGATGATCTGATCTTTCATCCTGTTAAGGATTCTAAAAATTTGAAAGAGATTCATGGCATTAACATGGATCGTTACAATGAACGCATTAAGATGTTGTTTAGTCCCTATCGGGAAAAAAATTAGAATAGAAGAAATTCCTTATCGGCGTTTCGGACCGGCTTCGGTCAACTTTTTTCGAAATTACCCTAAGGTCTCAACGCTACTTTTTAAACAGGCATTCTATCAGTCGTTCCTCAGAGCTTTCAAAATATCATTTGCTTCAATAAGAAAAGCTGTGGTCCTTGCTGCCATTCAATTCGCCAACCGCGTCCCGCAGAACACAACCAACGTTTCGTCATTGGCCGGAGGGTACTCATTGAGAATTGCGTTTTCACCATACAAAGCTCAAGAGTGGGTCGCTGGAAATTGAGTTATTGCCCATAAGCCTTTTTTCGGCGGATTTTTCGACGTCATGCGAAATTTGCAACTCCTGAGCGTTCCTTGGCTATCTCAGCAGATCTATAAAGCAAAATGATCTCGAGCAATTCTGCCGGGATCAAAACAAAAAATCCGGCAAAGGATAGCGCTACCGTTAGAAAAAGCGCCCCCGCAATTATCTCAAAAGCGCCTGCTAACAGAGACGCCGCCCCAAGCGACCGGTTAAGCTTGATGAGAGAAATTCCAAAAAGAATTCCTATGGCACCAAATGAAACGGAGACACCCACGCTCACCCATTCAAGCGCCGGAGAGTTGCTGTAAACGGTTACGATCTCATAGCATTGCAACAACGTCATGCTTCCAATCAAGACAACAGAAGTTATTTTGACCAAATAATTGTTAAACAATGAGCCTATGATAAAGAAGCCACGCTGCATAAATATATAGGTGATGAGAACAAATATTTTGATTATTACATACCCACCCTTGCCAAAAATCATTTCGCCGGATGCAATCCTGAAATATTCTGCCGGGCCTTCCAGAAAGCCAAGAATAAAATAACCCACACCAAGGATCCAGGCAATGTTGAGTTGCTTCGCCATGAACTCCGATGGTTGTCTTAAGTCCACCCCTTTTAACATAAAGCTTTTCATCCAGGAACGTGACGCACCGTTATCATTCTCGGAGGCAGCAAACCTTCCCAGGTCATATCCTAGCGCAGCAAGAATTGTCTTCACCGTATAGCTCCTGGGAGTAACTTCCCCACTTTCGATTCGTTGGATAGTTCTGACACTGATCTTACATAGTTCAACAAGCTCCTCCTGGGTCAGGCCCTTAGCAGTTCTCAATTCGACTATTTTTCTTCCAAGTTCCGGCTGTTTCATACAGTATTTTAAATTTCAATCTTTATAGATGATTTTATCGCAGAGCGCTTTGATCGTGCACGGTTTCCGTGGCTTTTATACTCTTTTTACTTTTTATTTTTCGCACGATCTCTTTCACAAAATAGCCGGCAGCGACAAGCATTAATAACACGACGACGACGCCACCGATGGAGGTGTATGGGCCTAACAATAGGTAGAAAAACAATTGCTCGCCCAGATCCTCTCCAAATTGTGAATTTGTGAAGAGCACAAAACCCCAATCCTTTCCCGGATCCAGCGCATACCAACAAGTAAATCCGTCGTTATTGCCGGAATGAAAGTAGATGTCCGATTTAATGATTGGAAATTCCGGATGCATGAATCCTAAACAATAGTAGAGATCGAATGCGCCGGACGGAACACTGGAATGAGTTTTAAGTAGTTCCGAATAACTTTCCGGTTTCAACACGTTCGTTTCCATAACAGCGACCATCCATTTTGAAAAGTCGACAGGCTCGGTATGTATGGAATAAGCGGCGCCAAATTCTTTATCCTCTACACCTGCGACGGGTTTACCTTCAGCGTTGTAAGGGGCTGCCTTATATTGTCTAGTGTATGGTGTCTGGAGAAAAACGGTATGTTCGAGCCTTAGGACTTTTCCGACCTTGTTTTGGAACGCAGCTTCCAGCCCCTTCCAGTCGGTGCCTTCAATCTCTCGCAGGACCATCGCCAGGTATTGGTAGCCTTCACCGGAATACAAATAATCGGTGCCGGGTTCAAATTTTAATTTAAGCTTGCCATCGCTTTCATCCCTGCGCCAATTCGGGAATCCTGACCGGTGGCTTAAAACCATTCTGGCCGTTATTTTTTTGTACCTCTCATCATGTTGAATGTCCTTGTATGGAAGGTACTCATACAACGGTCTGTCCAAGGACAACTTGCCTTCTTCCACATACGTCATTACAAAAAATGCGAATACAGACTTAGAGAGCGAAGCGCCTTCAAAAATGGTGTTGTCAGATACGGGCTGATTTTTTTCCTGGTTAGCGTATCCCATCGTCCTGTGATATACAATCTTTCCATTGTTTATCACCGCCATTGCTAGTCCCGGTATGCCCAGCTCTTGCATTTTGTCCGTGAGGAACCGGTCCAAGCCCTCGGTCGGGATTCTCTCTAATCCCAGGTGGGTATCAATACGATCTTCTTTTTTTGGGGAACAACCCAGACAGATCGCGACTATGAAGATGAAAATTTGCAAGTTTTGTTTGAGGCTCTGCATATTTTAGCTCTGCCGTATCGCATTAAAAACCTTCGACAATTTCACTTTCCATGCCGATTGGTCCAAAACATTAGGCAGAACTTCACCCGTCATTTGCCCGCCACTTCCTTATTAAACACATTATCAAGTAGTTATAAAAATGCCCACGGGGCTTGTAGTCCAAAAGAATACTCTCAAAAGTCATTGCCAATCCTTCGTTGATCTGGCGATCTTAATGCTCAGTTTATTTTTCAAAAACGACGGCATCGGCGGCAGCTCCTAATTTCTCCAGCGTCCCAGTTATTTCCGCCACCATTGGATCAGGCCCACATACATAGAAGTGTTTTTGGAAATCTGGGATCTCAGTTTTTAGAAAGGCTTCATCAATGCGCCGCCGGTCATGCACGGTATCCTTTTGCCGACTGACCGTGAACAATGCATTCCCACCCAGAATAGATTTTAACTCCGCTTCAAGAATAATGTCCCTGTCGGTTTTGTTGGAAAAGAACAGCTTGTTGTCGCCCACCGTTCCTTCGTGTTTCAACGTTCTCAATATTGCGACAAAAGGCGTTATCCCTGCGCCGCCGGCAATAAAATACCCCGGGCCTTTGTATTCGATCGCCCCCCAAGGCTCTCGCAGTATAAGTTCATCTCCCGGATTGAGTTTGCCCAGTTGTTCGGTGACACCGCGATGGCCGCTATATAATTTAATAATAAACTCAAGGTACGGTTCACCGGGTAGGCACGTAAAAGTGAACGGATTTTTTTTGTCGCGCCATCCCTCTTTGTTAATCGAAAGCTCGCTAGCCTGCCCTGGAATAAAAGTGTAACGCTGCGGCTTCTCAATTCTGAACTGACGAACATCATGTGTTACGTATTCTGCAGTAAGTATCTTTACGATGTTTTCCATGACTGCGGTAGTTTATTCAACGGCGAATATTGATTAATAATAAAGGTAGTATATTTTGAGAACGGACGCGGGAGCTCCGGTCTCCAATAAATGCAACAACAAGCAATGAAATGAAAAATTTAATGCTCGCCCTATGCTTTTTTGCTTGCACCCTTCTGCATGCGCAGGAAACGAAGTCCTTTCAGTTCAGGTTCAACCACCTGGCACTTTCTGTGACGAATGTCGACAGGTCCGCTGAGTTTTACCAAAATGTTTTGAAACTTCAGGAAATTGTTAATCGATCAAAAATCGAAGGGGTCAGATGGTTCCAATTTTCTGATGGTCTGGAATTACACCTGATATCCTCCATTAAGGAAAAGGTTGTTCTTAACAAGGCTGTCCACCTCGCTTTAACGACCTCCAACCTGGAAGAATTTGTGAGAACGTTGGATAATCGCGTAATCGGATATTCGGATTGGCCGGGAAATCCACAAAAAATTAACGTTCGGGCAGATGGAATCAAACAGATTTTTTTCCAGGATCCCGACGGCTACTGGCTCGAAGTGAACAGTGTGATAGCGACAAAGTGATTCGAACTACACCAAAAAGCGACATCAAAAACCGTAATATGAAAACAATTCCTCTTGTATTCTACGTATGTTTAGTCACAACGTTTAACTTATGTGCCCAGTCAAACCCGAGTCCAAAACAAAAAAACGAGTTACAAGCGCTGATTGACAAATACTCGCAGGCGAGGGAAAAGCGAGACACGGCACTGCTGAAAAATATCCTAACTGCGGATGTCGATCAACTGGTTTCGACGGGTGAATGGAGAAACGTTATCACGGAAGCTGTGAAGGGTATGTTAAGAAGCTCGGCCAGCGCGCCCGGAACAAGAACGCTGACCGTCGAAAAAGTAAAAATGATAAACACGCATAGCGCAATAGTTGACTGTAAATATGAAATCCAAAATGCGGACGGTTCGCCCCGGAGAATGTGGAGCACTTTCTTCGCGGTAACAGAAAAGGGAACATGGAAGATCAGTGCAATCAGGAACATGCTTCCAAGTGGCCAGTAAATTGTAAGAGCGAATGCTGTACAGCAAACTTCTGGGCGAAGACTAGGTTACCTAGCCGTTTTTAATTGCATACTTAACCGACAAAGCAATCTTGCAGGTTTGTTGGTGAGGAACTCTACAACGACGAGCAACAAGCGCAAGCACGAAGAGCCCTGCATACTATTCGATATTTTCGGCATAACATCGGCAAAAGTATGACTACGTCACGCAACCAACGCCTTTGTCGGTGTCCTTTACCAACAAGCGCACGAACGCTGAGACCTGCATACCTTTGGGCTATTTCGACGAAACGTACGCAAACGTATGACACGCCCGCTACAAGTGAATTGTGTCGATATACTTTTTTTTATAACTCAGCGGACTGTGATTCGTGAGGACCTTAAACTGACGGTTAAAATTAGAAATCGTATTGAAGCCACTTTCATAACAAGCATCTGCGATGCTGATATTTTTTTCAATCAGCAATTTCCGCGAGTAGCCAATCCGTATCTCCGTTAGAAAATCGGAAAAAGTTTTATTGGCATGCGTTTTAAAGTAACGGCTGAATGACGTTGAACTCATGTTGGCGATAGCAGCGACGTCCGCCAGGCTGATCTTTTCCCGGAAGTTCTTCATCACATATGCGTGAACTCTGTTCATCCTGTCGCTGTCCGCTTCTTTCAGCAAATTGGAATAGCCTTCGTTGGCAAGAAGATTATATTCCGTCGAGTTCGACAATAAATGAAGAAGGTTGAGGAGTTTCAGCAGGCGTTCAAAATCTTCGGCCCGGAGCAGTTCCTGCATTAGAGTTCGGGCCTTCTCTGCTGTCTGCCCGACTATCTCCATACCCCGTTGTGCTTTTAAAAACAATTGCTTGATCTTATAGGTCTCATTTTTTTGAAGGAAGTCGCTTCCGATAAAATTTTCCTGGAAATAAACGACCAATCCTTCTGTCCATAGTTCCTTATCCCCGTTAAAATATTCGTGGTCGCTCTGCCAGAGATGGGGCAAATTGGGCCCCGTGAAAACAAGGTCGTTCTTTTTAAATGGACTCACATGATCACCAACGAATCTTGTTCCCGTGCCCCGGACCACTGTAAATAACTGATACTCGGAATGGAAATGCCAGTTTGGATCAAAATGGGGCGCACTTAAATATTTCACTTCGAATGCCTGATTTTCGGAGATGGGAGATTTCTGAAGGGCTGGTTTCATCGCTGTTAATGCGCCATTTTCGTTTGGTTGACACTTATTTGTCCATTAATGGCAATTCAGGAGGCGTTATATGGCAAAATACAGTCAAATTTTGATAAAAAACAGTAAACGTTTGCAGAATTTAAGGTCCAATTTAGATCTCTAAACTAATCCCGAAATTCATGCGATCCCTTGCGCTATATCTTGTAATTGTGCTGTTGACAAGCAGCTTGATCTGCTGTGATAAGACCTCCAGGAATGTTCGAACAGGGCCGCGGAAAATCGAAATACTTTTTTTGGGACATGACAGCGAACATCACAATGCAGCGGTTTACATGCCGATCCTCGCCTCAGCCCTTTCCAAAGAAGGAATTAATTTCACATACACCAGCGATCCGCAAGACCTGAATACAGAGAACTTGGGTAAGTATGATGGTTTGATGATCTATGCAAATCACGAGAAGATAACACCAGATCAGGAAAAGGCGTTGCTTGGCTTCGTCGAAAAAGGAAAGGGATTCATTCCCGTCCATTGCGCGAGTTTTTGCTTTCAGAATTCTCCGGAATACATCAGCCTTGTAGGTGGTCAATTTTTGAATCACAAAACCGATTCATTTACGGCCGACATCATAAAAAAAGATCATCCCATCGTGCAATCGCTTAAAGAATTTGAGACTTGGGACGAAACTTATGTACATGATAAACTGGCGAAGGATATAACGGTGCTGATGGAGCGTGTCGAGGATGATCATCGTGAGCCGTGGACCTGGGTAAAGCAACATGGCGATGGCCGGGTATTCTATACCGCGTATGGTCATGACGAGCGGACATGGAGCAATCCAGGATTTCAACAATTAATAAAAGAAGGAATTCTTTGGGCCATCGGCGAACAGGCAAAAAAAGATTGGGCGACATTCCGGCAGGAAATGCCCACCCTTACCTATCGTGAGGAAGCAAATATTCCAAACTATGAAAAGCGGGATCCCGCACCAAAATTTCAGGAACCGCTATCGCCCGAAGAGTCAAAGAAATTAATTCAGGTTCCTCCGGGTTTCTCACTTGAACTATTCGCCTCAGAGCCGGATATAATAAATCCAATAGCCATGGAGTGGGACGAGAAAGGCCGGTTGTGGGTTATTGAAACCGTGGACTATCCTAATACAGTCCGGGACGATAAAGGTAGCGGCGACGACCGTATTAAGATATGTGAAGACACCGACGGTGACGGTAAAATGGATAAGTCAACCGTATTTGCCGAAGGGCTGAACATTCCGACGAGCATGGTCTTCACCAACGGCGGAATTATTGTTTCGCAGGCGCCTCACTTTTTGTTTCTCAAGGATACAGATGGAGACGACAAGGCCGATGTAAAAAAGGTCATCATAGACGGCTGGGGAACTTTCGATACTCATGCGGGTCCTTCGAATCTCCGCTATGGATTCGACAATCATATTTGGGGAACGGTGGGCTACTCGGGTTTTCAGGGAACTATCGCAGGAGAAAATCGCGATTTCAAACAAGGGTTTTATCGCTTTAAGCCCGATGTCTCCACCTTTGAATTCATGACATCCACAACCAACAATACGTGGGGGCTGGGATTCACGGAAAACAATGATGTATTCGGATCGACGGCGAACAACACCCATAGTGTTTTTATGGCCATCCCAAACAAAGCGATTCAGAACCTTCAGGGTGTTCAATTTACCGGCAGCATGAAAATTGACGGGCATTATTCTATGCATGCCATCACACAAAATGTGAGGCAAGTGGACGTATTCGGCGGATTTACAGCAGCCGCGGGGCATAGTTTTTACACCGCGCGAAATTATCCCAAGGAATTTTGGAATCAGGTCGCTTTTGTTTGTGAGCCAACGGGACACCTGGTTCATATGTCGCGTATCGAAAAGGAAGGCGCTGGATTTGTTGAAAAAGACAGCTGGAATCTCTTTGCCAGCGCAGACGAATGGGTCGCCCCGGTCGACGCCAAAGTGGGGCCGGATGGCGCCGTGTGGATTCTTGACTGGTACAATTTTATAGTGCAGCATAACCCTACCCCTACACCTGATCGCGGTGGTTACACAGCGGTAACGGGAAAAGGGAACGCTTATGAGAATCCGCTTCGTGACAGAACCCATGGACGGATCTGGCGTGTGGTAAGCCTGGAAGCTGAAGAGGGTAATAAGATTTCGTTGGACAAAACCGAACCTGATGACTTGATCGATGCCTTGAAAAGTGACAATCTTTTCTGGCGGATCACCGCGCAACGCCTTTTAGTCGAGCGTGGAAACCTTGATGTGCTCACCAGTCTTTATGATCTTGCCGAGAGCAGGGAAGCAGACGAGTTTGGCAACAACTTTGCCGCAACCCACGCACTATGGGCAATTGACGGGCTTGGTGCCATCAGCAAGGACGACAAGGCTGAAGGCGTTGTAATCGAAGCGCTTACATCCAATTCAGCCGGTGTCAGGAAAGCAGCAATTCAAATTCTTTCCAAGGGCAGACTATCGGAGGACGTTGTAGTACAGTCTAAAATCTTGCAGGATCCTGATCCCAATACCAGGCTGGCAGCCATTGTGGCTTTGACCGAAATTTCGCCCTCCACCACGTTGGGTCAAATACTGTACAACATGAGCCTCGAGGAAAGCGTCAACAATGACCACTGGTTAGGAAAAGCTGTATACGCCGCTGCAAGCCAGCACAAACAAGGTTTTATTGAAGCTTTCCTGAAAGTAAATCCCGGTTACACAGGAAATGTTGCAGAAGTGATGAGACGCGAAACGCAGGAATGGAATGATGCCGCCTGGAAACAAATGACATTGCCGCAGAATTTTGAGAAGGGAGGCCTGAATATCGATGGCCTTGTGTGGTTTAGAAAGGCAATTGACCTTCCCAAAAGTGCCGCCGGCAAGAAGGGCGTCGTTTCTTTAGGACCCGTGGATGATTCTGATATCACCTGGGTCAACGGAACACAGGTAGGCGGTATCGAAAGAAAACGAAACGAAAAAAGGATCTATGAAATCCCGGCAGGCGTTCTCAAGGGTGGCAAAAATGTGATCGCCGTGCGCGTTGAAGATCACGCCGGCAACGGTGGGATGTATGGGGGACCTGAAGAAATGTTTCTGGAATCTGGCGCGCAAAAGATATCCCTTGCCGGGCCGTGGAGTTACGAAGTTGAGAAAGAGTATAATCCGAGGCGCGTATTCGGAGATGCGTCGATCGCGGAAGTGTTTGTGAATGCCTATTTAAACCCCGCGGCACCGGTTGAGAATAATACACCAGCTACTAACAGCAACGCCACCGCTATTCACATCAAGGTGATCCAAAATGAAATGAAATACGACTTGAAGAATTTTACCGTGGAAGCCGGCAAACCCGTGGAGATTACATTCGAAAATCCCGACTTTATGCAGCACAACCTGGTAGTCATCCAACCCGGTACGCTCGAAATTGTTGGAAAGGCGGCCGATAAACTTGCCTCGCATCCCAAAGGTGCAGAGATGCAATATGTTCCAACCATTCCGGAAGTACTTTTTGCAACGAAACTGGTCAACCCGCAGGAAACGGTCAAGCTTAGTTTTGTCGCGCCCGAAAATCCAGGAGATTATCCGTTCGTTTGCACATTCCCGGGACATTGGTCAATTATGAACGGGGTAATGAAAGTCGTATCAAAGAAGCCGTCACTTTAAAGCCTTAGTTCGTGAATCCAAATATAAAATTTGCCGTCAGCACCTGGCTATGGACCTCTCCATTCACTACGGACACCGTTAGCTTGTTCCCTAAAATCAAATCCATGGGATTTGACGCCGTCGAAATTCCCGTGGAGTACCCGGAGAAGATCTCAGGAAGCAAAGTCCAGGAGGCGCTGAAGGCCAATGATCTCACTCCTATCGTCTGCGGCGCCTTCGGTCCGTCACGCGACCTTACGCACGACGATCCCGCGGTTCATGAAACCTGCTTTACCTACATCCGTCAATGCCTTGACCTTTGCAATGCATGGAATGCAAAATTTCTTGCAGGTCCGATGTACTCGGCAGTGGGAAAAGCAAGAATGGTCGCGCCGGAACAAAAAAAACTGGAATGGGACCGCGCGGTGACCAACCTTCATAAAGTGAGCAGGCTCGCAGGAGAACGCGCATTGGAAATCGCACTTGAGCCCTTGAACCGGTTCGAATCTGATTTAATTAACACGGCGGAGGACGTTATGCGGCTGATCAGGGATATAAATCATCCGTCGGCAAAAGTTTTACTGGATGGTTTTCACATGGCAATCGAAGAACCGGATCTGGAGAAAGCCATCACTTCGGTAGGAAACAAACTCATCCATGTTCAAGTCTCCGAAAATTACAGGGGAACGCCGGGCACGGGACAAACACCCTGGAATTCATTTAAGACGGGATTAGCCAAGATCAACTATGAAGGCGCCGTATCGATCGAAAGCTTTACACCGGAGATCAAAGAACTTGCGGGCGCGGTGTGCATCTGGAAAAATCTTGCACCGAGCCAGGACGGCTTTGCTTCAGAAGGACTTAAATTCTTGAAAAAACTATTAAACGCTTAATAAAACTCCATGAGCAACAAAAAGATCAACATTGCCATCATTGGATTGGGATTTGGTGCAGAGTTCATTCCGATCTATAAAAAACATCCGAATGCTAACCTAGTGGCTATTTGCCAGCGGACAAAATCCAAGCTGGATGAGGTTGGAAATGCGTTTGAGATTGAAAAGCGCTATACCGACTACGATCAGCTTTTAAAAGATCCAGATATCGATGCCGTTCACATCAATACTCCAATTCCCGATCACGCGATCCAATCCATCAAAGCTTTGAAGGCAGGGAAACATGTAGCCTGCACAGTGCCCATGGCTACCTCAGTGGCAGAATGTGAAGAGATTGTCAGGCTTGTGAATGCCAACAAACGCACATACATGATGATGGAAACTGTTGTCTATGCGCGAGAATTTCTTTTTATGAAGGAACTTTATGAAAAAGGTGAACTGGGAAAGGTTCAGTTTCTCAAAGCCAGCCACCAGCAAGATATGGATGGATGGCCGGATTATTGGCCAGGCCTTCCGCCCATGCATTACGCAACGCACTGCGTGGGACCTATTCTGGGTTTGCTTCGAAAAGATGCGGAATACGTGTCATGTTTTGGTTCGGGCACAATCCGGGAAGAACTGCAAAAGCATTACAAATCACCCTACGCAGTTGAAACGGCTCATGTCAAATTAAAAGATTCCGATCTCAGCGCACACCTTTATCGCTCGCTGTTTGACGTTGCCAGGCAGTATCGTGAAAGCTTTGAAGTTTATGGCTCCAAAAAAACTGTGGAGTGGCCGTTGATCGAAGGACATCCGCTGATCGTCCATGTAGCCAAACGGCCCGAACCTGAAATACCCGAGGAAGTGGAGTGTCCGGACTACGCAAGGTTATTGCCCGAGTCCATCCGGCGATTTACAACGAAAGGGGTATACGACTCAAACGAACATCAGCATCTTTCATTCACACAAGGCGGCGGGCATGGAGGTTCTCATCCACACCTTGTGCATCAGTTTTTAAGCGCTCTCGTCGAAAACACCGATCCATATCCCAACGCCAAACAATCGGCAAACATCACCTGCGTCGGTCTGCTTGCTCATGAGTCAGCGCAGAAGGGCGGAGCAACGATTAGGCTGCCCGACTTCACCTTGAGCTAAACCTTCTTAACTGCCGATAACATAGTCAGTACCTTGGGTGAAAATGCTTCAATGTGCCGAACGGGGTTAACAAAAAACGGGGTGTAATGTTTCGAACTGAATTTGCTAAAGAAGTTAGCTTGAAGTGCGCCGGGTGTTGAAGAATTTTTTAAATTAGGTAGCG